>JAHWHE010000021.1 GCA_019323495.1 Candidatus Woesearchaeota archaeon | reverse complement strand
GAAATCCACAACTTTTATATACAACTTTATTAACGATTGTTAATGATGGGGAAAACACCGCAAGAAATCGAGGTTTGGTATGTGCTTCCTGCAATCAGAAGGAGGCTCGCTTTTGAATTAAAAGGCAGAGGAAAGAGCCAGAATGAAATTGCAAAATTATTGGGCATAACAAATGCAGCAGTTTCTCAATATCTGAAGAATAAAAGGGGGAATGACATTTCTTTCAATGAGGTTATTATGGATCAAATAAAGAAAAGCGTTTCTAATATTATCAAACACCCAGAAGATTTGTTTGGGGAATTGAAAGCAATAACTAATTTGATACAAAAAACAAGATTATTGTGCGAAGTGCACCAAAAATACGGTCATATCAAGCAAGGATGCAGGTCGTGTTTTGTGATAAATGTATAAATGAAAATGGCAAAAAGAATTTATCTAGACAATGGGGCAACAACAGAAACAGATCCTCTTGTAGTTGACGCCATGTTGCCTTTTTTCACAAAAAAATACGGAAATGCAAGCAGTCTGCATTCATTTGGAAGAGAGGCGAAAGAAGCGATTGAAATAAACAGGAAGATTATTGCAGACAGCATTGGCGCGAGTCCAGAAGAGATCGTTTTCACGAGTGGCGGAACAGAGGCTGATAATCTGGCAATAAAAGGCATTGCGCTTCACATGAAAGAGAAAGGAAAGAATCACATTATAACGACCAAGATCGAGCATCCTGCTGTTCTGAATACGTGCAAGATTCTGGAGAGAAAAGGAATAAGTGTCACTTATCTGGATGTTGATCCTGAAGGTTTTATTGACATCAAAGAATTAGAGAAAAAAATAACAGCAAAAACATGTCTTGTTTCTGTAATTCACGCAAACAATGAAATCGGCACGATACAGGATATTGAGAAAATTGGAAGTCTTTGCAGGAAAAAAGGCGTTTTATTCCATTCTGATGCTGTTCAGTCATTCACCAAAGTCCCTATCAACGTTAGAAAGATGAAGATTGATTTGCTTTCCGTGTCTGGCCACAAGATACATGGACCAAAAGGAATAGGTGCCTTGTTTGTTGACAAGAATGTAAGCATCCAACCACAAATGCATGGCGGAGAGCAGGAAAAAATCAGAAGGGCGGGCACAGAGAATACAGCGGGAATAGTTGGATTCGGAAAAGCTGTCGAGCTGGCATCAAAGAAAGAACATGTTAAGAAGATGGCAGAGTTGCGAGATCATTTGATTAAAAAAGTTGAAAAGGAAATTTCGGATGTCAAGTTGAACGGCCCTAAAGGAAGCAAAAGACTGTGCAATAATATCAGCTTCAGCTTCAATTATGTAGAAGGAGAAAGCGTTTTGTTGCACCTAGACAATTTTGGCATTGCAGTCAGCACAGGGAGCGCATGCAGCCAGATAAACCTTAGACCGAGCCACGTACTGGAAGCAATAGGCCTGCCGCACGAAGTCGTGCACGGAACAATAAGATTTACAATCAGCAGGTTCACGAAAAAAGAAGAATTGGATTATGCTGTTGATAAATTAAAAGAAGTAATAGAGAAACTGCGGAAGATAAGCCCGCTCGCGAAATAAAATGGAATACACTGAAAAAGTCAAAAAACATTTTTTGAATCCCAAAAATCTGGGAAAGATAGAGGAGAAAGATTTAAAGCATGGAGAGGAATTGGTTATCGGTGAAGTGGGCAATCCTGCATGCGGAGATTTGATGAAGGTTTATGTCAAGATAAAAGACAGGAAAATACTTGATTGCAAGGTTGAAACCTTTGGCTGCGCAGCTGCGATTGCGTGCAGCAGCGTCACAACAGAACTTGCAATAGGAAAAACAATCGAGCAAGCCAAGAAATTATCAAAAGAGAGCATAGTCGAAGAACTTGGGGGTTTGCCTCCAATAAAAGTGCACTGCTCGAATCTTGCTGTCGATGCACTGAGAAAAGCACTGGAAAACTATGAAAAAGGGATAAATGTTATTAAGAAGTAAGTTTTAGTTATATTTGTAGTTAAAATAAAAAAGAGGACAGATGGAATTCACAATCTTCAGCATTTTAGGCATAATTGGTTTGATTCTAATAGCGTTCAGCTGGATACCTGAAACGATTAGGACAATTAGAACTAAAAAGAGCGGACTGGAATGGCATTTCAATCTGATTTATGTGATTGGCAGTTTGTGTCTGATAATTTACAGCGTTCATATCTGGGACTACATCTTTATGGCGTTGAACGTCGCAGCGTTCTTGCTGAGTACGATTAATTTGTATTACACCTTGCGCTATGGATAAGTTTTTTATATTCTATCTTGAAAACAGAGGTTATCATGGTATTTATCATAAGATATGCAGAAATAGGCTTGAAAGGAAAAAATAGATCGTTTTTTGAGAACAAGTTAATCAAAAATATACAGTTGCGGGTTGCAGGAAGCATTATTGTCAAGCATTTCGGCAGGTTCTATTTGTACAACAAGCAATTGGGCGAAGAAGAAATAAGCAAAGCATTGAAAACAGTCTTTGGAATCGCCAGTTTTTCTCCTGCTATTGAATGCGAGCCTGACATGGGCGAGATAAAAGAAGTCGTGCTGAAGTTTGTCAATGACGAGTTGGCGAATAACAAAATAAAAACATTCAGGATTACGGTGAACAGGATAGAGAAGAAATTAGAAGGCAGCAACGAGGTCGCCAGAGAAATCGGCGCATTCGTGGTCGAGAAAACAGGGCTGAAAGTAAGCCTGAATGAATATGAGTTGAATGTTGGCGTCGAGATTTCTGATAAAATCTATTTGTACAAGGAAAAGATAGAAGGTCTCGGCGGTCTGCCAGTTGGGATAGAAGGCAATGTGTTTGGCTTGATGGAAAATGAAGACAGTGCTGTTGCGTGCTTTTTGATGATGAAAAGGGGTTGCGACTTGTTTCCAGTTGTTTTCGATGAAAAGAAAGCAGAGAAAACGAAAGTTCTTGTTGAAAAACTTCAATCTTTCAGCCCGAAGAAAATGAACTTGCACGTTGTGGATGAAAAGGATCTTAACGAGATGGCTGATAAGTACAAAGTTCATGCAGTCATTGTAAATGACAGAGTTGATACTATACGAGAAGATTACAGCATAACTACATTAAGGCCATTGATAGGAATCGCAGAGAATGAGGTAAAAGAAATTTTAGATATAATAAGGTCAGCCAAACCTTCTTTTTGACAGATCGATGATTTCTTTCGCGACCAGTTCTGTTAATTTTTCAGGCGTTTCTTTTTTCACAGGAAGATAGTCTTGCGTGAAAAAAGGTGCGCTGAACCGTACATTTACGCCATGAGCGAAATAATCGACATAGGCAGGAACTATCGCAATGTTTTTATCATTTTTCTGAGACTGTCTTAATAGGAATTTGGTCATGACAGATTGGAATTGTTCTGGCTTGAGTTCGCCTTTTGTTCTTGTTCCCTGCGGAAACATGATGAAACCTTCATCATCTTCTATGATTTTTGCAATAATCTTCAATGTCAATGAGCTAGGATTTTCCCTGTTCACTGGAAAACAGCCCAATAATCTAATCAAGCTTTTGAAAACAGGGATGTGAAATAGTTCTTCCTTTCCCATGTAGTGGGTTTTTCTTGGAAATGCATGGCCTAAGATAGGAGGATCGTAAACATTCCTGTGATTTGAATATATCACGAACGGGCCTTCTCTTGGAACATGATGTGCATCTTTTACGTCTGCGTTCATAACTGACCTGAAATAAGTGGTGCATAAGATCCTACCTATGTTATACAAAGGTTCCCAATAGCCGTATGTCTTTTCTCTAGCCAGATCAATGAATGGTTCGCTGCCTGCCATTTCATTTTCTAATTTTTTAGGCGAATATTTAAAACTTATTGTGTTGATTGTACTGCTTAAAAACAATAACCTTAATAAAGGAAAATTCCTTGACAGCAGATATGATCGACATTGTAATACCTAATAACAACGAATCGAAGTTTATCAGCACAGCTGTCAAGCTGGGTTATACAGGCTTGGTTTTTCTGTACGATCAAAAGAACAGGAATAATGTGAATGTTGCGTTGAAATTAAAGAAAGATGAAAAACGGATTAAGATTTTTACTGCTTTTGTAGCTGACAAAAAGAAACAAATGCAAGGGGTCGACTTGTTTTTAACGACAAAGAGCGACAGGAAATTCCTGAAAGGCGAGTTTGACATGATTTATGATATTGAATTAAATATACAAGACACTATGAAGCAGAGGCAGGGGGGTTTAAACCAGGTCTTGTGCAATGTGATGAAGGAGAACGATGTTTCATACTGCATTTCTTTTTCTACTGCCTTGATTTCAACGAACAGGGCAGATTTGATCGGCAGCATAATGCAAAATCTATTGTTGTGCCAGAAATATAAAGTGAAGATAGCTATCGCATCATTTGCTTCTTCAATCTATCAGATGAGAAACCCAAAAGACCTCGAAGCTTTTGTCAGGCTGCTTGGCGTCAAGGACAGCAAGAAAGCAATGTCCTATTTAGACCAACTGATGGCCTACAAATGCAAGAAGATGCTTCTGCCGGGAATAGAACAGATTTGATTCTAGTAAACATTTATAAAGCAAAAGAAATTAATACAACCTAATCATTAAAAGAGGCAGGATATGTACAAGAAACCTTTATTGATTCATTTAGTTCTGTTATTTTTGCTAGTTTTATCAGCCGCAGCATTTCTACCTGCATCGTCTGCTGTTTTGAAAGCAGACTGGCTCGAATACAAGACAGGGGATTGTAGTGCGAGCGAATGCTTTCTGGACCAAACTGCTGCTGTGAACATAAGCAACGATCAGCTGGAGTCGAAATGCAAGCCCGACAAATGGTACAGCAAGGTTACCTTGATCAGCGGAGTATGGAGAGAGAACTATGACAATAATCGGGTAGCTGATCTGTACTGCGAGAACGGCAACTGGACATCAAGAACAAGATTCATTGCGCAGAGGATGCTGACAATCCCTGCTGGAAATGAAGACTATGTCCTTTCCTGCGGGCCGCCAAACGAGGTCCTGGTAGACATGGGCATAGGAAAAAGAGCGTTCGACCCGACTGCGAGCAAGGAAAAAAGATTCACCAACGAATATGACCAAAGTGTTTTCAACAGCTTGTGCATTTTACTGTATAACGGCGACTTAGTTGTCGCAACAAGCTTTAACGAGTACGGGAATAACATAAACATAACATTGCAGAACCAGATACAGTTTGACGAAGCTTTGTATGAAGCGTTTGATATAAGTTCTATTGACTTGTCTGGCTGCTCAGGCAGCACCAATGTTTATGATTTCAGAAGATGCAGTGTTAGCTCGAGCGGTTCGAATCCGGAATTATATTATAATAATTTCACTAAATCCTTTATCTATACTCCTGATGGAGGAGATGTTTTGAGGCAGGGATTCATCTATAACTTGTATGACTTGTTCATAACTCCGATACTTAATTTACTGCATGTGACAGACAGGACATTGTTTGAAGTGAGTCCCGAACCGCTGGAAGAAAGCAAACTGTTCAAGAATCTGTACAGGAACAGGAAAGGAAATAAGCTGATCTCTGCTGTGATTGAACCGAAATTTTACAGCGGAAGAACAATCAATGAATATTTCACTGCCTCGTATGTTGGTTTTTCAGACGATATCTGCAAAAGCGTAGATGTCTATGATAATAATGTTGCAGGAGGCATAATTATCTGCAAAGCGAGCGGCGGAAGGCAAACACTGTTTACTGTCAGCAAGAGCAGCACATTTATCCAGAAATCGGTTCCTGTTAGTTTTGTGAAAGACATGACCCACGGCATGAGGCTGGAATAAAAAAGAGGGATTAGATGAAGAAAGGGCAAATCACTTTATTCATTATTATCGGAATCATTATCCTAGTTGTATTCTTTTTTTTGTTCTACATAACACAGAGACTTACTCCGGGAGAGCAGGAAGTCGAACAGTTGACAATCGCGAAAAGCAAGCTGAGAAGCGCGCCATTACGTTATTACGTTGAGAGCTGTGTCCAGAAATCATTCGAGGATGGAATAAAATTAATATCTTTGCAGGGAGGGAGAATCTATATGGAACAACCTTACGGCACCTTGCCTTGTTCTGCAGACGGGCCTAACAGCTGCACCCCTACTTCTAGGGGCGGCAGCGTGAAGAAAGTCATAAACAATCAAGAATACTTTGTCAATTATCTGATAACCAAGAACCCTCTTGTTTTTCCTCCTTATCAATATCCGAAACAACCGTGCATGACAAATTTCAGCTGGCCTTATTGCAATTATACATATTTTTCGGGTGTTGCGGTTGAACCGAGAGTGGGGTGGAACTATCTTTCTCCGTTAAAAGGCGGCCCAGGATCCATAGAAGTACAACTAGAGAATTATGTGGCAAAGAAAACAAATGACTGCATTGATTTCGGAAAG
>JAHWHE010000020.1 GCA_019323495.1 Candidatus Woesearchaeota archaeon | reverse complement strand
GTAATGAAGACCGGGCCTATAGCAAGAGAGCCTTGCACAGGAATCAAGGTCACTTTGAACGACTGTAAGCTTCACGAGGACACTATCCACAGAGGACCTGGACAATTGTACCCTGCAGTAAGAGAAGGTATAAGAGGAGCGATGATGACTGCTTCGCCATTGCTGTTCGAGCCTGTGCAGAAGATGCAGTTCGGTGCGCCTGCAGAATACATGGGAGAGCTCAGCAAGCTTGTAGCGAACAAGAGAGGGCAATTGATTGATATGCAGCAAGAGGCTGACGAAATTATCGTTATTGCAAAGCTTCCTGTCGCAGAAACTTTCGGCTTGAGCAATGACTTGAGAAGCACGACAGGTGGAAGGGGAACAATGTTCCTTGTAGACCAGTCATTCGAGAGATTGCCGAACGAATTGCAGAATAAGATCATAGCCCAGATCAGAACCAGGAAAGGCTTAGGGGAAAATCAATAGTTTTTCCTTCATTTTCCTTATAAACCTCTACGAAAGCTTTATAAACGGAAGGTTTTTCCTAAGCATAAAATAAAGGGGCTAATCAGATTCAAACTTTAAAAATAAAATTGAGGAGGACATTGTGAAAAATGGCAACACAAAAACCACACATTAACATCGTCTTTATCGGACACGTTGATCATGGTAAGAGTACAACTGTTGGAAGGCTTATGTATGACAGCGGCGCTATCGATGAAAACGCCATGAGAAAACTGAAAGAAAAGGCAGAACAGCTAGGTAAAGCTGGATTCGAATTTGCATATGTAATGGACAACCTGAAGGAAGAACAAGAAAGAGGAGTTACTATTGACTTGGCTCACAAGAAGTTCGAGACTCCAAAATACTACTTTACAATAATTGACGCACCAGGTCACAGAGACTTTGTCAAGAACATGATCACCGGAGCTGCGCAGGCAGACGTTGCTTGCTTGGTTGTTGCAGCTAACGATGGTGTAAACGCTCAGACAAAAGAGCACGTGTTCCTGAGCAGAACACTTGGTGTAAAGCAGATGCTTATTGCTGTCAACAAGATGGATCTTCAGCAGTTCAGTGAAACAAGATACAACGAAGTTGTAAAAGAAGTACAGGACTTGCTGAAAACAGTTGGTTACAATATCAACGAGATACCATTCATTCCAGTAGCATCTTTGCACGGAGACAACATTGTCAAGAAAAGCGACAAGATGCCTTGGTACAAAGGTCCAACATTCATAGAGCTATTGGACTCTGCAGTAAAAGTGCCTGAAAAACCAACACAGCTACCATTGAGACTGCCTATCCAGGAAGTCTACAATATCAAAGGTATCGGTGTAGTTCCAGTTGGAAGGGTAGAAACAGGCGTTATCAAGACTGGAGACAAGATCATAGCTGTCCCTGGAAGAGAAGGCAAAGGCGTTATCGGCGAAGTAAAAAGCATAGAGATGCATCACGAAATGCTGCCTAAAGCAGAACCAGGAGACAACATCGGCTTTAACGTTAGAGGCATGGAAAAGAGAGACCTTGCGAGAGGAGACGTTATCGGACATCCTGACAACGTACCATCAATCGCAGAGGAATTCACTGCACAGATAATCGTGCTTGACCATCCTAGCGTTTTGACTGTTGGATACACACCTGTATTCCACATCCACACAGCGCAAGTTGCTTGCCAGTTCGTGGAACTGATTGAAAAGATCAACACTGCAACAGGAGAAGTTACAGAAAAGAACCCTGACTTCTTGAAGAGAGGAGACGCTGCAAGAGTAAGACTGAAACCAATGCAGCCTGTAGTGCTTGAAAAGAAATCAGAGATTCCACAGATGAGCAGTTTCGCAGTTAGGGACAGCGGTTCAACCGTTGCTGCAGGCATGTGCATCGACATGAAGAAAAAAGCTATTTAATTATTTTAATTTTTTAATTTCATTTATGATGAATTACAAGTTCATCGTAAGGTAGGTAAATATGCAAAAAGCAAGAATCAAACTGGCTAGCACAGACATAGACAAAATCAACAAAGTATGCGACTACATAGCTGACATCGCAGAAAAAACTGGCGTAGTCATGAGAGGACCTATACCTTTGCCTACCAAAAAACTTAAGATCACAACCCGAAAATCGCCGTGCGGTGACGGGAAAGCTTCTTTTGAAAATTATGAGATGAGGATCCATAAAAGACTGATAGATCTAGGTATAGACGAAAGAGCGCTGCGTCTTGTTATGAAAGTGCCTATACCTGATAATTTCAACATAGAGATTGAGATGATTGAATAGAACTTCTTATTTCAGTACTTTGCCTGTTTCCTGGAACCAGAGATAAAGGTCCAGCTCTGCGAGATTAAGCTTTGTTCTTTCTGCGATTTTTCTCAGCTTGTCTTCTATCTTCAAGTAGCTGTTCTTGGTCATTGTCTTAGGTTTTTCTATTATGTCGTGCTTTTCAAGGATGTCGACTATGTGGAAATCAATGATTGCGCTATTTGTGTAGCCGATGTTCCTCAAGAAATGGCTGGCTTCTTTCATGCCCAAGCCTTTGATGTTTTTAACAATGTATTCTCTTAACTGCTGCTCATCTTTGTACTTGTTAAGAATCTGATTAATCTGCTTGTGTTCTCTTGCCCCTACTATGTATTTCGCCCTTATATTAGGAAATCTATAGCCTAGCTGTCTCAGTTTTTGTGCTAACTGCTTTTCTGACAGTGTTAGGAATTTGCTTCCGATCTTATTCTGGATGTCAAGGCTTCTCTCTGCATTGAAGTTCGCAGCAAGGATGCAGAAGCACAGTTCCTGGAAGAGCTGTTTGTTGCTTTTCTTGTTTTTTATTTTTTGGAATTCTATAATTCTGCTGTCAATAAGATGTCTTGTTTCGCTTTCTTTGATTTTATTTATCTTTTCTATTAAGGACTTCATTTTAGATCCCGTATCGCTCCCTTATCTCGAAATAGGTTTTATTTTTTTCTGCTATCTTGTTTTTCTGCTCTTCTGTCATGTTCTTTATCCTGCTTCTGACTTTTTCTTTGCTTATCAAGGTCTTCAGATGTCTTTTGACAATATCAACAACCTTGGCAATGTCTTCGATTGTGTTTGGGGCTTCACTTAAGTATTTTTCTATGGCTTCTTTATTTTCCTGCTTTTCATTCAATTCCTGCAGATCTATTATAATGGGATTTCCTTCGAAACAGACATCCAGCTCTAGTTTCCTGTCTTTCAAATGCTCTCTTATAAGATCCTCTGCAAAATCCATCTCTATCTCATTCGACTGGTCAAACTCGTTATTCAGGCAAGGAAAATCAGGGAAGGCTTCTGCTGTTCCTGAAAGCACTGCGGTCGCTGGAAAGCATAGGCAGGAAGCAGGCTTTATGCTGTGTATTGTGCATTTGTTCTCGAAGAAAAGGCAGGGCAGCTTCAATGCGAGCCTTGCGATGTATTTGCTGCCTGTCTTGAATACAGGAGAGATCTCGCAGTACCTGTCAAAAGCTTCTTCTATCTTTATGCCGAAATGCTCTGCAAGCCTGTGCAAGAATTCGATCGTTACTTCTACAGGCATGATGCTGTTATTGCAGCAGGGTTTGTTTTTGCACTCGTCACAGTCCATAAATGCGTATTTGTAAAGCCAGAGGGATATAAAGCTTACTGGCAAAATATAAACAAAAGAAAAAACACAAGAAAAATATTAACCTTTCTTCCACAGGCCATGCAGGTTGCAGAATGCCCTTGCTTCAACTTCATGCGCCTCTTTTACTGCGAATTCCACTTCTGCCTTTTCTCCAGGAGACAGGAACTTCTTGTGCGTTTCTCCTCCTGCAAACACCTGTATCCATTCAATGTAGTGCTCGTCATCCATTGGGTGGGGTTTGGCCCCTATCTTAACCTTGATGCCTGTCTTTGTCTTTTCTATAACAGGCACGTGCTTTTCTCCCAGCTTAGGATCCTTTGTCTTTTCTTTCTGCAACTCCATGGGCTGGTTGCAGCAGACAAGCTGGCCAACGCCTTCGTGCAGGATCTCTACTATATTGCCGCACACATTGCATTTGTATATTTCATTTAATTTTGTCATTTTAACCTGTCTTTTCGTCTACTTCCTTTTTCCCTTCTTCAAGCTCTTTTACCTGCTCTTTGTCGATCTTGAGCAATAGGGCCTGGAACTCGCCGACGTGAGTCTTTTCTTCCTTTGCAATGTCCAAAAGTATTTTCTTGATGTTCTTGTTGTTTGTCATTGCTGCCAGTTGCTCGTACAGGGAGACTGCGTCATATTCTGCGATTATCCCCACTCTTAATATTTCTCTATCTATGTTCTCTTTACTTACTTTGCTTAGGTTTATTGGTATTGTTGATAGCATGTTTTTTACCTCCTATAAAATTGTGCTTAGGAATATGATCAATGATATTATGAAGAACACAATGTCTTCGAGCAATGATTTCCATGAGATTGGCATCTTTATGTTAGCTCCGAAGCAGCCGCAGTTCTTAAGTTTCTTTTTCTTTATCAAAACAGTTGAGACCATTGTGCCGAACAAGATGGACATTAGTATTGCAAGGAATGATGAATATGTCAAGTAATAGCCGGCGATAAGGATGATGCCTACTATAATTTCAATGAACGGCAGTGCGTATGCAAAAGGCTTGCCGTATTTTCGTGCAGGTTCATTGAACTGTGCGACAACGAGCCAGAAAGCTTTCAGGTTGAGGGTTTTCATAAAGCCTGAGAAGATTAGGAACACGCCTATCAGTATCCTTAATGCCAATATCAGTGTCGGACTAAAATCCATCTTATCAACCTCTCATTTCCTGATTTAAAATCACATATAAAAGGCTTTTGCTTTGATTTATTTATTTTCAATATGGAAAATAATTCCTCTTAGAAAAAACATTTATAAATGAGTAGTGTATGTTCAGGCTATAATGGGAAAGAAGAGGGTGTGCAAACTATTTGCAGTGTTTGTAGTATTAGTTTTCTTATTTTCCTCTATTGCAGCAGCACAAACTTATGATTCTGAGATATTTGACAATCCTGATTATCAATTAGAGGATACAAAACTTCCATCAGGGCAGGCGATCGATAGTTTTTATTATTTTGAAGAAAACGAGGAGTATGACATAGACGAAGTTGACAATCTGATTGCTCCTGGCGGAGAAAGAATACGGAACGAGGTCTTGTTCTATGAAGGTGTCGCTGTCCCTGACATTACTTATGTCCAGTTTGATTCTAAGGATTATGTATTCAGCATGAGGGATTATACAGGATTCGGTGTGTTCGGGGAGATGTTTGAAGGGTTTAAAGCAAGGTTCTTCAACAAGGATATTTCTTCTGTGACAGGCAGCGCTTCTAAACTCGACAAGGTTTTGGATGCGTACAAGAAAGGACAGAAAACAAAACAGGATCTTGAAAAAGCGTACGAGGACAGCGGTTTGAAGGATTTGGTGGACAGCGGCAAAGACCTGAAAGATACAATGGATGAGCTGATAAAGGAATTCGATGAGACTGTTGTGAACAAATGCGTACATACAAAAGTCGAGATAAAGGAAAAGAAAGGATTGAGGCCTGTAGATTGTGAATTCATGCTGTACATGGACGATTACCAGATAGAATACGGAGCGACAGAAGACGGCGCGTTTGACGGAATGTTCAACCACGGAAAATCATATCCAAGAGGAATTAAGAGCGTAAAGATAAAGGGATGCAACTGCAGGCCTGTCAGCATCGTCATCAGAGGTCCTACTTATCCATTCATTGATGAATTGCGGGCGAAGCTTGAAAAGATGATAACAGACAAGATCAAAGGCCAGATTGAGGATGCGATCTCAGAGTACGGAGAGGATGCTGCCAAGAAAGTTGTTGAAGGCGCACTTGAGGCTGCAGGACATTCTCCTAAACTTGCAGGCATGATATTCCAGGGAGTTGCAGTTGGGATGGAACTAGGAAAGCCGTTCGGCGAATTATTGACAAAGGAAATCGATGCATTATGGGACGCTGCAGTATTCAGAAGAAAGCAGGCAGGCGACATTGCAGGGCATCCTATGGACGAGCAGTTCTATCTTAAAGAGGATGATGACTGCGACGAACCCTTTGTGGATTTTGATGTTACTATAATAGTCGAATGCGATGAGCGCTATTCAGAGACAGTATTGATAGGAGAAGGATGGCATACCCCCAAGGAATTGGGATGGCTGACAGATGCAGAAAGAGAAAAGGAATACAGGAAACAAGAAGGAAAGAAAAGGGCAGAGGATGAGAAAGCGCGCAAGGCAAGGGAGAGGGAAGAGAAAAGGCTAGAAGAAGAAAGAAAGAAGCAGAAACAGAAAGAAGAACAGGAAAGGGCGAAGGAAGAAGCACGAAGAAAACAGGAAGAAGAGAAGAGAAGAAAAGAATGGGAAGCAGAACAGGAAAGGCTGAGAAAAGAACAGCTCGATAAGGTCTGCAAGGAATGCATGGACATTCTTGAGAAAATAAAAGCCAAGCAGAAAGGGCTTGAGGATGCTTACAAGGCAAGGGATGATGCTAAATCAAAGTATGATGAACAGAAAGCGAAAACAGAGAAGGCTGAGCAAGCTGTGAAAGACGCTCAGGACAATCTTGACAAGTATGATAAATACCAGAAGGATCCTGGCAACAGCTATTCTACATACAATGGAAGGCAGATAAGCTGGATGGACAGTGAATTGATAAAAGCAGGTGCCCAAGATGCACTTGACCAATGGTCAGCAGGGCAGATGAGCGCAGATGCTGTCGAGGATTACTGGAAGAAACTGAGCGAGTTCGATCCTGTTGAGATGGACAAGCTGAGAGGACGGCACAAGGAATTATTGCAGAAAGTAATTGCACAGAAAAAAGCAGAGCTCGATGCAGAACAGAAGAAGCTTAAATTCAATTCTGACCTGATAG
>JAHWHE010000019.1 GCA_019323495.1 Candidatus Woesearchaeota archaeon | reverse complement strand
TAAGAAAAGCAGTTGACAAGTTCAAGCCAGACATTCTATTCTGCTGCCACGTGCACGAAGCAGAAGGCGTAGAAGAAAAAGTAGGAAACACAAGAGTAATAAACGTCGGCAGAGAAGGCAAAATTATAGAATTGTAAAATGGAAGTTTTCAAACACTCGGAAAGCGAGGGGGAAAGTTCAGAAGTAGTTAGAGAACCATCTTCTGTTGTTGTTGAAGAACAAGAACCTGAAACAGAACTGACTGCAATAGTAGAAGAAAAACCAAAAACAGTCGAGCAGCCGCTTGAACTTTCTGGAATGCTTGACAGAACAAGAACAGTTGCCCCAGGAACAAAACAAATTGAAAAAGATCCTTATATCGGGCGAAGAGTCGGAGAGTTTACATTAACAGAAAGACTTGGAGAGGGCGGTTTCGGTGTTGTCTATAAAGCAGAGAATAACGGAACTGTTGTCGCGCTGAAGAAAGCGAGGGAAAAATTAGGGGAAGGAGCTGTCAAGACTTTATTGAGGGAAGCAGCTGTTACAAAAAGATTGAAACACCCTTCTATTGTTTGCGTTGAAGACATTGTGCAGGACAACGGCAACATGTATGTGAAGATGCCTTATGTTGATGCAAAACAATTAGATGTTAGTGCTGAAAGAACAGTAAATGACTGCCTTAATATTGTGCATAACGTTGGAAAGGCGCTTGAATATGCACATTCTCAAAAAGTTGTCCATCAGGACGTAAAACCAGGAAATGTTTTAGTCAATGAAAAGGGAGAAGTTTTCATTGTTGACTTCGGTCTTGCAAGAGCTAAACACGAGCAAGAAATTAAACGATCAGGAGCAGATACGCAAAGGAGCGTAACTTTTAGCGGCCCTATAGGCGGAACTCTGGACTACATGTCTCCTGAACAGCGTAAAGGAGAGAACGTTGATCATAGAGCAGACATCTATGGCTTATCTGTATTATTGTATAAATTGCTGACAAAAGGACAGAGTCCTGCAGGAAGTGTTGAAGAAGAACTTGTTGAACAGGGCATCTCAGAGAAACTTGCAAAAATTGTTGCAAAAGGAATGGCACAAAAGAAAAAGAGATGGAGTTCAATGGATGAGTTCCTTACTGAATTATTAGAGCAAAATGAATTTCTGGGGAAAAAAGTTGAAGGAACAGAAGGATGGCACATTGCTTCATACAAAGAAAAAACACATCTTAAATATAATGTAGAGGGGTTTCCTTGCTTAAGGATTGGATATGAAAATCCATCGAAGCTTTATATTATGGGATGGGACTCTCGTTTGAGGTCTCACTTTGCAGTATTGGGCTCAATAGATGGAAAAGATATTCGCGCATCAAAAACACTGCATGACTACGAGAACCGTCTTATGACCCTGCCGGAAAAAATAGAATATGCAGGAGTCGAAGTTGATCTCAAAGATAACATAAATATGCTGCTTGATGCTGCTGCTAAAAAAGCAAATTCAAAAGAAAATCCTGGAATATTAAAAAGAATGGGCAAGGCAATAAAGAAATTCTTAGACGATCTGCAAAGCCACGATACGTTGGATTGGTAGCACTTGAAAAATGCAGAAATTCCAGCCGTGGACTTTATAATCCGTTCAGAAACAGAAGTATAGGAAAATGAAACAAGATTTTGAAGACGGAATAGAACGGCTATTGGAAGATGCGGAAAAAACAGAAACTGAGCCAAGAAAAGAACAAGATGCTGAAAATATCAAATCAAAACTTTTTTCTCGCGAAAACATGTATGATATTTACTTTGCATTGCGGATGGATTTGAAACGTCTACTGACAAAAGAATTTCCAATTGCAGCAGGTGTGGCTACTTTTATCGCTGCAACACCTATTATTTATCATTGCACAAACTATGAGAGTTTGTTATGCTCTATGGTTATATCTGCAGCATTAGGATACGCATCGGCTATTGCTTTCTTAAAATAAAAAGGGCAGGCGCGCCTAGCTACTTGAAAACTCCCATAGGTGTCGGAGGGAATTTATGCGCTTCTTGATTGAACACAATCTCGTAGTCAACCAGTTCTGTTGAGAACTTTGTCAGGAATTCTCCGACAAGGTCATGCAGGACGTCTGTGTTTTCTGCTGCAAAGCCCAGTTCTGCGTTCCACTCGCCGAAGAGGGCGAAGCTACGACCTATTGATTTCTTTTGGAGTGCGAATTCCTTTAGTTTGGACAACACTTTCTTAGGATCTTTGAACTTTACCAGCATATTGCCCCACATGACAATGCCTAGTGCTTTGTGGTTGATGTTTATTGTATGACCTGCGATTACACCTGCTTTCTCCAGCTTCTTTATCCTAAGACGGACAGCTTCAGGAGATAGTTTTGTTTGGTCAAAAAAACTTATCAATGTTTCCCTGTTGTTCTCGCACAATTTCCTTAATATGAGAAGGTCTTTTTTATCCAGCTTTATTTTCAGGTCCTTTTGAGGCTTTTTTATTCTTGCAGAACTAAACAAAGATTCATTCCTTTGCTTGACAAAACCTGTTATCTGCAGGACAGTCTTTCTTCTTATGCTCAAGCTGCAGTTTTTTTCCAATTCAGACAGTATCTTGTAAAGATGCTCTTCATCAACTGCGCTCAACCTGATCTTTATCTGGTATTTGCCGAAACATTCTCCAATCCATTTGATAAAATCATGATTTTTCAGAAAATCAATGATTTTATTCTTTGTTATGTTATCAAACTTATAGAACCCCATGTAACAGAGGTATTCCTTGTAACCTAGTTTGTGAAAATCGAGCTCTGTCTCAAAAGCTCTAATAACTCCGTTCTTCACCAGCTTGTTAACCCTATATTTCACAGCATTCCTTTCAGATCTCAGCTTCTTTGCCAGCTGTGTATAAGGCATCCTGCTGTTTTCAGCCAGCAACCCCAATATCTTCCTGTCTTTATTATCGAGCCTCATATTTGGCACTATCGCGGGTCATTTATATAGTTTATTGAAAAACGGAAAAAATCATCCAAGAAGCTTTTAATATTTCTTATTAGAAAGGGGCTAGTATTGGAGGAATTTAAAATGGTTGAAGGATTGATTGAAAAGTATCGGCTTGGAGATTTAATAACTAAACCGAAGCAAGATGAAGAGATGGTTAAAAGTCTAGAGAGGATGGAGAGTTCTCTTGATTTTGAGATAGAGAGAATAGCAAAAGAGCAAGTGAATTTTAAAAAGTTGCATTTAAAATTTCCAGTTATCGATCCTTCTTTTTTAAGAAGAAAAAGCCAAAAGCCGCATATAGTCAATACATCTGAAGATGGAAATATTTTTAGCCTATTCTTGCCAAGATTTGCAATTTATTCTTTAGATTCAAATAAATGTGGATTTTCTATTGATGTTGAATGTGAAAAAACAGGAGGAAGACGTGCAATTCCTGAAAAAAAGGAATTGAAAATTTCTTATAATAATTTTTATGGACATAGACATCCAATTCTTGATAAAGAATTTAGAAAAGCAATAGAATTTAATGAAATGCTTGCCAACGAATTACCTAGAGAAAAAAATCGAATTGATTTTTCTTCTGTTTTTACTGGATACTTCCCCCAACACGTGAGACAAAATATAAAACTTCTCCAAGGAGAATTCGGAACAGACATATACATAATTTCAGAAGCCGAAAGCTGGAAATCTAGAGTAATTCCTGTTGCAGATCCTCTTGTTATAGGAGTAAAATACGATATTTGCTTTCTATTGGACAAATTTGACTGCAGTCCAATAGAAGAACATGCAATCGCAGAGTACAGTAACAGTAACGGTAATGAAAGATGAGAATTGTATATGCAGCAATGCCAGTTTCAGATTTATCATTATTTTCAGATTTGCCTTATGGGGCGAGAGTATGTAGAAATAATAGATATAATATAAGCAGAATTGTAAGCATAAACAGTTGTGCAAGACGATTTGCTAAAGAATTATTTGAAATTTTTATTAAAGATTTACAGAAAGGTTGTGTACAATCTTATGATCTTTTCGATAACGCAGACTTTCCATTTCCAGATAAGAAACCTAGAGTTAAGAAACCAAAGTCTGTAAAGGGTAAAGATTTATGGACATTAGAACTTCATCAACTATATACTGATCCAAAAAAAAAGCTAAAGGAGTTTAAATCAAAGTTAGAAGCGGATTTGAAGGGAGCTAATGATGATCAGATTCTAGAAATGGTAGAAAGATTCCACTATATCTCATCATATCCTGTTTGGAAAGATTATCAAGAAGAACTTGCAACAGTTCGTAAATTATGGAAACCATGTGAAGAAATCATAGCTGATATTGAAAGTTTTGATATCACTTCAACACACGTCAATCTTGCAAGAGCATTAAATACAATCGATAATCAACACATTCGAAATCTCAGGCGACAACTGCAGAAAGCAAGAGAGTTACTTTCAAAAGGAAAGCGAAAAGAAGTAGTTAAGATGGTAAAAGATCGTGCTGATAATTGGATGTATGAAAAGTATAATTTAGTTCCATTCTACAACACTTGCAGACTTGCGCAAACATACCACAAAGATCTTTGGATCGCAAGAATTGTTTCTGGTGAAGGAAAGATAGAATATACTCATTCTCCCGATAAAAATGACCCAAAGACCCACGAAGAAGCATTAGAAAATTCCGTAAGAAATCTAGGGTTTCCTTATCAGATAGTTGAGGTTGATATTAGAGGAGATTAAATGGGAATTGAAAAGAAATTTCTTAAAATAAAAAGTGGGCAGGCGCGTCCACTGATCGATAAGCTGAAACCACATCAGCTACCTCGATTCCTCCTCAGTTCCGCGACCCCATAAGCACCCGATCAAGAAGTTAGAGCTGCTTCGATCAAGATCTGACTCGATTCCTCCTAAAACGAATCCTATGGGACAGAACCTCAACGTCAGAACCAAGACTGACGTGACAACAGTCTACCTTTCAATAGACTTCACCCCACCGTATAGCCCGGTTGTGGTAACAGGAAGGGGCTAGCTTCCCGGTACAGCCTGCCCAGGTAAGCTGAATCGAATTTAATTTATAAAGGTTTAGGTAATCGTCCCATGTCAGAGATTAGAAAAGAATATAAGATAAATAGCAATTCACTACCCTGATGGAAGACAGAATCATATTCTTAGGCACGGGCGGAGACCACTTTGTTACTGGAAAGCAGATCCTTGGAAGCGGAGGCATTATCCTGCAGACAGAGGGCATGCAGTTCCATATTGATCCTGGACCAGGGGCCTTGACAGCTGCAAAACAGAGCAAGATCCATCCAAGAGAAACCACTGCGATACTAGTAAGCCATGCGCACATCGGGCACTGCAATGATGTGAATGCATTGATAAGTGCTGCGACTTATGCAGGATTTGACAGACAGAGTGTTCTAATAGCAAACAAGACCCTAGTTGACGACAGGGACAATAACAAGCCATTATTGACGGACTTCCACAGGGAATGCGTAGAAAGAGTCATTGTCGTCATAGAAGGAAACAAAGTGGGGATAAATGACATACAGATTGATGCATTGAAAACCGTTCATCACGATTCTAATGGTGTGGGCTTCAAGTTTACTTGCCCTAAGTTCACTTTGGTCTATACTGGCGATACTGAATATTTTCCAGAGATGGAAGAATTATACAAAGAAAGCGATGTGATCATTTTCAATATGCAGGAACCGTTTGACAAAAAAGAAAAAGGCCATCTAAGTCCTGAGGATGTTATCAAAGTAATAAATGCAGTGAAACCAAAGGTCGCAGTCGTGACGCATTTCGGAAACAAGCTGTTGTCAGAAGATCCATTGGAGACTGCAAGAGAAATACAAAGGCAAACAGGCGTCCAGACAATAGTCCCAAAAGACGGAACACAACTAAATCCTGTAAGTCATAAGCATGCTGTTATGTAGATAATTAATACATTAGTTTTATAAATTCTCATTAAACTATAGATGGGGGAATAAAATTTCAAATAAACGCGCATTAATAACCGGAATAACAGGACAGGATGGTTCTTATCTAGTTGAATTCTTGTTAGAAAAAGGTTATGAAGTATTTGGTTTTGAAAGAAGAGCAAGCCAGAAAAACAGGACAAATCTTACTCATATTGAAAATAGAATACAGTTTGTTTCTGGTGATTTGACAGATCAACAATCAATCGCAAGGGCCTTAAAAGAGGCAAAACCTGAAGAGATATACAATCTTGGTTCACAATCATTTGTTAAAGCATCTTGGGATCAGCCAGGCTATACTGCAGAAGCAACAGGTGTTAGTGTATGCAATGTATTGGAAGCAATCAGAGAAATAGATCCAAAAATTAGATTCTATCAAGCTTCAAGTAGCGAGTTATTTGGAGACGTTGAAAAAAGTGCAGAACATTTTGGGATAAAAACAGTTCCTCAAAATGAACGAACACCGTTCTGGCCAAGAAGCCCTTATGGATGCGCAAAATTATACGGCCATGCAATCACAATAAATTTTAGAGAGAGCTTTGGAATGTTTGCCTGTGCAGGAATCTTGTTCAATCATGAATCTCCTAGAAGGGGTTTAGAATTTGTAACAAGAAAAGTAACTAATACTGCTGCAAAGATTAAACTTGGGCTTGCAGATGTTTTGATGCTTGGCAATCTTGATGCAAAAAGAGATTGGGGCTATGCAGGAGACTATGTTAAAGCAATGTGGCTAATGCTGCAACAGCCAAAACCAAGGGATTATGTAATTGCATCAGGAGTAACCCATTCTGTAAGAGAAATGACAGAGATTGCATTTGCAAGACTTGGAATACCTATTAGATGGGAAGGCGAGGGTCTTGAAGAAAAAGGCTATCATGGCGACAGAGTGGTAGTTAGTATAGACCCAAAACATTTCAGACCAGCTGAAGTCGAGCTCTTATTAGGGGATTCAACAAAAGCTAGAGAAGAGTTAGGCTGGAAACCAGAGGTTGGTTTCAAAGAGTTGATAGAAATGATGGCTGACAAGGATCTAGAATTAGAATTATTAAAGAAATAATTATTC
This sequence comes from Candidatus Woesearchaeota archaeon, assembly GCA_019323495.1. Lineage (GTDB taxonomy): Archaea > Nanobdellota > Nanobdellia > Woesearchaeales > WJKV01 > WJKV01. The sequence continues at coordinate 9,391 of JAHWHE010000019.1, read as the reverse complement.
TTCTTTCTCTTTTTTTAAGTTAAGTATTGCTTGAGCAAGATCGCCGCCTGTCTTCTTCAATGCTTCCAGTGCTTCTGCTTTTGAGACGCCAGTCTGTTCTATCACTGTCTCTATGTCTTCTTTAGGAATTTCCACTTCTTCTTCCAATGGCCTAATGATTGGCTTGCCAACAATCTGGAATGTTTCCTGGCCCATGACATTAACCTTGCTAACCTGCGGAGAATCAAAAAAATATTCCTGGTCAGCAGTCCTTATTATGACGAGCTCTGCAGGAATGTCTACTTGCTGCATTCCCATCCTTTTCATCATCTGCTGCATCTTCCGTTGGTTCATGCCAGGTATCATTTTAACTGAAAATCATAGGTCCTATAAACACGTGTAGAAGTATCATCAATATTGCTATCGCAATTATGAATGCGATCGCAGTTCCGGGTTTTATCTCTATCTTGCTTTTTGTCTCGTCGAAATAACGGGTAATTCCCCCCATTCCGCTCGGCAGTCGAATTCTGCTGTCTTTTGCCATTTTCATCCCCATAAATCTGAATGTGATATTTAAAGGTTGCGGTGCTTATGCAGGCTTGCTCTTGAAGAGCCTGCTGAAATTTATCCAGTCGGATCTATTGGGCAAGGCAAGGCTTGCGTTCGGCATTAATAATTGATGCAGTGTTAATCCTTCTCTTGGAAGCTTTTCCATCAAACACTCTTCCCTGTATTGTTCTTCCAGACCCAAACAGATGTGCCTGTTAAAGCATGGATATGCGCCTTTTTTATTTGTGCCCAAACAAACGCCGTAACTATCCATGTATTGGATTAATTTGATCACTTCATCTGGATTATGCGCAAGAACTTTTTCTATGCTGTAATTCTCCCTTAAAGTCTCTCTTAATCTTACCAATTCTGGATCTCTTTCATGTATGGCTGTTATGTGATACGCCTGCTGTCTTTTTCTGTCTGCCTTGTCAGGAGGATATGGTCTTTTGATTGTTATCAAATACAACGGGAACTGGAAAGGGAATTTTTCCCTGCCTAATTTCTTGTTGTACTGCAAAACAGACAAAGCATAAGTCAATAGTTGGAGAACTATCCCCGGACTTTCATATTTTCCCCTGACTTTTCTTTTGAAGTCTGCGACAACGAGATGCTCTCCCATCTTCAGTATTGCGTCTGAATGACCTCTTACTATTATTTGGTTTTCTCCTACTGTAAATACATAATCAAGCTCTTTCTCGCAGTATTCATCTCTTCTTACTGGATTTTCTAAGCCGACCATCTGCGCCAGCATACTGCAGTGGTTGTGTACAAATTTTATATTTGGGTCTTCTGGCTGAGTGTTTGAAATCCTATGGGTTATGTTTCCGCTTATTGTCATGTCAAACTCTGGAAACTGGTTCTTGTAGTATTCTGCCAATTTTCCGCACACTCTCTGCACATGGCATTTGCTCGGCGCAGACGGCGCGCTTCCCCTCAACTGGAAGAATTCTGACTGCAGGAAATCAGGCATTGTAAACGGCTGTATTTTGTCTTTTCCTGTCGCGTGCTTCCAAGAGCCTATCCTATAGCCTTCCCTGTTGACAACATCGTTGTCTATTCCGCTGTTCAAATTTATAATATGAGCTTCTATTCCTGCACAGCTCCAACCCTGGTCCAAAAGATCTTCTCTCCAGATTTCTATTTCTCTTGGATTTTGGGTTAAAAGATAGTCGTACATACACATTCCTGCGGGCTTATCGTTGTAATCGCACCTAGTTGAAAACTGCGGGCACAAAATCCGGTCTTCTTCTGGACATGTATAGTCAGTCAGTCTCATTCTAAATGCTCCAAGCTTCTTACTGGAAATTTGCCTCTTAATTTATTGCGGACCCTTGTTGCAAAACGCCGTATCGCGACAGATTCGCATTCCCTCATCATCGGCTGACTTCCCTCCTGATAAATCGGCCATACTGTAACCGCTGCACGGACATCGTAGAACTTTCTGGCATATGTGCAGGCGTGTTGAATTATTTTTTGTGCGTAACTGTTTTCTCCTGCATAAACATCAATCAATTTCAGGGGCTTACCATCGCTGTCCAAGATAGGTTTTCCTTCCTTATCCACCTCTACTGGAAAATCCAATTTTGCAATAAAATAAGCGAACATCATTGCTGTGAAATGACGGTTGAAATCAACGCTGTCTTTTATCAGTTTCTTGTGTAGTTCAGGATCCTTGTCTTTAGGATATTCTGCATATTTCTGCGCAAGTTTTGTATCGTACAATTTAAGATGCAACTGTGAGAAACCCTGCTTCTCTAACTTTTCATTAGGAAATCTTTCTACATCCCCTAAACCGCACCTATCCATTAGTTCTCTAAACCTGCTTATATCATTAATCTTGTCTCTGAAAACGTGCTCAAATTTTGGGCCTGTTTGTTCGTAGCTGAGCATTGTGAAAACAGGACAGACAGGAACCAATGCAAAGTCATTCAAATCAACGTCAAGAACGATTTTTTCAAGCTCGTTCAATAATAAGTCTGCCAATCTTGATCTGTTATTGAAAAAATCATAGCCTAGTAAAGTTGGTTCGCTGTCACTATTGTCGATAGAGACAGCTGTTGTGAATAGAATGTATCTTCTTTTCAATAAAGATTGCAGTTCCCTGTTCTTTTCTTCTTCTTGTTCTGCACGCCTGAATTCAGCAACAACATCTTCGTGAAAATTTCTATAGACTTTAACGCCGTTAGTGATCATAGGATGCTCACCCAATAATTGTATTGCGTGCTTAAGCATCCCAAGATGCTTTCTTGCCCTGTGTATTTTAAGACAGTTTTCTTCAAGAAGCTCAAGAATATTTTCTGGCAGAAAAGGGCTTATTGTATACCATAGCCTTCCTATCTTCAACGGGTCTGATAATACCCTGCCAGCATGCACTCCCATATATGAAACTTATAGAAGATTATTTAAATTACTTACTATGGGTTTCTATATAATGATTGTAACCAATAGGCTGTTTAATAGCGGGGAACACCCTCATTTCAAATTGTATCTATTTGACGGAGAAACCAGCTTCGGCCCGCTTAACATGCTGTGGCAGGACTTCTTCATATCTAAGCCATTAAACCCCAATGAAATTGAAAGAACCATCAGAAAACTGAAAGAAATAGGGATAATCCAAGGAGAAGCTGCTGAAAGAGATTTTAGGTGGAACAATGTTAAAAAATACAGTTCGAAAAGCCAAGTCATACATCTTAAAGGGAATTATGAAGGCTTGTTCAAGCAGCACGAACTTTATTTTTTCAGAAGGCAAAAACCTACAGATATCAGCAGGCTTACAGATAATTTGCTGACAAAAGAAGTCGGCAATGGAAAAGGCATAGAGATTCTTGAACTCCAAAGAAAATGCAATGAAAAATTAAGGGAAATACATGAAAAGGTAAGGGCCCCCGCTATTGTGGAAGGGCATCGAATTGATTTTATGGGGGAAGCGCTGGGAAAGATTTTTCAAGGAGAAGATCTTAAAACAGCTGTCAGGGGAAAAAGAAAAGAAAACAGGGCAACGATCACCAAAGCGTTTTCACTTGCAGAAGAATGCGCAGACACTTTTCCAGAGATAAGAAGATTGCAGACAGAAATAGATGCGAAATTGCCTTCTGGAAGCTGGACAGAAATCGACTTCAAGAAATGCAGACTGCAGATCTTTGTTGAAGAGAGGCATTTCCAGAAGAGAACAGGGGGTTTTCTTGAGGAGAGATTAAGAGGCTGGGTTGAGAACGGCAAATTATGTGCTTCTGATATTGAACTTGGAAAATATGATACTCCCAATCCTGAAATTTATCTTGATAGTTATGTGTGGGAGAACGACGGCAAATTTGACGGTATCGTTTTTGGCATCTATGACATTGGACAGGACTTTATAGATACAGAAGATGGAAGGATAAAATATGTTCTATGCGCGAATCAGACAGAATTAAGAAGACAGATAGCATTGTTCAGGTTTGAAAAGAGTTTTCTCTTGGACGCAGGCCACAATCTAGCAGGCTTTGATGCACAGAAAAGGCTGAATCCGCAGAGAGAAAAGAGCAAGAAGAAAGCAAAAACAAAGGACGAGAAAGAGAAGATCATTCCTGGTGACGGCTTGTTTTTGGTAGGGTCTGATAATACTGAATTAAGGTACCATAGCAAAAAGAGAGGGCTTGAATTTATTACTAGAAACGGAGGAATTACATTAGACAGCCTAATTATTGGAAGGCATTTCTTCTTGGAATTATTTCCAGACATGAAATTAGAGACAATGGTTGCGTTCTTCAACCACTTCAATGAAAGCTTTCAGTTCGAATTCGAGAAGAGCCTTGGAAGTTACACTGAGATAGAATTGATGAGAGAGGATTGGGAAAAAGGAGACATAGAGAAAGGAAAGAAATTGGTGGAGTACTGTTATTATGATACTAAAGCGCATTATATGCTGCAGAAAAAAGGGTTGCTGTGGCCTATCTATTATATTGCTGAAGCATTGGATTGTGATTTGTTTAGTGCTGCGAACAAAAGTCCAAAAGATCTTGCAAAATTATTCTGGGACATACAGCAGTTCAATGAGACAAATGTTTCTGGTTTATGGTCTATGAAAGAGGATAAAGAATTCAAGAAAATTGCAAAAGACAAAAATGCATTTGTCAATATAATTGCCGATACAAATGTCTTTGATAAATACGAAATAAGAACCTGCCAAAAGAGGATAGTGGATTATGTATTAGATAAATCAGGCATCAGCTATAGAAAAGCAAGAGGTTTCTGCAAAGATGTGAGCGCATTCTATGTCCCTGCTTTTGCGCAAGGCCTCTCATTTGTATTGAGAAGATTCAAAGGGCTGAGGAAATTGTATGAAAGAGCCCAGACTGCGGATACTTTGCATAAAGTGATGTATTACACAGTGCTAGATGCTGTTGCAAGCGTCATCCTGATCGATGCAAAAAGAACAAAGTGCCGGGTCAAAGATGATAAATTTGATGACAAGATATTCTGGGCGAAATACAAGATTAATCCTGATGAATTCTTGACTAAGTTTGAAGCGAATCTTACAGGCATGTTTAATGGACTGGAAGGAAACATTGTTTCATGCACAGGGGATGTGGTGTTTGTTGATGGCTTGTCAGAGGAGAAAAGAAGAGACTTTGAGAAAAAAGGCGCAGTATATCTAGGACAAGCAGACATCATCAGGCTGAAACACATATACAAAAACCAGAAGAATCTTGACAAGGCAGTCGATAACGATGAGAGCTTGATTATGAATTTTGATGGTTTGTTAAGCAGCACAGGATTGAGGATGCCGAGCAAGAAGGTCAGGTTCGACAAGGATCCTGAATCCGGAGATTTAACAGGCTTGGAGATCAAGATTGTTTATGATTTTGTACAGGAATATTTCATGTCCGGCCCTGAGAAAGCATTGAGATTGCTAGATAGATACTGCAAAGCAGTAAGAGAGAATAAATGGGAGAACAAGCTTGATTATCTGCGAACTTATGTCTGCAATAAACCAACTATATATGATTATGCTGATCAGGATAGAGAAAAGGTCGAGATCATGAAATTCTTCGGCTGCGAGAATTATGGAGACAGAGTGACTTTTGCAATAGGAAGCTCTGATGGGGTTGAGAATGATTATCTGCGATTTAATCCTGACAGCCGCCAGGAATTCATCCAGAACTTTGTTCCACGCTTCAGTCATTATGCAAACAAGATATTTGGCGGGCGTGCAGTTGAAAAAGGCAGATTTCTTGTAGGAGCAGGAGAAAGCGAAAGGTTTGAAACAAAATTGTATAGAATCTTCACTTCATTATTCTATCCTAACCACAAGGAAGACGAACATTATGAACAGAAAGAAGATGCATTTGACAGGATCAAGTGCGGAATCGGCAGCGAAGACGACATACGAATCTTGCTGAATTAGATATTCTCATCCAACCAAGTTAGAATCAAAGAATCCAGTCCTGGTATCTTTGCAAGCATGTCTGTTCCGTGTCCTGCGTCCTCGAACTTTCTGAAAGTCGGTTTTTGTGCAAGGCTGTTCAACTTGTTGCTTGACTTATACGCGTAATCATCTTCTTTGCTCGCCACTAGCAATACTGGTCTTTCGCCGTATAGATTGATAGCACCTATAACATTAACTCCTCTGTAAGTTTCGCCAGGAGATAGAAGAACAACTGCATCAATATCACTGTCTGCAGCTGCGTAGTTTAGTGCGATGTTCGCGCCGATGCTCGCACCTATTATTGCGTATTTCTTTGTGCCGAGTGTTTGCTTCAGATATTGTTTTGCGACTTTCGCATCGTTCACCATGCTCTTGAAATCCATGTCATTGAATTCCTGCCATTTGCCCTGGTTGATGGACTCGCCGTGGCCTCTAAGATCGATTGAAAGAACTGCGTAGCCTTTTTCCTGCAGCTTTTGCGCGAACGGCTCCCATGTGAATCTATCCTTATTCAGCATGTGCAGCAAGATAGCTGCTTTCGGTTCTTCGACCAATGGCTTGTAATAAGTCGCTGCAATGTCAATGCCATCTTCTGTCTTCAACATTATATCTACTTTTGACATGTCTGTTTTCTCGACTGTTGCTGATTCTGATGTTTCTGTGTCCAGCTTTTCCTCGAAAGCAATCGTTCCTTTGTCTATCGCGACTTTATACTCTACTTTCGGAACATTCTGACACGCAGTGAGAAGACTAAGCAAAATAACCAATACTAGAACTATCATCACCTGTCTTTTTCCCATAATAGGGTAAATAGAAAGTGAATATATAAATTTTTCTTAGAATAAAAGAAAAAAAGGTAGAACCAAGTAAGCCGCCTTTTGTTTCCCTTCCCTTAAAGGAACAGAGATTCCTGACATTTTACTAAGCGTCAAAAATGACTTGCACCAACCAGGACTGCCGTTTCAACTTTCCCTTTGAACAAAGTCAACCTGTTATCTCGCTTCTGTTGCCAGAAGATTCAAGGCATCATACCGGACAAAGGAAGTGCCGTTTCTGTGCAGTTGCCCTCTCTTTCAAGAGCTTAAGGTAAGTGGTCTTTTTAGGTGGGCGGACTTTCCTCAGTTCAAATGAACCGTTGGTCAGGCTTGGTCCTACCTTCTCTTTCGAGATCGTCCCATCATCTGAAGTTCTTTTCGTATCAAACCCAGTTCTTCTGTCTGGTTCTTTTGGACAACTTTAAGTTCTTCTTTCAGAGCTTCGTTAGCTGCAAGAACAATCACCAGCAAAATGACCATCAACCACAAAAACAGGCTCTGGACACTCTCCCAGCTCAAAAGCCCTCCGCCAACACTGACCATCTTTTGTATCAGGAAATATCCTACGATTACAACAATGATGCCCAAAACAAGCAAGACTCGCTCAAAAAAATTGGGTTTTCTGAACTTCGAAACTACCATTCTATCCCTCCTTTTTTATATATAAAAGCCGTTAAGAGTATTTAAAGCTTTGCATTCTATATATAATAAAAGAATAGAAAAATAAGAGAATTATTGATCTTTTGCCAAAACTTCATCAACGATCTCTGTCAAAGGTTTTGGATTCTCAGCTCCGAAACGCTTGTTTTGGTAATGCAAGCCTTTTTCTTGGCAAAGCTCTGCGCAAGAACAAACATAATCAATACCAGGACACGGCTTACAAACTATTTCACTATGTCGAGGTTCGTCAGTCTTTAAATTCTTACAAGTATCGCTTTGCTTTTTAATGTCTTCATCCCACTTTCCGACTGCTTTTGCAAGGTCTCCGGTATGGAGAAGAACGCCCCCTTCTTCCGACGCTTTTTCATCTGATTTTGATATGACAGCGAATCTCGTACCTTTAAGAGCAGCTAAAAGAAAATCTCTTTCATTGTATTCTTTTCTAGTTACAGGATCTCTAACAACCCTGCCATATGCTCGAGTTTTAATATAAAAGCTGCGCAGCAGATACAAATGACGTCTCAAACCGTCTTCTGAATCCAGGCTATCAAATGGAAGCATGCTTTCGTGTCTATATATCATAGTTAAAACCCCCCATTATTTTATTAGTAGAATTTGGTTGAATATTTAAAACTTGCTTGCTCATTTCCTGTACTTAAAAAGCTCTAGAATCTGCTGTCCTTTTCTGATTTTTATCTTCTTTTCCAGCTTTAGTTTTGAACTGCTACCTGTATCTTCCAAAAGCTTGTTTCCGACTGTGATGAATGTTCCGCCTTTCTTCAGGATTATCTCTAGCTTTGGAAATAATTCCTTATATGTCTTTGTCACTTGCTTCAATGTCAACTTGCTCGGCTGCGGGACAACTGTTGCAACCAGATCAACTTGATCCTGTTCAAACTTCAGATCAAGCCAGTCTGTCGTGACTTTTGACAACTCAATGAAATTATCTACCTGACCTATATTGCTATTGTGCCTGCAGGCTGTAACATTCCTTACTTGCGGGTCGAATGCAAATATCATTATTGTTTTTCCACTCTTGTTTTTACTTTTTATTTCTTGTTTTTCTTCTACCTTGAACTTGAATTTCTCTTTCTGCATTCTATGAACAGGAATCCCTGAGGAATAATATGCAGCTTCTATAGGAATCGTGCCGCAATCGCAGAAAGGATCCAAGAATATCTGGTTTTTCTTATAATCTCCCAGCATCAGGAGATTGAAGCCGAAAGTCGCTTTGATTGATACTGCGCTTGTGTAGACCTTGTAATATCTTTTGTCGAGCTCGAAACCTACAAAATCAATGCCGATATAACAGTTCTCATTCAGGATATAGCAAAGGATTTTGACATCGGGCTTTTGAAGATTGACTTTGCACTCGGCATTGTCCAAGATGATCTCTCCTAGCTTCGCTCCAACATCCTGGGAATTGAAACCGTGCTCTCCAAGTCTTACACAATCCGCCCTGAATGTCTTGTTCTTCAGATATTTCTCAAGAATCTTTTTGTCCAGCTTGATTTTTTCAAGGTCTTCGAGCGATTTTATCTTTCCGCTTCCCAGCAAAAAAAGAATATGGCTGAAACTCTGGCCTGAAAACGCAAGTTTCTGCAGCTGTTTTTCATCTGCATCAAGCAATGCGATGCTTGGCTCTGTTTTTGCGCTAACATCTATTCTTTCTTTTATTTCTCTCTTCAAAACAGCTTCAGCACCCTCATAACCTATACATATTGCTTTCATAATATGCTCGATAGAAAACGCATATATAAATATATGCGCAAACCTTATAAAATACTCGTATTTTCAATTAAAATTGGTGATAACAAATGATTGAAAACCTAACCCAATATCAAACCGGGAGTGCATACACTCAAATGATTAAAACATATTTTGGACAGCCAGCAATTCCTGAAACAAATGTCGGCGCCCTTCCAAGAGTAGAATTCGGAGATGGAACGCATGACGACGCTGCAACAGTGGATTGCTT
>JAHWHE010000018.1 GCA_019323495.1 Candidatus Woesearchaeota archaeon | reverse complement strand
TTTCAACAAATTAAGAAATAAAGGATCCCCTATTTTGCAAGCTAATTGTGCCTGTACATCAGACGCCCTGCATCCTTCATTATTTGCAATTGCGGAAAGAGCTGTAGATTCTTCTAGTGCTTGCATAAGTAGAGTGTCATAAAAGTTATTATTAAAGTTTATTGCACAAGAAAATTCATATGGAACGAATCACAACATTTATAAACAAAATCTGGTTCTATCATAGCATGAAAAAAGGGGGACCTATCATAGAACTGAAGAACGTATGGAAGATATACGAGATGGGAGATTCAAAGGTAGAGGCCTTGAGGGGCCTGGACCTGGAGATCAAAAGGGGCGAATTTGTCACGATCATGGGGCCGAGCGGCAGCGGCAAATCAACATGCGTCAACATGGTGGGCTGCCTTGACCTGCCTTCTAAAGGAAAAGTCATTCTTGACGGCCAGGACATCAGCAATCTTGGAGAGTCAGAACTTGCCCAAATAAGGGGAAGGAAAATAGGCTTTATTTTCCAGACCTTCAACCTGATCAATACCTTGAATGCCATGGAGAATGTGGCCCTTCCAATGGTGTTCCAGAACCTGTCAGAAAGCGATAGACTTAAAAGGGCAAAGCATCTACTGAACATGGTAGAGCTTGACCACAGGCTGTACCATAAACCTAATCAAATGAGCGGGGGCGAAAGGCAGAGGGTTGCTATTGCGCGTTCGCTTGCAAACGATCCAGAAGTCATACTTGCGGATGAACCGACAGGCAACCTGGACAGCAAGACAGGAAGGATTGTGCTGGAATTCCTGCAAAAGATGCATCGCAACGAAAACAAGACAATCATCATGGTCACGCACGATCCTGGCATGGCGAAATATTCAGAAAGAGTTGTTCATCTGCGCGACGGCCAAATTTTGCAAAAAAAGAGGTAATGAAAAATGAAGAGAAGCATTGTAATCGCATTTTCCTTATTATCTATACTATTATTTTTATTTCTGGTACCAAGTGTTTTTGCTGCACAGCAAGAAATGGGCCTAAAGGACTTGAAGATAACATTCCTGAACCAGGATCCTGATCCTGTCGAGCCAGGAGAACAGGTTGAATTACGGTTCAGGGCAGAAAATCAAGGGCAGTACAGGATAGAAGACATAGATTTCGAGATAATTGCAGACTATCCTTTTGAATTATTAGAAACAGAAAATGAGAGAAAAAGCATTGGGAGCCTTGATGCTGCGCAGAGAGGGAAAGACAGCGCGATCTTTCATTGGAAATTAAGAGTGGACAACGAAGCCATCGAAGGAGAGAATGAAATAGAATTAAGATACTATGTCGAAGGCAAACCTGCTGCGATCAAGCTGGAGCCTTTCCTTATCAATGTCAAGAGCAGAGACATAATCATTTCTGTAGGGAACATAAAGATGGAACCTGAAAAGGTTGCACCTGGCCAGGAAATAGACATCACATTCCCATTAAGAAACCTGGCAGACTCTGATGTCGACGATGTTAGAGTAAAACTGGATCTCGAAGGCTTTCCTTTTGCGACGTTCGGAAGCACGAACGAGCAGGTGATAAAATTATTGCGAAGAAGAGAAAGTGCGGATCTTACTTTCATGCTGGTCGCAAACACAGAAGCAGAATTAAAGACGCACAACATCCCAATACTGATATATTTCAAGGACAAGTTCAATGTAGAGCACGAACTTAAAGGCAAGTTCGGGGTTAAAGTATATGAAAAGCCAGACTACATATTTAATGTGGCAGATGTTGAACTAGACAAAGGAGAGGTTTTCCTGCCAAACACAAAAGGAAGGATCGTTGCTGCATTCTCTAATACAGGGAGAGGAGACATCAATGCACTGAATGTGAAGCTTCTTCCTTCTGATGCATACAGCATCATTACAAAAGACGAGCTTTATGTAGGAAACCTGGAAAGCGATGACTATGAGACTGCAGAGTTTGACATATTCGTCAAAAAAGTATCAGGAGACGTCCCTCTTAAATTCCAGCTGGATTACAAAGACAGCGAGAACACAAAGTTCACAGACAATGTTGAATTGATGCTGAAGGTATACAGCAAAGGAGAGGCTGCAAGATTCGGCCTGATAAAAACAACGAATGTTTTGGGATTAATAATATTCTTGTTAATAATTGCAGGAATCATCTATCTAATATATCGCCATTACAAAAAGAGAAAGAAGAAAAAATAATCATTTTTCCTTCTTGACTTAAGATGATCAAGGATTATTTTGTCATAGCTTTCAAGAATCTAAGAGAAAGAAAATTGCGTTCTTGGTTGACGATTTTCGGCATCATCATTAGTGTTGCGAGCATTGTGGCTTTGATAAGCATAAGCGACGGCCTTGAAAACAGCATCAAAGAGCAGTTCGTGAAGTTCGGAAGCAACAGATTCTATGTTGTAGTGCCCGGAGGACAGCCTGGGACAGGTACTGGATTGACGACAAGAGATGTGGATGCGCTCGAAAGCATCCCTGATTTTGAATATATAACTCCTTACTTGATCATTCCAAGCGTCGAACTGGAATATTCTAAGAGGACAGCGTACAGTTCCTTGTTTGCCTGGCCGAGCGAGGACAGCGACAGGCGGTTCAAGGACTATGATTTTACATTCCAGGAAGGCAACGCATTTAGGGAAGGGCAGAAATATGTCGCGATCTTTGGAAGTGTTGCTGCAACCGATTTGTTTGACAAGGATGTCCATGTCAAGAACAAAGTGACTATGAAGGACGTAAAGTTCGAGGTAGTTGGTGTTCTCGAATCATTCGGCAACAGGCAGGATGATAGCGCAATCTATATTCCGATTGATACTGCAAGAGAATTATTCGACAGGCCAGATGAAGTCAGCCTGATAGATGTGACTGTGAAAAGCGGAAGAGACATAGACGCTGTGGCAGAGAGGGCAAAAAGAGTCCTTGAGAGGAGAAGAAAGGACGAGAATTTCGAGATACTCACGCCAACGCAGATCCTTAAATTTTTGTCGCAAACACTGGGCATTGTACAGGCAATACTTGTAAGCATCGCCGCGATCAGCCTTATTGTTGGCGCTGTTGGAATAATGAACAGCATGTATACGAGTGTCATGGAAAGGACAAAAGACATCGGCGTGATGAAAAGCATCGGCGCCAGAAATAAGGATGTTTTGTTATTGTTCTTGGTAGAGAGCGGAATGATTGGCTTTGTTGGCGGAATTATAGGAATAATTTTAGGCTATATTGCCTCTTACGGAGTAACCATTTTTGCAGCAGGCGCAGGATACAGCATATTGAAGATCAAGCTAGATATTTTGCTCATATTAGGAGGTTTGCTTTTCGCAACCTTGATAGGAATGCTTAGCGGAGCCCTGCCTTCAAGGCGAGCTTCAAAACTTCATCCTGTAGACGCTTTGAGGTGGGCGCAGTAAAATGTTTGCAGAATATTTCAAGATAGCGATAAAGAACATGAGGAGCAGGAAATTAAGAAGCTATCTCACCATGATAGGGATCATCATAGGCATCACAGCATTGATTGCATTGATAACACTGGGGCAAGGCATGCAGAAAAGCATCACAGACCAGTTTGATAAATTCGGGACAAGAAGAATATTCATCGGGCCGAAAATAGTTACGGGTTTCAGCGGACCTTCTGGTATCACGGAATTGACCCAGAAAGATGTGGAAACTTTGGAAAGATTATCCTATCTTGAGTATGTTGTGCCAATGCTGGGAAACAGCATGCAAGTAGAATACAATAATAAAAAAGAGATTCTTGATGTTTCTGGGATGGGAACAAAAGACATTGGCCGTTCTTTCACAGACTTAGAAGTTGAATTGCTTGAGGGAAGATTCCTTGAAGAGAATGATAATTACGCAGTTGTCATTGGATACAGGATTGCGACTGATTTGTTCGACAAGACAATGCACGCGAAAAACAGCATAAGAATAGGCGACATCAAGTTCAGGGTCGAAGGAATTTTCGAAGAGCAGGGGGACAGAGGCTATGATTATGCGGTTTACATCCCTATAGAAACTATGAGAAAAATCATGAACAAGCCGGGCGCTGTGAGCGGGATCACTGCGAATGTTAAAGTAGGGACTGAAATAGAGCTCGCAACAGAAAAGATCGAACGAGAACTGAAAAGATCAAGGGATGATGAGAACTTCCAGGTCACGACTCCTCAAAAAATCAAAGAGCAGACAGGAATAATTTTAGGCATTGTCAATCTTGTTGTTGCTGCGATCGCAGGCATCAGCCTGATAGTTGGCGGCCTGGGGATAATGAACAGCATGTACACGAGCGTACTTGAAAGAACAAGAGAAATCGGCGTGATGAAGGCAATCGGTGCGAAAAACAGCAATGTGTTCGGCTTTTTCCTTGTCGAGAGCGGAATAATGGGCTTTACCGGCGGAATTATAGGAATAATCATCGGTCTGCTGATAAGTTTCGGACTGATAGCTGCGATAAATACAACAGGCTTTATAACTATAAGCTTGGTCTTTGACTACAGGCTGGTACTTTTCGGTCTTGGGTTTTCTTTCGGCCTAGGGATGCTGTCAGGCACACTGCCTGCAGTAAGGGCTGCAAAGCTAAAGCCTGTCGACGCGCTGAGATATGAATAAAAATAAAATAGAAAAAGCAAAATTTATTTTTTGCTTATCGACATCCTTTTTTTTGTTACGGTAATTAATCTTCCGTTTTCCACTGTGACATCCACATCTGGATCTCCGTGCTTGAATCTTCTGACAATTTCACTCGCATTTCCGAAAGAATGCTTGTATTTTTTGCCATTGACTTCGATAGTTGCCATAACCTTGAACCTGTCGATAGGCTCAAGCTTTGTTACCTTTCCTGTGAAAGGTCCTGCTCTTGAGAATGTTGTAGCCATATTATATCACCTTTTTATTTAATTTCTGATGCTCTGTACTGTCTTTTTGTCACCATCGTGACTTCTCCTCTTTCGTTAAGAGTAAAGCTTACCCAAGGATCTTTTTGCTGCAAAGCCCTTCTCAGAAGTTCTGAACTCTTTCCGGTCATTCTCTTGTACTTTTTTCCCCCAGGGCCTTCTATTATCAATTCAATATAAGTAGAATCAACTGGTTTTGCATCTATAATCTTGCCCTTGAATGGTCCTGCATTTGAAAATGTTGTTTTTGGCATATATTATCACCTCGATTTATACTATAATTTATATACGAATAGAATATAAATTATTTAAATGTTTCTAATGACGCCTTGTCCCCATTTTTGCGTGATAACATTCACCACCAAATACATTTATATACAATAATATATTTGAAAATGAAGAGATGGCGATATACACAAGGTCTGTGATTCTGAACCTGATCAAGCAGGGAAAATTAAAAATATCTCCTTTTGACGAGAAAAACATAGGTCCTGGCTCTATTGATCTTACTTTGTCAAATCAGATAAGGGAATTCAAGAGAGTATGGGAGACTTTTGACATAAAGCCCAGTTCTGATTATACAAAGATAACAGATGTGAAGACAATAAAAAAATATCACATCCTAAGGCCTAAGGAAAGCGTGATCGCGATCACAAAAGAAACAATTACTTTGCCTGAAGACATAGCAGGATGGCTTTACACAAGAAGCAGGTATGCAAGAATAGGCTTGATGGCAACTCCGTCATTTGTCCAGCCAGGAAGCTCAAATAAACCAGTAGTTGAATTGTTCAATTCAGGAAACAGGCCTTTGGCTCTCTATCCAGATACAAAAGTTGTCCAGCTGATCCTGGAAACAACTGTTGGAGAAGCAAAGTATAAAGGAAAATTCAAAGAGCAAAAGAAAATATAGGTGTTCTCATGTATGTACACAATATCAATCCGGTACTCTTGTCGCTGGGACCGCTGCAAATAAGGTATTATGGCCTGGTGTATGTATTAGGTTTTATTATCGCATTCTTTGTCTTAGACCATTACAGGAAAAAAGGCGAAATTAAGATTACAAAAGATGACATGTATAACCTGATCATCTATATTATCCTGGGCGTAGTTATTGGCGCGCGATTATTCGAAGTGCTTGTCTGGAATCCTGCCTATTATTTCCAGTATCCTGCAAAGATCGTCGCGTTCTGGGAAGGCGGAATGTCTTTCCATGGAGGATTGATAGGAATCCTGGTCGTGGGCTGGCTTTTCTGCAGGGCAAAAAAAATAAAACTGGCAAAGCTTGCAGACATACTGACCATCCCCGCAGTGTTTATTCTTGCATTAGGACGGATTGCTAATTTCATAAATGGAGAGCTGTGGGGAACTGTGACGAATGTCCCCTGGTGCGTCCAGTTCAAGGGCGCAGACGGCTGCAGGCATCCTGCACAATTGTACGGCTCGGCCAAAAGGTTTGCAATCTTCTTTTTCCTGATATTTGTCAACAGGAAAAAGCACAAAGACGGTTTCATATTCTGGATGTTTGTCCTCCTCTTTGGTATCGGAAGATTTTTCCTGGACTTTGTCAGGGAGAACCAAAGATTGTTCGGTCTCAGCATGGGACAGTACTTGAGCCTGGCGATGGTGATTGCAGGTGCAATTATTTTAGTCAAGTATTACTGGAAGGATTTGAAAACTATGTTGTAACGCATGTGCATAGCATGCTTCGCAAGAACATAATCTGACTGTAATTACGATTCTTTATTCATTGAAAATATAATCTATAGCTGCGCTAGATGCTATGCGCATGCCTAGTAGCGATAGATTTAAATATCTTACATCCATTTGTTTAGACAAAGAGGTGCTGGAAAATAGCAAGCATATTTTTGATAGAATTTAAGGACAGTTTAATCGAATTATTGACCGCTCCTAGAACCTATCCTGAAATGATATGGATGGTCATTCCTCTGATTATCGTGACTATTGTCATGACTTTCTACTTCGGCATGTACAAAAGAGAACAGCTGGGATGGAACACCGCTGTCAGCAACAGCCTTGTCCTGATTTTCGTTTCTATCGATCTTTTGCGGCACATCTTTAATTTCACTATGCCCGGTTCTGTAATGAATTTTGCAGAAACTCCTTTCAAAACATTAGTTGCGGGCCTGATCTTCATTGAAGGCATCGCTTTGATGTTCATCAACATGATGCATTTCCTTCCAAAAAGGATTTCTTTTGCAATATCCTCTCCTTTGCCGATAAATGTCACCGCATATGTCGTGATGACGATTGTCTATACTGAGATGGTCTTTGATTGGATCACTTTATTGGCAGCGATTGTCTTGTTTTTCATAATTTATATAATATTAAAACTGCTTCAATTGCTAGAACGTGCACTTATCAAGAGAATAACAGAAGCAAAGATAGAAGAAGAGAAAGTAGAGATTGTAACAACGAAAAAAGAACTGGAAGAAGAAAAGAAAAAATTGGCGCTCAAAGAAAAGGTCATCAAAAAAGAAGAAGAGCTTGAGAAATTAGAAAAAGAAAAATTAGTGGAAGCAAAGCCAAGCAAAAAAACCGCACCAAAGAAAAAAGCAAGAAAAAGCAGAAGCAAAAAGAAATAAGCAAGTTAATAATAAAAACTAATGAGGTGATTAAATATGGCATTTGGAAGAAGAAGTCCAGGAGCACTTGGCCCTTTCAGAGGAAAGATAGTCAGCCAAACCCCCCAGAAAGACGGGATGGTGAAACTTTCGATAAGGAACACTTATGACGGTAAAACATACAGTTATACAGTTGCTCCTAAAAGCCAGCTGCTGAGGTTCAATCAACAGTACCAAGGCGATGTTTCCTTTATACTGGATCTGGATGGAAATATTGAAAGTCTTGGCAAGATAAGGCCTTCAATCGTTAGAACA
The DNA here is from genome assembly GCA_019323495.1 of Candidatus Woesearchaeota archaeon. GTDB lineage: Archaea > Nanobdellota > Nanobdellia > Woesearchaeales > WJKV01 > WJKV01. The sequence goes on along the minus strand of JAHWHE010000018.1, from coordinate 10,523 downwards.
TTGAAAAGGATAGGAGAATACTGAGGTACTAAAATGGCAAGTCCAGAAAACATGCCCATGAAGGGAGAGATTGTCAGGAAACGAAAGGTTGCAGACGGCTATGTGCTGACAATCAAAGGTCCTAGGGGCAAGGAATACGAAAAATTAGTTGCACCTAAATCACAGCTTGTTAAACCTATTCCTGGATGGGACAATTCAGTCGCATTCAATTTAAAGCCAGACGGAACTGTCTGGAATGTAAGAAGACAGATGCCAATGGGAAAAGGCTACACTAGCTGAGATGTTTTTTTATTTTATTTATTTCTTCTATAAAAGCATTGATTTCTTCTTCTGTGTTGTATAGATAGAAAGAGGCTCTCGCACTTCCTTTCATGTTGTGCGCATTAAACCAGCTGTGGTCGCAGTGGGCGCCGCTCCTCATCATTATGTTCGAGCTATGGTCCAGTATTATCGCGATGTCGTGCGGGCTCATCTTCTTTATGTTGAATGAAAATATGCCGCTTCTTTTTTCAGCTTCTGCTGGCCCAAGAATGTCAACCTTGTCCTTTAATGCCTCTGTTGCGATCCTGTTCAGATTATGCTCGTGCTTTTCGATATTCTTCAGGCCTATCTTACTTAAGTATCTTGCAGCTTCCCCAAAACCCATGATTCCTGCATAATTCTGCAGGCCTGCTTCGAAACGATGAGGAAGCTCTTCAAACTCGTACGAAGTGTAGGTTGTTTCGACAACTGTGCTTCCACCGACAATCAACGGATTCAGATTTTCCAATAGTTTTTCTTTCGCAAGCAGGATGCCTGTTCCGCTAGGGCCCAGCATCTTATGGCCGCTCGCTGCAAAAAAGTCGCAGTCAAGCTTCTTGAAATCTATCTCCTTGTGCGGCGCTGACTGTGCGCCGTCAATCAAAACCAAGCTGCCGTTATCATGCGCAATCTTTATTATCTCCTTAACAGGATTCACTGTTCCATCCATGTTCGAGACATGGACTACTGAAACAAGTTTTGTTTCTTTGCTTAGTTTTTCCTGGAAATCATCAATATTCCCGAATTCGAACTGCTTGTAATCGACTCCTTTCTTTGTCAGAAATTGTAATGGAAGAAGATTGCTGTTATGCTCCTTGTCGCTCGATATCACAGCATCTCCCTGCTTCAGACCCAGGCCGTTGATGACAAGATTCAATGCTTCTGTCGTGTTTTTGGTGAAAACAACTTCCTTGTCACTTCTTGCATTGAAGAATTTCCTTAATGTTTTCCTGCTCTCTATAACCGCACTGTCAACCTGCTTGCCTAGCTTATGATGGGATCTTTCACCGCAAGCAGGAAACTCATTATAATACTGCAGTATCTTATCAATGACTTGTTTAGGTCTCAGACTCTGGCAGGCATTGTCAAAATATATTATTGGTTTTCCTTTTATTGATTTTTGCAGTATTGGAAAATCCCGTCTTATTTTTTCAATATTGAATCCCATTGTTTTTACCTTATTTTGCCTTTGCCAGCTCTTCGTCTATGATCTTTTGGAAAGCCTTTATTGGTTTAGGGCCTATAATTGTCCTGTCATTGATGAAAAATGTAGGTGTGCCTGAAACACCTGCCTTGATTCCGTCATTGAAATCCTTTTCTATCTCGTCAGCATACTTGTTTGTTTTCATGCACATTGTGAACTGCAGCATATTAAGGCCAAGCCTGTTGGCTGCATCATTGATGTGCTGTTCTGGAGACAATGCGCCTTCGCCACAGGTTCCTTGCTCTACAAATATCAGTTCATGCATTTCCCAGAACTTGCCCTGCTCTAATGCGCAGTTGGCAGCTTCTGAATGTACGCTTGCATCACCATGTATTTGCTCTATAGGAAAATCCCTAAAAACGAATTTCACCTGGTCTTTATACTGCTCTACTAACTGCTCCACTATAGGTTGCGCCTCTCTTGTATAAGGACAAGAATAACAACCGAATTCTATTACTGTAACCTTTGCATCATCCGGCCCTATGCTTGGATCGTCATCTGCATCTGGAGGAATCGTTTCTCCTTCGTATTTTCGCTGGAGTTCTGAAAAGTGCTCGCCTTCCAAGGCATTAAAGATACAAAAACCGCCTGTTTCTTCTGGACCATAGCAGTTTCCGTATTGTATGTAATTGTAAGTGCTGTAGCCTGTATATGCCAAGCTGCCGAAAAACAATATTACAAATATTATACTTAATACACTGAAGTATTTGAAAACAACGCCTGCAACCAGTGGGCTGTGCTTCATTAATTTTCCGACAACCTTGCCTTTGATCCTTTCGTCAAGATTTGTCTTGCACTTCCTGAATGTGACCATCCGAAAAGCGCATTCAAACGCTTCTTTTGCAAGAGGCCTGAAGCTGGCTGAGAAAATTGCCAACACCCCAAATATTATTGCTGCTATAATGCATATCATTATTTAACACCCTTATATTGATATTCGAGTTCTGAACGGTATTTAAAACTTGTGCTTTTTAAACATTGTGAATGCTGCGAATCCAATTGAAGTAAAAGCGCATAGTGTGCTTCGCAAGCTTCTGCATCTGAGTGTCTATCCGAGTCTTTATTACTTGACTGCTATCTATTTTAGCTACGCTAGACACTATGCGCAATATCTGAAGTAAACATTTATATATCACAATATTATAGACAGGAGCATGGCAAAAAAAGAGGCGGTGTTTGATGTTGTCATTGTCGGCGGAGGGCCTGCGGGTCTTACAGCTGCGAACAACACAGCCAGAAGAGGCTTGAAGACTCTTCTTCTTGAAGCAGGAAAAAAAGCAGGCGGGAAGCCGCACCAATTCTATCCAAACAAATGCATTGTTGACCATCCTGGCTTTCCTGACGGGATAACAGGCGATGATCTTACAGAAAGACTATGGAAGCAGGCAAAGAATGCAGGCGTAAAGATAAAGAAAGATGAAGAGGTTATAGACATCGACAGCAGAAAGAAAATCAAGACAGTCATCACGCCGCACGGAAAGTATCAGGCAAAAACAGTCATTCTTTGCACTGGAATGCAGAGAACTCCAAGAAAATTGCCGCAGTTGATGAAGTACAAAGGAAAAGGCATCCACTACATTGTGCGAAAGCCTGAATTGTATAAAGGAAAGAACGTGATAGTGGTGGGAGGAGGAGACAGTGCGTTCGACAATGCGCTCTGCATGGCCCCATATGCAAAAAAAATCACAATCATCATAAGGGGAGACTGCGCAAAGGCAAAAGAAAGCAGTGTTGAGACTGCGAAAAAGAAAAAGATAGACATTTTGTGCAATACAGAGATAAAATCCATCACCCAGAAAAATCTGCATCCTTCCCAAATAGTCCTAATAGATATCAAAAATAATGAAACGGCAAAAATCAAGGCAGAAGAGATCATAATCAATATAGGATACGTGACAAGCACTGATTTCCTGCAGAAGATCGGCCTCAAGCCAAAGGAAGACGGCACTGTGAATGTGAACGAGCACATGGAAACATCAATCCCGGGTATTTTTGCAGCAGGCGACATTGCTTCTGATGTAAAACTGGTGAGCGTGGCCTGCGGACAGGCTGTTATTGCTGCTGTGAACACGTTCAAGTACATCCACACAGAGAAATGGGAGAAAAAGGAGCACATCTACATCCCTGAAAAGAAAGGAAAGAAGGTCTGCGGAAAATAATCTATACTTAATTCTATTATTTCGTGTTTTGGAAGGAATTTGAAAGAATTTGCGAGAAAAATTAAATTTGCAGCCATTTCCTTGGGATATGGCTGCTAGTAAAAATTTATTTATCTTTTCTTCTTTTTCTTTCCTGCTTTCTTAGCTGCTTTTTTCTTTTTTGCCATATCCTCACCTCCGACAATTGTCAGGATTGTAACCTGCGTTAAGAGCATAATATCTTGTTGAAATTTTTGAGAAAAAGATTGTCTCACTCATTTTTTTAGTTATCAACCTCTTTTATATTTTTATTAATAGCATAAATAGTATTTAAATGTTTCTAAAATGAAAACAAAAATGATAAAAAGATTTTAGAAAAATAAAAAATCTATTCTCCTTCTTCTCTTCTGATGACTTTCAAGCTGTCAATTTTCAAAGTTATTGGGATCGGAACCGCTGCTTCAAGCAATTCTACAACAACTTCTTCTTTTTCCTTGTCAACTTTTGTGATTTTGCACTTCTCTCTCTTGAAAGGTCCGCTGATGATCTCTGCGATGTCTCCTTTCTGGATATTGACTTCTTTCTTGATAGTCTCAACCATGTGTTCGATTTCTTCATACGGCACTGCTTCTGGAAGCACTCCTCGCGCGTACGGAACTTCGAAAGCTGCTGTCTCTGCTTCAATCCTGTTGGCAGCTTCGATAAAGATATAGCTCCTCATGCCGTGTGGCCGGATAATAGAATAAATCTCTAGATTTTTCTTTTTTGCGTTGGCTGCAAGAAAATCTACTACCTGATCTTCCCTGTTTGCAGTCGTTCTTAAAGAGAAAATCATAGGTTTTCCTTGGGTAGGCTCTGTTTTTTCTTGTGTTTGGGTCTCATCTGTCATTTTTAGAATCCTCCTGTGATAACGTGCGATATCATACTAATGAGAAATCCTATCAGGCCGATTATTATCATGCCGAGGCCGCTGACTTTGACTATTGTCTTGAATTCTTCCTTTGTCGGCTTCTTTGTGACTTTCAAGACTCTCCTACATTCAATAAAATAACTCTTGATTCTTTGCCATACCATTTTCTTTACTCCTTTGCAATTTTATTCTATGAACTCGATGCCGAGTTCGTTTTCAACCTCTTTTTTTCTGACATCAGATGCCTTGTGGCCAGGGCCAAAGATCTGTTCGCTCTTTACGCCTGTCACGATCAGCATTGTTCTGATGATGCCTTGCAAGTCATCACTTATCTGGGCTCCCCAGATGATCCTTGCATCTTTTGACAATAATTCACTTATGGTCTCGACAATCTTCCTTGCCTCATCCAAGGTCATGTCCGGACCGCCCGATACATTGATCAATGCGCCGTTCGCGCCTGTGATCTCAACATCAAGCAGAGGATTGTTCAGTGCTTTTTCAACAGCTTCCACTGCCCTGTTTTCAGTGTCAGACTCGCCGACACCAATCAATGCGACTCCGCCATTGCCCATGACTGCCTTGATGTCTGCAAAATCCAAGTTGACAAGGCCTGTCTTTGTCACAAGCTCTGCAATGCCTTTAACAGCATTTGTAAGTATTTCATCTGCGACCTTGAAGGCGGTTCCCAGCGGCAAGTCTGGCGCAAGTTCCAGCAGCTTGTCGTTCGGAATGACAATCAATGTGTCGACAACCGATTCAAGCTTCTCCAAACCGTCGATGGCGTTTTGGTATCTTCTATTGCCTTCCATGGAGAAAGGCAGTGTGACAATTCCTACTGTCAAGCAACCTGCTTTTTTTCCTATCTCTGCGACAATCGGGGACGCGCCTGTTCCTGTTCCACCGCCCAATCCGCAGGTGATGAAAACCATGTCCGCACCTTTTATCGCGTTCTTTATCTCGGACTCGCTCTCTTTTGCAGCATCTCTTCCAAGCCTTGGTTCGCTGCCGGCGCCAAGACCGTGCGTTACTTCCCTGCCAATCAATATTTTTTTGTCAGCAGTAGTGTATAATAAATCTTGGGCATCTGTATTTACTGCAACAGTTTCTGCACCTTTGATGCCAACTTCACTTATCCTGTTAATTGTGTTGTTGCCTCCACCACCACAACCAATGACCTTGATCTTCGCAGACTGTTTGCCTAAAAAATATTTTAATTCTTCATCGCTGTTATAGTATGGTTCTGCATAATCCGGCTTTCTTTTCCTGCTATCGTCCGACGTAACTTCTACCGGCCTTTCTCTTCTTTCATCGTCTATCGGATGTTGGACTGCGTTTTGAATTAAATCATCCATCTCTCGCTCACCTTAACCTTTCGATAAACAGACTAGTTATATTACTAATATATAAAATTATTTAATCTCAACTTCTTTGATTCCTGTCGTCGATTTTAGCTTCTCAATCAAAGGTTGTTTTATTTTTTCAATGATTGTTTTCATTTCGTCAGCAACCGGTGATGATTCTGTCTTGAAAGAGATTATTGCTTTGTTTTCTTTAACCTCTAATTGGTAATTATCCTTCTTGAAGTGAGTTTCCATGTAAATTACTGCGTGCAGTTTCTCTGCCATGTCTGTTATTTTCTTGTTCGCTTTTATTTTGTAATCAACTTCTTTGCCTGACAATGGATGATTGTAATCTACTAAAACTCTTCCACCGCTGATGCTCTTTATGGTTGCGATCATTCCGTCAATGTTCAGCTGCATTCCCGGCATAGGGTTTATGTTCTGCGATGTGAACTTGTTCTTTGGTATCAGTTTGATTAATTGCGCCTGCTTTTTCCCGAACGCCTGCTCTGGCTGAAGTTTTACAGTGTATTCTTTTCCGATTTCTTTTCCTTCAAGGAATTCTTCCAAGCCTTCTAGCAAATGCCCTTCGCCGATGCAAACAATTACGCTTCCGTACTGCGTTGACTGATTATAGACGCCTGACTCTTTTGCTTTTTTTTCGTCTGTCGTGTCAAACAGTTTTCCTTCTACTTCTCCTGTGTATTCGATTTCAACAAAATCCCCTTTCTTGATTGTTTCAGCCATTTTCATATTACCCGTGTTAATTTTAGTTCTTATCGCTCATAATAGAGGAGAACTAATATGCTTGAGAATAAGGAATCTTATATATAAAGCTTACGGGAGCTATTGAAATCTAGATAACATTTATAAATAGCCCTTATATGGAATATTGATTATGAAGCTGTATTTAATAGCTCTGATCTTTGTACTTCTTTTAATTTGTTCAGTCTGTGTTGTCGCAGAAAGCATGGAATTGACTGTCAAGGATCTTAATACGAATGATGCAATTTCTGATGCTGTATGCTATGTCCATGTAGCTGACAAGACAACTGCTGTTTTTCCGGACTGTGAATCTGTAGAATTTGAATACGAAGAAGAAGATGTGACTATTGAAGTGATCGCCGACAATCCAAAAACACCAGGAATAGATTATTTTGGTTGCTCTGATCTTTTGGCAATTGATGATGTTGTTTATCTAACTCCAACAGCGACCATAAAAGGGCTTGTAAAAGATACATTGGATAATGTCGTCAAGAATGCGGACCTAAAATTTGAATGCAGCAAAGCATGCATTGATTTTCCTGATCTCACTGACAAGTTCGGGTCTTTCAGCGTGAACGCGCTGGGCACTGGCCACTGCAAGATATATGCAAACTACAAGGATGCAATGGGTTTTGTCTCTCTCGATTTGGCAAAAGGCGATTTGAAGGATGTTGAAATCAAACTCGACAAGACTGTGTTAGATATTCCGGAAAAAAGCTCCTATATGTGGTTCGCTGTTATTGCTGTTGCTGTGTTTATTGCTGTTGTTCTCTTGTTCAAATACAGACCTAGACAAAGAAGAACAAAACAGAAAGAAGGAAAAGAAAAGAAAAAAGACAAAGAAGTCAGAGAAGAAAGAACAGAAGAAAAAACAAGCAGCAAAAGAAGCGAGGACATTATGCATACATTGAACAAGAAGGAAAAACAGATAGTTGAATTCTTATTGAGCAATAATAACCAGACACATCAGGCAAAGATAAGGCACGAATTGAGCATACCAAGAACTTCGTTGTCTAGATTGATAGAGTCTTTGCAGCAGAAAAAGATAATCTCTGTTCAGAAAGAAGGAAAGGCAGTCAGAATCAAGCTGACAGACTGGTTCTTGGGAAAATAGCCAAATGGGCGCCAAATTAGGCTCCTTTTTCTAAATGGGCAAATTATTTCCTAGTTTTATTTTTTTGTTCCGCTCAAATATTAAATATTTGTCATGCTTATAATACACTATCTGATCAAATGATCGGGGGTGCTAAAATATGAAAAAAATAATGTTGGCAATGGTGCTTATTGCTCTATTTATATTTAGTGCAGTGAGCGTGGCTGCATACAATTCTGTTGATGCAGCAGTTCCTGGAGAATTATCAATAGGAAAAAGAGCGATTGTGCAAGTCGGCGCAATACAGTACGAAGTTACTCTACAAGGAGTTTATAATAACAAGGCCAAGTTCATTGTGAACGGCGAAGTGACTGATTTGCTTGGACTTGGAGAATGGACTACTATTGCTGATTACAGCGAAATCGGAGTAGTAAAGATCAGCGGAAATACTGTTGCATTCTATATCGACCCTGTTCCAAGAGTCAGCGATCTTAACATGCTGACTTATCCTTTGAAAGTTACAGGTATAGCAGATTTTAATTTCATGGGAAGACAATATCATGTTATTGTAAAAAGCTTGGAAAGAGCTGGCGGAGTGTTCGAAGTCAATGGCGAATTGGTTAAACTTAGAAATCCTAAGGAAGCTGAAAGCTACTATGACACGCATTTCCCAATCGACAACCAAGCAATGCTTTACATGGGAATGATTGTAAATTATAATGGAGTATTATATTGCAGTGTTGATGTCGGTCGAATCCAAGAGCTAGAATCACCACCTCTTCCTCCAACCACTGTCCCTGAGCCAGAGCAAAGCAGTGGACGAATAATAGCATACAATGAATGTGTGCGAGAGTATCAGGAAAAAGCAAATCAGTACGAGTACAGGCAGAACTATCCAGAAGCAAAACAAATCCTGCAAGAAGGATACAGATTTTGCGGAGAAAGATATGGAATGCCTATTCCTGTAGAGCTAGACACTTCTGAATTTGACAGATGTGTCAGAGAAGGTTATGCAGGAATGTCAGAAGATGAATTCGTACAAATGACAGAGGCAGAACAGGTAAGAATAAAAGAACGAATTGCAGAAAGATGCGAAGTCTTTAGACCAGCACCTCCTCGTGAAAACCCTGAATATGAAAAATGTCGAGAAGAACTCGAAGCTTTCAAACAGATGCTGGTTGAAAGATACGACAAGCAAGGGTTGCCTATACCCGAAGAACTAATGCAGAAATATGATGAAATGGGCGCCCGCTGCCGCATCTTGCAAGGATGGGAAATGCCTACTGAAACAGTAGTTGAAGTTCCAATTCCTGTAGAAGTGCCTGAAGAAGCAGTAGAAAGAGTCCGATACAGGGAAAGAGTTGAAATCCCTGTTGAAAAATGCTCTGGCTGCATGTGGGACAATAGCTGCCTGCCAATCGGCACCCGTCTGGTAAAAGAGAATGGCGAACAGACTCCGTTGTTCTGCGGTGTAAGAAAAACATTGGAGCATCAGAAGCAGTTGAACGAGAGATGCCAGAACAACTATGAGTGCGTGAGCAACACATGCCAGGACGGAATGTGCCAAAGCATCGGCGCAAGAATCGAAGGCATTGAAAGAGAACTGAAAGAACAGAGAAACATCCTGGAAAGAATAGCTAGTTTCTTCGGTCGATTATTCGGCCGAGGTTAATTTTTCTTTCTTTTTTATTTACCTTCTTGGTACAAAACAATCCTTAAATAGATTCTGCTGTTTCTAAAATACATGGAGAGAAAGGGATATTATCTTGTGTTTGAAGGGCCTGACGGAAGCGGGAAATCAACACAGTATGCGAGAACACTGCAATTCTTAAACGAATTTGGCTTCAAGAAAGGCAAAGACATTGTTGAAGTAAGAGAGCCTGGAGGAACAAGGATAGGCGAACAAGTAAGACGAATACTTCTGGATCCTGACAATGCAGACTTGACTCCAAGAGCAGAGTTACTGTTGTTTAATGCTTCAAGGGCGCAGCTTGTCAAAACAGTGATAGAACCTGCTGTCAATGAAGGCAAGATAGTTGTTTCTGACAGGTCTTATATTGCTTCCATAGCATATCAGATTATCGGCGGAGGCGAGCCTATTGACGAGGGAGAAAAAGTAATTCTTTTTGCAATCCATAATTTTATGCCTGATCACGTTTATTTGCTGGACGTAATGCCTGAAATAGGTTTGTTGAGGCGGGGCGTGGGCAAAGATAGGATAGAGCAAAAGAGTTTAGAATATCATCACAGCCTGAGAAACGGCTATCTTTTGTATGCAAGAGCGAACACGGATTTGATCAAGGTTATCGACGGAACGCCGCCTGTTGAGGATGTCTGGCTGCAGGTAAAATCAGATTTCGAGAACAGAGTTCTCAAAGAATGGCTGAATAGAAGCGGTAGAAAATTAAAGAGAAGAAAAAAGAAATAATTACTGAATTATTTCATCAGGATCGTTTTTCTTCAAATCGAGTGCGACATGCTGAATCATTTCGATCATCATATTTTCTAACTCATCAAAATGATCTCTGCAATGCGAACAAATCGCAAGATGCGCCTGTGCAAATTCGTAGTCAGGGCCTATGCCTTTTCTAAGACTGTCGTGCAGATAAGGCAGAGCTGCTTCGCAAGGAGTCATAACTGTTAATCCTGCGTGTCGAGCTTCTTCATCTGTCAGTCCTAGTCTTTGTTGGGTTTTGTACATCTTAATGTACCTCCATCGGGTTTTACATATTTAAGAAAAAGCTGTATATAAAACTTATCTATATTTATTTAT
>JAHWHE010000017.1 GCA_019323495.1 Candidatus Woesearchaeota archaeon | reverse complement strand
TTTAAATACTTTATAAATAACAAGCACACAATAACATTTAAATACAACTTCCCTGTTCTGGGGCAATATGAAAGCTAAAATCGTTAATTTCAGGAGAGGAAGGCATACGCAAAAGACCAACCAGATGGTTTTGTATATCGAAGGCGTAGAAACAAAAGAAGCAGCACAGAAGCTGGTTGGAAAGACAGTTGTTTTCAAGACTCCTGCAGGCAAGGAGATCAAGGGAAAGGTTTCTAATGCTCATGGCAACAAAGGCGCAGTGAGAGTTTTGTTTGAGAAAGGAATGCCTGGCCAGGCGATTGGAAGCGATGCTGAAATCCAGTAATTCTATTCATAGCACCAAGCATAGCAATTAATACAGCAGACGATTAACAAAGATTCGTAGTCACAGCAGAAAAAGGAAGTAGGCGTAGCGTGCTATGAATCAAAACGTTTATATATGCTAATTCTTACATAAATCCGAAAAGCGGTGAAAAACTTGTTTAGCAGCAGAAAAACATCAATCATATTAGTTTTATTTACTGTTATCTTTCTATTGATTATTCCGTTTGCAGCTGCGCAGCAGGATGTTTTCACCAAGACACTGGGGGCGGTCCACACATTGATGGAGAACAAGCCATTGATGTTTGCCATGCTTTTCTTCCTGTTCTTCTTCCTGTTGTATGCGATTTTCGCGCTCGGCCTTTCGCGAAGCAAGGCTTTTGCAGACGAAGGAAAACTGAAAAAGAACGGAAAGATTGTTGCTTTAACTTTGTCAGGCATTGTCGTCTTGAGCGTATTCTTTTCAGCAGGTCCTGGCCAGGTCCTGATAAGAGCGAGAGAGATCGCACATCAGTTCAATATACTTTTTGCAGTTTTCTTAGCAATCTTAATCTGCGGAATTTTCAGATATTTATTTGACGACGTGGAAATAGGAGGAAAAAACATAAGGAATTTCATGACTTTGTTCGGGTTGGGATTCGCGCTCATAATGTTCGGCACTCTTGGAGACAGGCCGATGTTCACAGGCATTGGAACTGCGCTTGCCACAGTACTTGTGGTGATCGCAATCTTTTATCTGATAGCAAGCATGGGCGGGGAAGAAGATGAAGTGCATTATAATATAAGAGCGGCTATACCGAGGGACTATAACGACAGGACAGACGAAGAAAGAAACGAAGTAAGGACAAGGATCAGGAACGACCTAGATCCCATAATCACCGGGAGCATGAGAGACTTGCGCGAAGGCCACGACAGGTTGACAAATGCATCAGGCGAAATAATGGAAAACACAAGAAACCTGCAGAATGAAGTCCAGCAATTGATTCAAAGAAACGAGCAGCTTTCACAGAGGATGGCTGCAAGAGAGGCTGCAGAAGAAAACATACGGCAATTGACAGATATCAGAGACCAGATAAGAGATTTGGTAAGAAGGATGAATGTCTTCAACCAGAACCTTCAGCATACTATGAGAGAAAAGAATTCAACAATAGAAAACGGTGTGAATCAGTTCAATGACGAATTAGCGCACGGCACAAGGGATGCCATTGGAAGAACAGAAGAAAGGCTGGAGAATGCAATCAACGAGGCATTGGACTACATCACGAACAAGGACTCTGAACTGACAAGAGACTTGACAACTAAATACGAAGAGCTTCATCACCTGCATGATCAATTATTAGACGACACAGAAGATCTGGACAGAAGAACAAGGGAATGATTAACTAAAGCTTTTTCTTTGAGAAGTCCAAGGTTTTATTTCTGGTTTGCCGCCGACATCGGGAATAAAATACCAGTCTGGAATTTGTATTTTGCTTTCTCTTTCGTCCGGAATTCTACGTAATTCTCTAAGAACAGTATTAAATCCTGGACCTGGTGTTATTATCCTTCTGTTTCTTTTTCTAAAATCAGCCTGCAATACTTTGACATGTCTTTCGAGTTTTTCATTTGGAATGGCATTATGTCTGCCTGCGTTATAGAAACCTATTCCTCTTAGCTCATGTATATCTGCTTCAAGATTTCCGTGAGCATAAACAAGGTAAACGTCATGTTCGCATACATTACCACTGAAAGTATATGCTAATTGAGCGTTTTCTTTTCTCGTTAGCAAACCAAATTCTTCTTTAAGCTCTCTAACTGCTGCGTCTAATGAATTTTTATCTCCTTTTCGAGGATCAACTGATCCGCCTGGCAAACTGTATTTGCCGTTATTTCTTTCAAGGCTTAAAACAACACTATTATAATATCTATTTCTGGTACTGCTGTGATAAGGGAATAATACAATTGCTCTACCGGTCTTTGTTTTTGCCATAATATAGAAATCTATGCGGATTATTTATAAAATTTACTTAGGGACCAAACCTGCCCGATTAAGATCATCTATTTGCTTGACAGCAATGCATTCAATTCTTTCCCTATACTTGATGTTTGGGATAAATATTCTGCCATTATTTGTTAGGTGTGTGGCAACAGGATAGAATTCATTCTTAGGCACGAATTGCTGATGCTCAAGCAAATGAATATAGAATTCATGTTCATCCAATAAAAAAAGATC
>JAHWHE010000002.1 GCA_019323495.1 Candidatus Woesearchaeota archaeon | reverse complement strand
CAGTGATGTTTGCGAATCTCTGTTCTGGAGGATAATATAATTTCAGATTGTTTCCGTTTGTCAGACTTGTTAATTCTGCTTTAACTCCAAACTTGCTCATTCCTTTATCCATATTGTCCAATGGATCATTATACATTGCTGAAATTCCGTTGTTGGCAAAAACGCCTCCTTCTGAGACAGGGATGTGCATAATATCAGTAGTGCCATTTACACCATTTTTTATTCTGAAATATATTGCTTCATTCTGTATTTCAGTTGAAGTGAAATTTTCTTTAGGTGTAACCAAACTCATGTTCAGATCGCCGAGTGCAGTGAATTCAAAGTTGCTAGCATCTATAACTCCGCCATATACAGTATGGATTTTTGTAGCTGCTTGTAAGATTGTTCCGTCACAATCAACATCTACTTTGATAGTATCATTAATTTCATCGACATGGATAGCTGCAAAGTTTCCACCGAATTTTAAACCGCATGTTCCTGATGTTGGATTATATAATTCAAGAACAGTGCTTCCTGTTCCAAGATCCTGGAAAGTCAATGTCTTTGTTGTCTTGTTTATTCCAGTCAGTCTGTATGCTCTTGTTTCATCGTTTTGTCCTGTAAGTATGAAATAAGACCCGGCTCCGCCAGATTCTAATTCAGATAAGATAACCTTGCTTCCGTCTGTTGCAGCGAACTGCAGGTTTGTTGCAGTATCATGGTAAACAAATGGTGTTGAATATCTTACTCCCTGATTGTTTGTAAAGGTCAGTTCGTAGCCTCTTCCTGTCGCAGATCCGACATGTACTAATTCTATCGGCATCTCGCTTCCAACCATTGTTTCCAAGCCATTGAATTTTGCATCTACCAATAATTCTTTAGGAGCATTCTGCTTGTCTGATAATTTCTGTCCTTCAGGGACATACAAGTCGTCCTGTGTGCTTCCCTGTGCAAACACTCTGTATCCGATTGAATTAATCTGGACTCTTCCGTCTGTCAAAGTCTGGCCCTGCACTCTTGCCTGTGCATTAGGCGCGTAAGCATTATTGATGAAAACATTGCTCTCTGCATCTGGATCTGTCATGTCGACATCCTGCATTCTTAATTTTCTTGCGCCGAAAGCAATCTCTGCACTGTCTGCAGCAGTGTCTTGCGCATTTGGCATGATATTAAGGACACTTACAGGTGTTCCGTCAGACAGATAGCCTAGTTCTCCTTTCTTTAACTGGATAACTTGATTATCGACTGTGAAGCTTACAAGGTAATCTCCGCCAAGTGTCTGGCTGATTACGTGCATCTTTACATTTCTAGGCAAATCATTGACAGTGATCGTTCTTTCTTCCTTGTCTTTCTCTGTCATTGTTGCTGCAACATCGTAAGCAATCATTTCGAGCGCGACATTTGTTCCTGCCCTGCTAGCATAAACTATTCTGTAATCCCTTCCTGCGATGTTCATGTCCTGATCAACTATATCTGATAGATCAGAAGCAGCAGTCATTCCGCCTGCGAACTGCGCCTGCCATTCAAAGATTGGATTTGCATTTGCATCTGTCACAGTTGAAAGGCCGTGCAAGAAGTTTGTAGTATCGTATTGATTGTTCTGTCCGAACAAAACTTGTGTTGAATCAAAGAAATTCAGTGTTTGAGTGTAAGCTGCACCATTCAATGAACCAGCTCTCAATGCATTCCATTCAGTCTCTGTTAAAATTCCGAAACAAGCGCCAAGTCCAGTATACAATGGAATCTTTTTGTCTATATCAGCAACTGGTTCTGGCTCAGGTGTAGTTGGAACATAATTATTATCATTAGTATCTTTTGAGCATTTAATATTAAGAATTCCTAAAACAATCGCTACCAAAGAAACTTTACTAAACGTACGTCTGTTACAGCTTAATCTTGAGATTGGATTAGGATTGCTGACCTCTGCTTTTGCAGAATTTCTTGCAGCATTGTATGCATTTCTAGAAGTGTCATATATTTTATTAAAATAAGGTCTTAGAGTAGGCTGTGCATTAGGGTCTATTCCTAGAAGCTTTCTTTCAAGCCATGAACCTAATCGTCTTAATCTGTCTCCCATTATGCTATACATGTAGAATAAGGGAATATATAAAGCTTACGCGGATTAGCCACCTCGGAGTGGTTACTCTGAGAATATCTGGGACTCGAATTTATACAGTTTAGCGTCAGGAGAAAGCCATGAATCAGGCGATAAGCCCGCTTTTAGGCACAATTGCTCAAGATATTCGTTCACATCCCAGTTCCATTCCAGAGGAACCTGGGGCAAGAAAAGGCCGCTCTGACCGTCCATTTCAATCATCAGTCCGTCTCTTCCTATCCTGATAAACTCAAGATAATCTTGAGGGTCTGCAACAGTAATCTCTTCTGGCAGTGTAAGGACTGAAACTTCTATCTTAATCTCTTTTAATTCATCTTCTGAAACAGGAGGAAATCTTGGATCTCCGAACGCAGCGCTCACAGCAGCTTTCCTGATCCCTTCTCCAAGCGGAAAGACTGGCTCTGGGAAACCTATGCAGCCTCGTAATTCGCCGTTTTTGGTCAAAGTAACGAAAACTCCTCTTTTCTCGTCGAGAAAATCTTCATTTAATTCCACTTCTTTCTGGGTGAACATGCATTCTATTGCTTTTCTTGCAATGTCAACTAGTCTCTCACTTATTGTTTCAGGTAACATTTTACTTAGATCTCTTTTGCAAATTCTTTCTCTAGTTTGCCTGCATCTTTTACAAGATTTGCAGCAGCTTTCAGCAACGCGTCTTTTGGACTTCCGCTGGTTGTCTCGATCATCACTTTTGGAACTCTTCTCAAAGGATGCTCGATCTTGTATGCAGCAGCTTTCACATTGCTGTCTTTCTGCAGCTCTTTAACAAGAATGTTGCAGAAAGTATGGTCCTCTCCTTTAAGCTCGATAACAAGCTTGTTTTTTGTGCTCTCAACAACGTTGATTTCCATTTTATTGCTTAAACCACGACCCTGTTTATAAAGGTTACGTTTATTTTCTCTCCATCCTGAAGCACGCAACCCTTATTCTTTCCAGCTTCTTTTTGTGGAACTGCATTGTCATCGGCAGTTCAAAATCATAGAGCCACATGTGTGTTAGACTGAAGCCGTTGTCTTTAGAAAGCTTGTCAATGAATTTCTGGCTCTCGACTTTATGCAGGCTGTAGATGATTGGAGAGAGATTAAAACCGAATTCAAGAAACATCTTGTCAGCATGCTTTATCTTTGTCCCGAACGGCGGATTTTGGATTATCACGTCGATCTTTTCCAGTCTCGGCCCAGGGACCTCTTCTTTCATTATCGAGTATTTCCCATCAAATTCAGGAAATAATTTGAGATTTTTCTTAAGGACCGTGATAGCATCTACGTCGTAATCATTGAAATAAACGAATTTAGCGCCCAATAAGAGCGCTCCTATTCCCAAAACACCAGTGCCGCAGCAAGGGTCTAAAATAATTTTATCTTCGACATCATCCAGCATAAACGCATTCCAAAGAACATCAGCAGCAATGTCTCCAGGAGTCACATACTGCTCTAACTCAGGCTTAGGATGCTCAAAACCTTTTAATTTAGACAATTGGATTTTAAGCCTTGTCTTGTCCATTTTCAAGGCATTTAGATATTGGTCATTTAATTAATTTATGTATTAAACACTTTACCAAATCAGGCTACACTACTCTATACTGTACATAGTTTTACGGCGATAATAGTTTTTTTCTCTTCCGGACAGTAATATCGCAAAATCAAAAAGTTTATAAACAACATCTAGTTCTAAAAAAACTATTTTTGGGGGTAATGAAATATGGTTGAATTGGTTACTAGCGGCAGCTTCAAGCAAACTATGCAGGAACTTAAGCAAGAGCTGGACGAGCATCTTTCAGCGATCAATGAAAACACAGACGAAATCGAGATGAATTACAGCTACCTCCTTGAGCTCGACAAAAGGATGAAGTTTCTTGAAGCAAAGATCAACCTGATCGAGAAAATGCTGCTGGGCGACGAAAAGATTACGCAGAAAACCAAAAAGATCAAGATAAGTCCTCAAGAACAGGAAGTTTTCATGGTGTTTTACCAGACAAACAAAGCGCTCGATTATAAGGAATTGACAAGCAGATTGAAACGGTCAGAAACTTATGTGAGATATTGCATCAACGGTTTGCTCGAGAAGGGCGTACCCATAACAAAGCACGTGATCAACAAGAGAACCTTTTTTGTTCTCGACCCTGCGTTCAAGGAACTGCAGGCAAAAAACAACATTCTCAACATAGAAAAAACACTGACTCTCGACTGTTTCGACCAGTCAATCGTCGACACAAACTAGCAAAAACCTTGCATAAAAACATATTGATAAATTATCAAAACATTTAATCACAAATGCAATTAAAACCTTTAATCGCAGATTAAAGATATTAAACATAAAACAAATTAAAATTTCTAATAGTTGATTAAAATTTATAATTGTTAAAAAGATTAAAAACTTTAATCAAAAATCAAAAGTAAAAATAAAGAGAAAGTTGATTATTTTCAATATAGAAAATAAATGTAGAAAAAACAACATTTATATACGAAAATGGTCTTTAAAAGTAAAAAGAGGTGCTAGATAATCGAAATATCAAAGATAGGCTATATTTCTGCATACAAGGGGGCGCTATTCTCTGCAGTATTAATAACTGCACTAGCATTTGTTCTGCCTGGGGGGAAAGCTAGTGATTTCATCAATGTTGTATTGACAGTGAGCACCTTTTTGTTTGCGATTTTAGCGGGCTTTATTATCAGCAGGCAGGATAAGAGATATGATAATCTTAGAGAAGCTCTCAGCCATGTCGACGGATTATGGATGAGTCTATATAATTCCTTGTGCGTTTTCGGTCCGAAAGTAAAGAAGGACATAGCCAATTTTATCGACGAGAGATTCATGATTGCCTATGATTTTGAGATTTGGGACTATCAGCAGGTTACATTCTTTAGAGATACAATAAAGAGGCTCTATGCTTATGTGAGCAAGTTGAAACCTAAAACCTTGGCGCAGAAACAGGCAGTTGAGGAAACTTTTGACAAGCTGCAGGACATAGAGGTTTTAGACCAGGAAACAGGCGAGATTGCAAAGGAAAAAGTCCTGCCTGGGGAATGGATCGTGCTGTACATCTTGACAGGAATCATAATTTTCTGTGTTTTTTATATCAAAGAATTCGTGCTGCATTCAATAATCTTCACTATTTTGTTATCAGCAGCAGTAGTAATTGTAATGTTGATCATCCGTGATTTGACTAATCTCCGTCTTAAAGGAGAGTATCTCGGATATGAATCAGGAGAGCAAGTTTTCGATGACATTGGAAAGCCTAGATACTACTATTATGCTGCTCTTGTAAGGGGATATACAAAAAAGCCAGTCGGCAAAACCTTTAGGATAGGCTTCCATGAAGAAGGAAAAAAACCCTTTGTATTGACTTTCAGGCAGGACGAGGACTGGCGGACAGTGGTCAAAAGAGCATATTATCAAAATAAATTCCCTGGAAAAACAGAAGAGAAAGAAGAAAAGCCAGGAAAAAAGATCAAGAAACACTAATCTTTGTTCTTTTCTAATCATCTAGTGGACTTCTCACTTGTTTCAGCTGCTTGGTGCTGACCTTGGTATAGAATTGTGTTGTCTGAAGATTAGAATGTGCCAAAAGCTCCTGTATGAGCCTGATATCAGTGCCTCCTTCCAGAAGATGGGTGGCGAACGCGTGTCGAAGCAGATGGCAGTAAACATTCTTCTTGATCCCTGCTTTTACAGCAGCATTCTGCACAACTTTCTGTGCGCACCTTATGGATATATTGCCTTTTCTGCCTGGAAATAGGCATCCTTCTTTAGATCCTTCGACAGAAGGCAGGTATTCGTTCAAATCAACAATAACCTTGTCAGACAATATGAAGAATCTGTCTTTTCCGCCCTTACCCCTCCTGATCAGGCCTGTCTTGTCGCTTATGTTCAGGTCCTTCTTCTTCAAGCCAACGCATTCAGCCACTCTTAGCCCTGAGCTATACATCATCTCTATCAGCAGCTTGTCCCGCAGATTGTCGGCACTAGCTATCAATTGCCTTACTTCCTGCTTTGTTAGGACCTCTGGCAGCTTCCTCTGCTTCTTAGGGGTCTTGATGTCCACTGTAAGCTTTCTTTTCAATATCTCATCATAGAAAAAGCGTAAAGCTGACCTAGCCAGTGCAACAGTTGCGGGATCGTTGCCCTTGTCTGTCAGCCGGAAAGCAAGGTACATCTTGATGTCATCAGTGGTCACCTGCCTTGGCAGTTTGTCAACAAATTTTAGAAAATCCAAATTATAGTAGACATAATTCCTGACAGTCCGCT
>JAHWHE010000086.1 GCA_019323495.1 Candidatus Woesearchaeota archaeon | reverse complement strand
GTTACTGTTTTCAAGGAACTGCCTTTTGGTCAGGAAAGGCCGCCTGTCGACGCAAAGGTTTCTTGGGTATTCATCATAGTGGCTGTCCTGATAGGAACAGCCATCGCTTTCGGCCTGATAAAATTCAAGCTGTGGAAGGTCTGGAAAATCTGGTTTTTTCTTGCGATATGGATGTGCGTCACGATCGCGTTCGCTGCTTATGTGAACCAATGGATAGCACTGGGCGTGGCAGTCGTACTGGCAGGATGGAAGATATTCAAGCCCAACAGCATTATTCATAACCTGACAGAGATGTTTATCTATGCAGGAATTGCGGCCATCCTAGTTCCAATAATGAATTTGTTCGCAGCAATTCTAATGCTTATCCTAATCAGTGTCTATGACTACTGGGCTGTCTTCAAGTCAAAGCACATGATTAAGCTAGCCCAGGCCCAGAGCAAGGCAAGGGTTTTCGCGGGCCTGCAGATTCCTTACGGAGGATTAAAGAGACAGATTGAAACGCCGATCACAAAAGAGCAGGCAAAAAAGATAAAGGCAGAAGCAAAGAAAGAAAAAAAGAAAGTCAATCTGGTTAAAGTAAAGAGAAGGATGGCGATCCTTGGCGGATGAGACATGGCTTTTGCATTATTGTTTGCAGGTACTGCAATGAAGTATGTGGGATTTTCAAGATCTATAATAATTGCAGCATTTGCAACAGCCACATTGGGCTTTATCTTGTTTCATGGCAGAAAGGACAAGTTTTATCCTGCAATGCCTTTCATCTCAGTTGGCTGTGTTGTTGGTTATTTGCTAGTAGCATTTATATAGGGGTTCACGCAAAATATATAAATTAGGAAATCCATATTACTACCACAATGGAGTCGTTCCAGGAATGCCGGCAAAGGGCAGAACGAAACCTCCAGATTGCTGAACACATGCTGACAGTCACGTATCCATTGCTTAAAGATGCCAAGCTATTGCTTGGTGTTACAGAAAACATATTTTTGGGCATCACAAACAGCATGAGCGCCGCGGTATTTTTTGAACGGACGTACAAAAGGATTCCGCCGTTCCATGACAATTTCGAATCCAAGTTCAATACCTTTGCTGCAAGGATCGTGCCTAGATACGGAATAAGTAAAAAATACATCCAGCTATTAGATATTATTAAAGAAATTGTCATCAAGCACAAGCAAAGCCCAATTGAGTTTGCAAGAAAAGACAAATTTGTTATTTGCGATGAAAAGTATAACATTAAGCAAATAACAGAAAAAGAATTAAGGCAGCATCTTCAGCAGGCAAAAGAGCTGCATCAGATCATAATAAGGATTGTTTCGCAGAATGAAGGATTTTTTTCAAAAAGAAAAGCTATAAGAGATATGTCAAAAAAGAGGTGAGGACATGACGAGATTCATAGGCGTTGCATCAGGAAAAGGAGGAGTAGGAAGGACCACTATCGCGATAAATCTTGCAACCGCCTTGAGCCAATTCGGGAGAGAAGTAATTCTTATCGATGCGCATTTAAGCAGCCCTCACATAGCCCTGCATCTAGGCGCACCTAATGTTCCAAAGACAATACATCATGCCTTAAGAAAAACAGTGCATGTAAAAGATGCGGCTTATCAGCATCCGAGCGGATTGAAATTGATTCCTGGAAGCATAAGGCCAGAGCACCAGGAAGATGTACCTCATAAAAAGTTTAAAGACATACTGCTTGACTTGATAGGCACCTGCGAAGTTGTGATTATAGACATGGGGCCGAGCGGTGATGAAGTGCTGAGTGTCATGAGGGCCACTGACGATCTATTGATAATTGCAACTCCTGATCTTCCTTCAGCGACAGAAGCATTGAAAACCATCAGAAAGGCAAAAGAATTAGGAAAGAATGTTCTAGGAATCGTCCTTAACAGAGTAAGAGGAGACAGCACTGAATTAAGCATAGAAAATGTAGAAACGATCACAGATACAAGAGTCATAGGAGTTATACAAGAAGATCACGATATAAGGGAAGCCCTGAAGCAAAAGCAACCTGTGGTTTATAGCCATCCTGACAGCAAGGTCAGCATTCAGATAAGAAAACTCGCTGCCAATTTGATCGGGCAAGAGTACAGTCCTGGAAAAAGAAGATGAGATTGATAGATATTCTTAGAGAGAAAGGCTGGAAAGAAGAAGATGTTGCGCACGCAGTGAATACGATGTATCCTGGCTATTTCAGGGGATTGTCAATAAGGAAAAAACAGCACGATCTGGTCTATGTGGCAGGCCTGATAATCGCGTTTGTCGTCAACGTTCTTGTCTGCATTGGCCTGGTGCCAATATTCATTGTCATACCCACTGCAGTACTCCTGCCCATCATATTCATTATCGGGATTTGCTTCGGATTCTTGTTTACAAAAGTCATAGGGCAATTATGGCATGCGACAAAAGCGCACCACGCAGCAGCAGGGATAGTGATGGCTATTGTTGCGTTGTCTGTAATGATATTCTTTTTGCGCGAGCTGAACTTGGCTGTAGAAGCAACAACAGAGCCAATATTTGTAGAGCACAATATTCTTCTTATCTCTTTGGTATATGTCGCAGCATTCTTACTGCCCTATATAATTACGATAAAGAACAAGTACTATTCAACCAAATAAACTTCATTATTCTTTATCTGGTTCAAGCAGATCTCATGGACTATATTGCCGTTCCTTCTGATAGACATTTTCCCTGAAGTTCCTTCATGATCTTCAAGCTGCTTAAGGTATTCGCTCATGTCATAAGGAAATTCAATTGTTTCTTCTATCGAATCCTTCAATAGATGCAGGCTGTCGTACATGCAGGACGCTAAGAATTTATTCTTTAAGTCCTCTCCGAATCTTGCTTCGTATTTTTTCAAGAAATCTTCTGATACTTCTCTTGCAGCGTCTATATAGAAGACATTGTCCAGTTCTGCACCCTCCATATCGATAAGTTCAGAAACAACATTGTTTGTGATGATCATCTGGTTCATCCCCTGCTGTTTAATCTGCTGCAATAATATGTACATGGTTTCTGGTGTCTGCCCAAGAAGGATGATTGCTTCTGGCTTGCTGCTCTTTATTTTTGCTAATGGAGCTCTAAAATCAGTGTCGGTTGTTTTGAAGCCTTCTTCTGCAACTATAAATACAGAATCTTCAAGTTCCTTCTTTATATCTTCTTTGAATCTCACAGGGTATTCCTTATCCTCAAACAGGAATGCGATTTTTGTCAAATTAAATTGGGTTGTAAGGATTTCCCTGAACTTGCTCATTGTCTCGTTGTTGACCATGCTGTTCTTGAAGAAAAGATCGTGCTCGAGCATCTGTGCATTAGGATCGAAATCAGTGACAGAAAATAGAAGTTTTCTTTTTTCATCTGTGACTTTTGCCAAAGCATCCAGTTCATCGCCGCATTGCGCAGCAACAAATGCAGATGTTTCATAATTATCAATCATATCCAGAGCTGCATTGACTGCCTTGCCGCTGTTGCATTCAGTATCACCATATACCAGGATAAGCTGGTGGTTGTCAATGCCTCCATTATAGTTGATGTCTTCAACTGCTAAAACAGCACTGTTCCTAAGCTCTGTCAATAAAATCTCTTTATCCTGCGGGATGTTAGATAAAGGCAATAAACCTCCAATGTATATCTGCCCTTCAAGCTTTTGCGCAACACTTGCGGGTTCAAAAAGAGATGGCTTGATAGTAAGCACTATTATCAGTACAACCAGAACTGCAATGATTCCTCGCCATGTCCAATTCATTTTTATTATGCTAGTCTTTAATGGTTAATAAATTTATTTGTTTTTTCAGAAAGTTTATATACGATATACTCATACAGCTATTGTATGTATCCGCACAGTCATTTTTTGGCGACATTTTTCCTGGCTGAAATATTTGTAAGGCTGGGCTATATCTCACATAGATTGGCGCTTATCTGCGCAGTCATTGCTGTCTTGATAGATCTTGACCATTTCATAGAATACATCATAATCTATAGAAGGGCGAGCCTTAGACAGGCGTGGAATGCGTGCGTCACAAACAAATTATACGGAAGAACCGCAATACACAGGGTTTTCGGAGTTGTCATGTTTGCATTAGTCACACTAATAATAAGCATCTTCAGCCTGCAGTGGGCGATCGTTATTGGCCTTGGGTATTACAGCCATCTGTTCATGGATTTATTGTACAATCTGTGGGAGAAAAGAACAGAGAGAACAATAAAGATAAAGATGTTTGGTTATATCATCCACACAAGACGGCTGGAGATCCTGATTGATCTCGGTCTATTGGTTGGATTGTATTTGATCGTGTACATGTAAAATGGAATTCACTTAAGCCTTGTTCTCGTACAAACCGTCAACTCTTACCAATTGTTCATAGATGTTCTCTATAAGGTCAAAACCCTTTGCCTCG
>JAHWHE010000085.1 GCA_019323495.1 Candidatus Woesearchaeota archaeon | reverse complement strand
TCTATTTCTGCAATTGCATATCCTTCTCTTATCTCTGTTTCTAGTTTTATCCATTCCTGTCCTTCTAATTTATAGATATTAGCATCTTTATCTTTTGTCTGCAAAAACAATGTTCCTTTGTCAAACTCAAACGGGGCTGTCAGTTCAAAGGCGCCCTTCATGCTGAAAGATTTCGAAGAGACATTTGCAATCACTCTTTCGATAGCAATCCTTTTTCCTTCTTTCCTGCTGACTGCTGCAGGTATCTCATTATCCTCGACCAACGAGAATGTATAGTAGTCAGTAACCTTGTCTTTCTTGAAGCATCCTTCGATATAGCCTTCTTTTGTAGTATCGAATATCAATCTCTTTTCTTCTCCTTTCATCCTCAGCACATGCTTTCCAGGATAGAACGGAGGCCTGAACAATATGCCGTCCTTGAATTCAAAGATGTCTATTAATTCTTTTATAGGGGTATTGAAAAAGAACTGCAAGATATTGTTGTCAAGCATGTATTCATTGTCATTCACCAGATATTTGATGCTGTCTTCCCTGCACCCTACGATTTCTATATTCAGGTTCTGGCCCAGGATGAAGTCCAGGTCAAGGCTCAGGTTCTTTTCTAGGTTTTCATCGACTATCGCTTTTATTTTGAGGTACAGGTCATTCAGCTGCAACGGGAATTCAATCCTGAACTCTTCCGTGGTTATAGTAAGATCTTTCTGTATTATCGCCATGGGCCATTCAACAGAAGCTGCGAAATGATCCTTGTATACCTTGACAGTCGCGTTTATCTTTCCTGGCCTGACTTCGAATTCCTTGAATGTCGAGAAATCCACACAGTCAGTGATGTGTCTGTTGAGATAGTCAGAGATAGTTTCTTCTAGTTCTGTAATTGACGGCAGGGTCGTTGTCTTGCCTGTTTTATCGATCGAATCAAAAAGGGCGACAATGGACTGCTGGCGCACGCATTCCTTGATATAAGGCTCTATCTTTAGTGCGCTCAATGAAAAATGCTGCACACCCTTTGCTCTGGTTTCTGCAAATCCTGTGCTGAACTTAAAGCTCAAGAATAACAAGAGACTCACAACCACAACAACAATTAGGCCTATAATTATGAAAGTTGTGACCTGCCCTCTTTTTTTCATAATAGAAAACCAAGGATAAATAGTTTAAAAATCTATCTCTTTTAACTCAGTTTTTTTTCTTTGTTCTGGAATCGAAGCAGAAAAATAGCTAGCTAGGGCCTACAATCATCACAATACTGTCTTAATTTGTGTTTGACCCTAAAACGTTTTCCACACCCATTGCAAATCTTGAATTGCTTGTATAACTTAGGAGGCATTGTATTTTGCCTGCAAGACTACGAATTTATATAATTTATGGTATAAATTCGCAAAGCTTTTAAATAAACCCTGCCCACATATACCCATTATGGGGAGTATTCAACATATCGCGATTATAATGGATGGTAATAGGCGATGGGCTAAAGAGCAGGGTCTTTACAGCTGGAAGGGCCACGAAGCAGGTGCAGAAGTCCTCAAAAAGATCAGCGATCATTGCCTGGAAAAAGGAATCAAATATCTTACTGTTTATGCTCTGAGCACTGAGAACCTGAAAAGGACAGCAGAAGAGCTTGCGGTCCATTTTGGTCTGCACAAGAAATACATCAAAAAAGAAATTCTAGACACTGACAGGTTCATGAAAGACAGAATAAGGTTCAATGTCATCGGAAATCTCAGCAAATTGCCTAAGGATGAGCAAGAACTAATCAAGCAGGCAATGGAAAAAACAAAGGACAATGACAACTTTATCTTCAATGTTTGCCTTGCATATGACGGCCAGGAAGAAATATTGGAAGCTGTCAAAGAATTGGTCAAGAAAGGCGTAAAGCCAGAAGACATCAACATGGATCTGCTAAAAAAGAACATGTATTCCAAAGACATCCCTGCGCCAGAGATGATAATAAGGACAGGGATGAATCCTGAAAAAAGATTGTCTGGCTTCCTGCTGTGGGACTGCAGCTACAGTGAATTCTTTTTCACGTCAACAAAATGGCCTGCTTTCACAACAGACGAACTTGACAGGCTGATATCGGAATTCTTGGATCACAGGGAAAGAAGATTCGGAAAATAATTCTAAAACATGCGTATAGTGTCAAGCGTAGCTATTAATTTTTACAGATTAAAAATAAAGAATCGTAAACACAGTCAAAAATAATTTTCTTGCGAAGCGAGCTATGCTTATTTCTTTGCAGGTGCTGCTGTTTTTGCTTCGACAACAAGTCCTGCTTCTGTCATTACTTTGTCGACAACTTTCGGCGGGATCTTTGCTTCTAGCAATAATGATTTGATCTTTGCAGCTTCCTTGCCTTTGCTTGCAGCCAGCAGTTCCTTGGCTTTTGCTTCAAGCTGTTTCATTCTCTCTTCTGTTGCTGCGTGCAGTTTAGCTCTTTCCTCTTCCAGTGCCTTCTTGTCTTCTGCACTCAGCTCTGTTCTTTCTTCTTTGATTTTTTGATCGAAATTTCCCTCGTCAATCTTCTGGAGCGCTTCTCTCGCAGGAACGCCTTCGACCAGGACACCCATGCTCTGGCAGGTTCCGATTATTTCCTTTACCTTGTTTTTCATTTCCTTGCCAGACAAGCTGTCTTCTTTCATCTTTGCTATCTTGATTATCTGCTCGATCTTCAGGTCAGCAACCTTGTCAAGCAGAGGATTGCCTGCTCCTTTCTCAATCATAGCTTCTTTCAGAATCAATTGTGATGCAGGCGGTGTTCCGACCTGGATCTCGAAATCTTTTGTATCAGTATCGATAATAATCTTCACAGGAACCTGCATTTTCTGGAAATCTTTTGTCTTGTCATTGATAGCTTTGACTACTGCTGCAATATTAACTTTCAACGGTCCCAATGCCGGTCCGATAGGAGGTCCTGCTGTTGCTTTTCCCCCTTCAACCAAGGCCTCAATAGTCTCTTTAGCCATTTTCTTGATGCAGAAAACTTGGTACTATTTATAAAGGCTTCGTTTTAGGATGAGAATTCTATGCTTTTGCAACCCTGATATTCCTTCTCTTTAGCAGCTCGATCTCGATTTCTCCGAAATGCTCTTTCTGGTGCAGGTCGATTCTTCTTTCATTGCTCAGATGAAGCAATGGCATGAATGTGAATACCTTGCTCTCCTTGTCCTGCGCAGGAAGCAGTTCTGTGAACGTGACTGTCTTTTTTCCGTTCTTGAAGAAGCTGATTATGTCCTTGTATACCTTGACTATTATCTCGCTTATATCGACTGAATTAGGCAATTGTATTTTCTTTCTTGCATAAGGCAGTCTTGTTATGACTCTTCTTTTTCTCACGTCCATCGCCTTTTCCATCGCTTCCACAAGATCAAAGACACTGACTTTTCTTTTTCGAGGCTGCGGTGTTTTCGGGTATAATGGGTTTTCATCTGCTTTTCCATTCAATAACGGTTCTAAAAGATTGACGTCTTCCAGATCATCCAGATATTCTGCAGATTCTTCTGCCTGCTTGAACAAAGTGTCAAGTTTTTCCAGCTCTTCTTTTACAAGCCTGTTGCTCTTTACTTTCAACAGCATTGCACTCGCGAGAATAACTTTTCCGCTAATCCTGAGATTAGCTTCCTTCAACTTTTTGACAGTCTTGATATAAGAATGGGCCAATTTACTGACATCTATGTCCCAAGGGTCCATGCCCTCGCTCCTCACCAGTTCCATGAGCAAAGATTGCCACGAAATCTCGTCTTCATTAAATATCAAACTATATATCTGCTTTTCCATCGTTACTGCGAACTTGCACCTCTCTTATATAGATAATGGATACTAAAGGCCTTTATAAATCTTTTGACTTTTTATATATAAACGAAAAGATTTTTAAATAAACCTTAGTTCATAGCCCTTTAACGGGCCCATGGTCTAGCGGTTATGACAACGCCCTTACAAGGCGTAGGTCCCCGGTTCGAATCCGGGTGGGCCCATCATAATTTTTCAAAAAAAACAGGTGATTTTGATGGTATTTGTTCATAGGGGGGAAACAGCTGTTCTGATCTGCTTGGTGATAGCAGCAGTTGTTGTGATATCATTAGCTTCTTTGCAGTCGATAGGGCAGACAAGCTCGATGAATGCAATCACAGGAAGCGCAGTCGCAGAAAACAATGCTCCTGCAATAGTGCAGGTTCCAGGCACAACAGCAGAACAGAACTTGCAGCCCCAAAAACAAGAAATCAACAGCACATTAAATTTATAAATAATCTTTTTTTCCAGAAATTAAATTCGCGCCGATGGTTGAGTGGTACAATAGACCCCTGCCACGGGTCTGGCCCGGGTCCGATTCCCGGTCGGCGCATTCTATCTTTTTAGAATCTCTTTCTTCTTTGGAACTGTGAACTTCCGCCTTGAAAACTTCCGCTTCGAGAGCCCCTGCCTCTGAAACTTCCAGGCCGGAAATCTCTGCCTCTTCTCTCAGAACCGTTATCACGATCATTCCTGAAACTTCCCCTGCCAAAAGGTCTTCCCCTTTGAAAGCCTCTTGATCGGGCGCTGCTGACAATCACTTTCTTCAGCGCAGGCACCTGTATCCTTTCTATCTTGAATCCTCTGTACTCTCGCTGGATCCTGGAGAAATTGTCATAATCAACATCGCATAATATGTTGATGACTTTTCCTTCTTCGCCAGCTCTTGCAGTACGTCCGATCCTGTGGACATAGTCCTTTGCGTCCTTTGGAAGATCGTAGTTGTATACGTGGGACACATTGTCGATGTGAAGCCCTCGTGAAGCAACATCAGTGCAAACCAAGACTCCTACTTTTCCGTCGTTGAACAGGGAAATGGTGTTTGTTCTCTTATTCTGCGACAGGCCGCCGTGTGTTGCGATCGCGCGTATTCCGTTCGCCTTAAGATTCTTCACGACAAAATCCGTATTTCGTCTTGTGTTGCAAAAGACCATCACTAGCTCTGAATTCTCGTTCTGCAATAGATGCACAAGAAGAGGAAATTTCAGATTTCTAGAAGCGTCATAATAGATCTGCTTAAGTTTGCTCGGATCAACTTGTCTTATTCCTGAGACAAGTATCGGCTCTGACATATACTGTCTGGCCAGGTCTCTTATGCTTGGCGCGATTGTCGCTGAGAAAAATAAAGTCTGGCGATTCTTTGGGCATGATTTTATGATCCTCTTCACATCATCTATGAACCCCATGTCAAGCATACGGTCTGCTTCATCCAGAACAAGTATCTTAAGCTTCGATAGATCGATAGTCCTTCTTTGAAGATGGTCAAGCAGTCTGCCAGGTGTTGCAACAACAACCTCTGCTCTTGCAATATCATCCATCTGCGGGCTGATAGAGACTCCGCCATAGATGCTTGCGATTCTCAAGCCTTTCTTGTACGAAAGTTGCTTCAAAGATTCTTTGACCTGTTCTGCAAGCTCTCTGGTTGGTGTGATTACTAATGCCTGCACACCGCCTCTTTGGGTTGTCTTTTCCACGATGCCGCAACCAAAGGCCAATGTCTTTCCAGAACCTGTTGCAGATTCTCCTATCACGTCTTTTCCATTCATTATATGAGGAATGGAAACACTCTGTATCTGAGTTGGTTCGGTGTGACCGAATCCTTTAATGGTCGCCAGTAATTGCTGGCTCAATCCTAAATTATCAAATAAATTCATTCTATGTTTACCTCGTTATATATCAGCACTTATCCAGAAAAAGCGAAATGTTCATAATTAAGCAAGTGCTCTCTCCCATACTGATTCTTTTTATTAAATAAAAATGCACCCTTTATAAAGCTTACGGTTGCCTTAGTAAAGGGCTATGAAAAACATGAATTTATGCTTCTGTATCTAGAGCGACATTGGAAGCTTTTGGACCTCTGTCTCCTTGCTCTACATCAAATGTAACTGCATCATTCTCGCGTATAGTAACGCCTGGTGCTAGTCCTGATTGATGGACAAAGTACTCTTTTCCGTCTTCGCCAGCAATGAATCCAAATCCTTTTCCTTCGTTAAAAAATTTTACTTTTCCTTTCATTTTGTTTTATCCTCTCAATTTTGTTCTCAGAAAAAGCTTAATACTCCTCAGCCAAAAAAAACAAATCAAATGACAAACACATTAAAATTTTCTGAATTAATGCTAGATAGAAAGGGCTTCTTTTTAAAGGCTTCGCTTTCAAACAGGATATTGTGCACTGTTGGCGCAATCTATATCTTGCCGTCATCTATTCTTTTGTAGAAAGAAGGATAATGCGTTCTCAATTTCTCAAGATTTTCCTTTTTCAAATAAATGCGCGCATTCCACAGCACTCTTTTCTTATTGTAGCTCAATTTTTTTCCAAGATTGTCTTCTGTAATCTCTGCTTTTGGAAACAGATAATAGAGAAGTCCGACAACGTCTTCCCCTAATTCTCTTGCGATTCTCTCTGTCTTGTTGCAGTGCAGCAATAGGGTCCAGTAATTATCAGTCACGACATCCCTTCTGGTCTTGAAAAGGACAAGTACAAAATCTTCAAGTGCTTTGAGCGCGATCGATCTGTATCTCTTCGTCTCGAACCCAGCATCTACTATTTTAACCAGCTCTTTAATGTAACGGGGAAGCCTCAGATTATGATTTGTTTTCTTTCCTCCGCCGACTGGCAGACCAAGCTGCTGAAAGACTCTTGCATATAAAGGGCCGTTCTGGTTGCAGTCGATAAAACCGCTTCCATTAGAGTATTCCACATATTTAGAATTAATCCTTAATATTTTCCTAAGCATGTTGTTCAAGCTCCTGCCGGGTCTTCTTTTAAGATTCACACATATCTGATATTTCTTGCCAATGCATCCTGTCCAGAAAACATAGGACAAAAACTTGTTGATGTAAAAGAATTTATTATTGCTCAAGCCAAAAGGCATCAACCCTATCCTCTCTGCCCTGTTCAGAAAATTAACAACAGGAGGCTTGTTTCCTTCCATCAGCCACTGATAAACTGTCTGGCAGGTCCTATCATCTAAATTCCTTGCTATCTCAGAAATTGTCCCGTCTTTTCTCCTAGAAGTATGCTTCCTGCTATAATGAAACCATGCAGATTCCCAGTCTTCCAGATCTTCAAGGCCTGTTGGGTATGTTTCTGCAAACTTATATTCATCAACTAAAATGTGGTCTAATGCCATCAACATCACAAGTAAAAAGCGCGAATATTAAAATGTTACCAAAAGCAATATAAACACTTTATATATAGACGGGACAATGTTTGAGATCACTGCTCAAGACAGGGAAGCAAGGACCGGTTTGCTGCACACTGCGCACGGAAAATTAAAAACACCATTCTATATGCCAGTAGGCACAAAAGCCAGTGTCAAGAACATTTCTCCTGAAGAACTGAAAAGTTTCAACACAGAATGCATCATCTGCAATGCGTTTCATCTTCTGTTAAGTCCTGGAAGCAAAGTCATCCAGGAATTTGGCGGTCTTCATCGTTACATGAACTGGGAGAAAGGGATCTTCACAGACAGCGGAGGTTTCCAGGTCCTTAGCGAGGAATTCCTGCTCGAAAGAAACGACAAGAGGATTCTTTTCCAGGACACTATCAACAACAGGAAGCATGAGCTGACTCCAGAAGACAGCATGCAGATCCAACTAGAGCTGGGAAGCGATGTTGCAATGGCGCTCGACGATGTCCCGCATTTCGGAAAAGACTACGATTACATCCAGGACGCTACAAGAAGAACGCATCTGTGGGCAGAGCGCTGCCTTGAAGAGCACAACAGACTGAAAGAGATAGGGATTGCAAAAATCAACAACAAGCAGTTATTGTTCGGCATCACGCAGGGCGGGACTTTTCCTGACTTGAGAAAAGCGAGCGCAAAAAAAATAAACGAGCTTGATTTCGACGGAATTGCATTCGGAGGCCTATGCATCGGAGAGGAGATGCAAAAGACTTTCGACATGGTGAGATTGCAGATTCCATTACTTGGCAAAGAAAAAGCACGATACGTGATGGGGATGGGAACTCCAGAAGAGATCCTTGAATGCATCAGCATGGGAATAGACTGTTTCGACAGCATCTTCCCGACGCAGAATGCAAGGAGAGGAAGCCTGTTCACAAAGAAAGGGATCATGCATCTGAACAAAGGAAGATTCAAGTACGATTTCAATGCCATAGACGAGGATTGCGAATGCTACACCTGCAAAAACTTTTCGCGGTCTTATGTCTATCATCTCTTGGATACAAAAGAATTGTTCGGTTTAAGACTGGCAACAATACACAATCTTCACTTCATCCAGAAATTGGTAACAGACGCACGGACAGCGATCGAGGAGAACAGATTTGAAAAATACAAAAAGGAATTTCTGGCAGAATACAAAAATCAACAATCTTTTTCTTATTCTTTAGGCCCCCTGTAAACTTCATAATCATATTGATGGCCTTCAGGAGCATCTGTCAATGGCGGGCCTAATAAAATTTTCAATCCTCTTTCTTCGACAAAAGCTTTCTGCTCCAATGTCATGCCGTTGTCATTTTCAATCCAATAATCCCATCTCTCTTTGTCTTTTACTTTTCCTATAAATCTAACTGCGCTTTGCAGAGTCACTGCTATCCGTCTCAAACAGGCATCGTCCAAATCTTCCTTTGCCTCACACATGTACCACATATCTGAGAAGAATGCATAAAACAATATAAATTTTTTGATACCACCAATGTCAGAGAAACCTTTATAAGTGAGATATTTTCTTTTAGCAACATAGTGGGCCGGTAGCTTAGCTTGGTGGAGCGCTGGTCTTATATGTCCACGTTTCATATAAGAATCGGGCTAAGATAGCCAGTGGTCGTGGGTTCAAAATTGGAACCGCGCACTTGCGTTGCTTCGATGAATTTCCCATCCGGCCCATTTTATTTATTTTTTGTCCACAAATCTTTTAAACAGCTCACAATACATTCAAGCAATGAGAATCTTAGTCACAGGAGGAGCTGGATTTATAGGAAGCCATTTGTGCGAATTTCTTTTGAACAAAGGACACGACGTTATATGTCTTGACAATCTATTCACAGGAAGCAAAGAAAATATCAAGCATCTATTGAATAATCCAAGATTCGAATTCATCCGTCACGACATTGTCGAGCCGATAAGATTAGAATGCGACCAGATCTATAATCTGGCATGTCCTGCATCGCCTGTCCATTACCAGCACAATGCGATCCAGACAATTAAAGCAAATACAGTGGGCATGGTGAACATGCTCGGTCTTGCAAAAAGAACAAAAGCAAGGATCCTGCAGGCATCTACTTCTGAAGTATATGGCACGCCATTGGAGCATCCGCAGACAGAAACCTACTGGGGAAATGTCAATCCTATAGGGATAAGAAGCTGCTATGATGAAGGAAAAAGGATTGCAGAATGCTTGATGATGGATTATCACAGACAGCACAAGGTAGACATCAGGATTGTCAGGATATTCAACACTTTCGGCCCAAACATGGCTGTCAATGACGGAAGGGTCGTCACTAATTTTATTACACAGGCTTTGGAAAACAAGCCAGTGACTGTTTATGGCGA
>JAHWHE010000084.1 GCA_019323495.1 Candidatus Woesearchaeota archaeon | reverse complement strand
TTTTCCCATTCTTTATAATGCTGTACAAAAGGATCGTTCTTCATTCCGTCTTTCAGACGCTTGATGTCTATGTCCTTTAATGGATGCGTAGGCAGCTTGTATTTTTCAATGTCGTCAGGAGTCACTCCCAAGAACTTTGCCTGAGGAACGCAGAAAAACTCGTTTATGTGCGCTGCGTTTCCACTGCCGACTTTCAGTGTCCTGTAAATGTTCAAGTAACCGTACGGATCTCCGTCTGTGAAAACATAGACAGGAATCTTCTTGTCGTCAGCCAAACGCCTGACGAATCTTCTTGTGGATCTTGTGGGTACGCCGCCCATTGCAACAATAATACAGTTTGCCTTCTCCCAGTAACGATGATTGTTCAGCCTCTGGAACAATGCGCTTGTTTCAACAACCAGAACGAATTTCGCACTTGTCTGGAACTGCAGATGCTCTACGCTTGACGGAATGCTGTACGCGCCTGAACCAAATTTGGTGCAGTCAATCTTGTCTTTTCCATCTATAACAGTCAATTTTCCTGCGACAGCGCCGCCTTTTTCTTCTGGAATAAAGCCCATCTGCTCTCTATTAACTTGAAGCATTGCCTCTACATCATCCATGACAGTGTATGCTTCCTCATCAGTATCAAAACGGGCATCGCCCCAGTTCTTGCTGACGTAATAAGCTTCTCTCTTGCTTTCTGTATCCCCTATCTTTGCCAGCCTTTTCGACTCGTTCATCAGCAGCAATGTCTGTGCAAAAGATTTTATGGTGCTTGCTGTCAAAGTCCTTGACTTGAACTTGCCCAACAGCTCGAAAAATCCAACCTTGTCGCTGTATGTGACATTGCTCAACGCACGCAGAGGCATTTTCAGCTCTGGCGCTTTTTTCTTCAGTATCTTGTTGTAAACATCACTAGCAATATTCTTTATCTCATCCAATACTTGGGCCCTGTTAGCTATTTTTTTTGCCATAGTTTTAATCCAAAGTTGTTTGCTTGTCTTTATTTTTATTTTTTTTCTTTTCTTTTGCCCGGTCTTCGTCTTCATACTCTTCTTCATATTCTTCTTCAGGCTCTTCTTCTTTTCCTATTTTTGCGAACTCTTCGTCGTATTCTTCATTCTTGGTAGGATCGAATTCCATCTTGTCCAATTTACCTCTGGTATGCTCCAAGATCTGCGCCAGCAACTCTTCCACTTTCAATTTGTCTGCTTCTTTTAACTCAAGCAGTTCTTTCAATGCATCTCCAACATGAGGGATGTATTTCTCAATAAAGCTTCTTTTCTTTATCTCTTCCCCTACTCTTTTTTTCTTGTGAACGTAACGACCGAGCAGTCTTCCGCATTCCTGCAGCGCAAGTTTCATTTCTTTGATTATCTCTGGGTAATGCGCAATCGCTTCTTTTGCCTCTGATGTGAAAGGCGCCCATACCGACGCTATGTGGATGACTACTGCAACTGGGCCTACTGGCAATGCATTCTGGCTCTGTGACAAGCCGTAGCTTCTCCAGTTTGTCTGCACCAAACTTTTTGTAGATGCGCATGCGCTTTGCTGATAGAGCAACGGAACCCTGTTGGCAAACCTCATGATTCTTGCGCTTCCTTCCTTTTCAAGATTTCCTCCATATGCCAATGCGCACTCAATCACAAAAGGATTCCCTCTGTAAACTGAAGGAGGCCTAGTAATGCTGCAGTAGAATTCTGCCTGGATCTCTTTTCTCAAACCCTTCTCAAGCAAATCCTGGCCGATTGGATATATGCAATCTGATGGAGGAGCCATTATTTTGGTTTTCTTAATCGCTTCCATAATTCGTTGAGCATGAGGACCGTTCAATGTCTTTGGCTTTGTATTAGGCGCCATCACTGCCTTTTCGCAGATTTCTTTTGCGACATTTGCACTAACCCTGCTGAATTCTGTCGACAAGAACTGCTGCAATGTCTTGGCATTCGTGTTCTGCAGCATCTTTATCAAGATGCCCACTTCAATTCCGTAAGGGTGCGGTTTGATCTCTTTTGGAGTAGGCGGAAGTTTGTCAGAGACTCGTGCAAAAATATACTGCTCTGCTTTTGGGTTGGTATATATCAAGGTCGCGTGCGGATTTACTATTGCTGTCTCTTTCATGTATTCGTCAACGCTCTGCGCGCCTTTCTGATAGCTTCCTTCTATATCAAGCTCTATCCTGGTGCCGTGCTCTTTTGTCCAGTTTATCTCCTTGTCAACCACTATTTCAGGCTTGTTTGTAGAAGTATTCAGATGGAGAGCTAGGTAGTTTGCAGGATGCTTTGCACCAATCCTTGACGTGATCCTGATAGGTTTGCCTGTTGTCAACTGGCCGTACATCGCAGCTGCACTTATTCCAATGCCCTGCTGGCCTCTAGCTTGTTTGAGTGAATGGAATTTGCTTCCGTACAATAATTTTGCAAAAATATTAGGTATCTGGTTTTTAACAATGCCGGGTCCGTTGTCCTCGATAATAACCCTGTATCTTTCCTCTGACATCTCGATTATTTCAACATTAATCTCTGGAAGTATCCCTGCTTCTTCGCAAGCATCCAGTGCATTGTCGACTGCTTCTTTCACAGCTGTCAAGAGCGCTTTTCTTTTATTGTCAAAACCAAGCAGGTGCCTGTTTTTCTCGAAAAATTCAGCTACACTTATCTCTCTCTGTTTCTTTGCGAGTTCATGTGCAATTGTTTTTTCTTCTGCCATACTTAACTCCTCACTTCGTTCGGGTTAGTACCCAGAAACCTTTGGTTTCTTGGGTAGTCTTCAAAACTCTTCTTCGTCTTTGCCGCTGTACGCGCTCAACATCTCCTTTTGCTTCAAGGATTTTCTTTTTCTTTCAAGCCAGCTGTAAACTGTTGAATGCTGGGCACCCCTTAATAATTGTATTATAGCTTGTTTTGCATTGCTTGCGGCCTCTGGCTGGCCTATAATGCTTATCGTTTTTCCATAAACACTTATGTAGGATTCAGTTAAAGTCTCGATTGCATTCCTAGTCTTGCCTTCTGCACCTATCACCCTACCCTTAACTCTCTGCTCTGCTTTCTTTGTAGTCGCAAAATCTTTGATGTTTATCACTTCGAAAATATAATCGCCTTTCAACAGCAGAAAAGCGATCTGCGGGTTAAAACCCCTGCCAATCGCATGTATCACTTCTCTTGCATCGAAAATCTTAAGCCCGTCATCACCTGTAATGAAAACATCCCCTTCTTCTGAATCTATCTCTAGCTTTGTCCCTGTTCTGTTTTCAATATCCTTCTTGATATCGCCGTCTTTCCCTATAAGAACCGCTATCCGTTCCTTAGGGATCTTGAGCTCGGCCCTAAATTCGGTGGTCATGTATATTTGAGGAAGGGTGGGGTTTTTAAAGCTTACGGTGGCGCATATATAGAAATACTTAAATATTCAATTGGAAAAGCCAAATTACGGTGTTAAAATAATGACTTTGACAGGATTACTACCTTTTACAATGCCGCTGTTTATGAAAGATGTCAAAGTAGCTTCTGTTCTCTGTTTTCAATGGGGAGATACTGGAAAAGGCAAGGTTGTGGCGTATTTCGGATCATGGGCAGACATCAATATAAGAGGCACCGGTACTGATAACGCAGGCCATACTTTCTATGTCAAGCACAAAGGTAGAGATTACAAGTGCATAACTCATTTCATACCAGCAGGCATCCAATATGATGGCCTAGGAAAAACCACTATTTTAGGGAGCGGCATGGGCATTAACCAAAAAGGCCTTTTGGAAGAGATGGTAGAATTGGCAGAAGCAGGCATCACATTCAACAATATGATGATATCAGAGGATGCAAATGTTATTCTAAAATATCATAAAAAAAGGGATGCTCCTAACAAGAGCATGAAAGATGGTTCTGTCGGTTCTACTGGGAAAGGAACAGGACCTATGTATTCTGATCATGTCGCAAGAAGAGGAATCAAGTTCAGGGATTTATTCAACAGGGATATTTTTGCAGCAAAAGTAAAGAAAATCTATAGCAAGGAATACAAAGACCTCGGTATAGATATAAATGAAGTTATTGAAGAAGAATTGAAACTGTTTGAAAAGGTCAAGCCTTTTGTCAAGGATACAAAGAGCTTTATCGAGCGCGCACTCTTAGAGAACAAGAAAATATTGATTGAGGGTGCACAAGGAACATTATTAAGCTATGAATTTGGCACATACCCCTTTGTGACTTCTTCTGATCCGTCTATATTGGGAACTGCAAGAGGCTGCGATATTCCGATCAATTGCGTCGATCTTGTTATAGGCTTGATCAAATTCCCAGTCATGACAAGAGTCGGGCCAGGACCATTCCCGACAGAATATGGAGCAGGAATGAGTGAGAGTTATTGCGCAGAAGGCGATGGATATAAAAATGTAAAATCGTTTGAAGAAGAACGGTTC
This sequence comes from Candidatus Woesearchaeota archaeon, assembly GCA_019323495.1. Taxonomy (GTDB): domain Archaea; phylum Nanobdellota; class Nanobdellia; order Woesearchaeales; family WJKV01; genus WJKV01. The sequence goes on along the minus strand of JAHWHE010000084.1, from coordinate 6,258 downwards.
AGGACAGTTCCTCTATCGGAAATGATGAATGACAGAGATGAATTCAGAAGAGGACTCGGCTTGAGAAGAGTAATGGACGAGTATGGTGCAACAACAGGTAGACCAAGAAGGACCGGAAGAGTAGATGCTGTTGCGGGCAGACATGCGGTACAGGTGAATAGTGTCGGTCCACGAATTATTCTTGCGTCCACAAAATCAGACTGTGTCAGAGGAATGCATGAACTAGAAATCGGAACAAGATATGTTTATGCCAGCCAGATGATGACTTTCAACACAGCTGGAAGAGCTTTTTCTACAGGAGATACGACAGACAGATTCTCGACAAATGCGGATTTGCTTTACAAGCTCAGAGGACAATATGAAACTTTCGACGGATTTGAAGACGATGTTTCCGGCATCAGAGCATATAAAGAGCTACCAATACAGTTGAGAGCTCCGCACGAACGATTTGAAGAACTTGTAGGCGCACCTTTCGGAATGATATCTGTCGGACCCGGAACAGATGAAATAATTATCAGAGACCTTAACCAGTAATATAATCCCAGATATTCTTCTCTGTTGTTTTAACTCCTAGTTTCTTGAAATATCTGCACGTGTTTGCAATGTCCCTTTTCACAAGTTCATCTGCATTCGGCGTATCAAGAGGTGTTGTGTGTGAGAAATCTATGAAGACTGGATTTTCATTATCATTCAAGATATTGTACTCTGACAAATCTGCATGCACCAGGTTGAGCTTGTGCAATTTTTTCATGTTGTCAAGTACTTTTTTGAAGAATTTGTTCGGCGCTGATGGCGGCTTGTCTTTTAGTCTGGGAGCAGGCTCTCCAGGCTCTCCTATTAATTCCATCAGCAGCACATTGTTCTTGAAAATTATCGGTTTGGGGCAGCTGATGCCTGCTTCTTTGCATTTTAATAAATTCCTGAACTCCCTCTGGCACCAGGCAAAGATGACTTTTCTTCTCTGATGCTGCAAACCTGAAAAACGAGGATCGTTCCTTATGTATTTATACATTGCATTGAAGTCTGCAACCTCTAATCTGTAGATCTTTGCGCACAATATTTCGTTTCCTTTCTCTGCTGTGAAGACATTCGCTTCTTTTCCCAGGCTTACAGGGCTCTTCAATCCGTCAAGGAAACCCTTGCTGCTCAAGTCCCAGAGAGTCCTGATAGTAAACTGATCAAAAACATCCTGGTAAGTCTTCCATTCTTCTCGTGTTTTCTTTGCCATTGAAAATAAATAGAACTAATATGTATATAAAGGTTTATTTTATTGCTTCTAGGAATTGTATGTCTCCATGAGTATTTACATCTATGTAAACAAGACCGCTCCCTAATGTGTCCATGACAACACAGTCAGGCTGTCCGTCCAATTCCTTGCCTGTCAAATTTATTTGCGAAGACAGTTTGCTTTCTCTTATGCGCCTCTCGTTCCTGCCTGAAAAACCTTTCTCATACCATAGAAACTGGATGAAATTCTGGCCAGCTCCAAACCGATCCTGCACAACCCTGTAAGCATCAGCAGGACCAAACCTGGAAATAAATTCTGTTATGGGCAAATCAATATTTGGATTATACCTAATGCCTATCGGCCTGAATCCTTTCGGTTTTGCTTCTGCGATTGTTTGCTGCAAAATTCGTATCCTTTTTGTCTTCATATCAAAGTCGAGCATTGTTTTCAAGAACCTGCAGTCAGGAATGTTGTCGAATCCTGCAGCCGTTATCTTCAGCGGAAAACTGAATTCGTTCTGCGTCCTTTCTTTTCCGTCTGCGCGCTTATGGGTTGGTTCAAATTCTAATTGAAGTATATCTCCTTTTTCTTTGACTCCTCTGTATATCTTGTTGCCGTACAAGATTTCGCCGATGCCAATCTCTCTTACAACAGTCCAGCTATTCTCAGTTTTATCTTCTAGTTCTGGAACTGTGTCTACTGCAAAACCTTTGCTTTCTTCTGTCTCTACTGCAATAATCTGACTCTGAGTTTTCTTTGCAGGCTTGGCAATTATTTTGTAGGCCAAATATCCAAAATACGCAGAAACAAGAAGAACTGCTGCCGAGCCCAAGACAAAAAAAGTGTTCCTCAACAGATGGCTTCTGGGTATAGCAGACATCGCTCTCTGCGATATCACTTTTTCTTGCTCTCTCTTTCCCCATTCAATCACAAGAAAATCATAGATGTATTTTGTGACATTTGCATCGATGTAAATATTCCCTCCTTGTGGTTCTCTGTCTTTTTCCATTACAGTATCTATGAATAATCTGCAGTCCTGCATCATCGCAATCAAGTCTTCTCTGCGACCCTCTTTCTCTCTAAAAGCAGACGTCTTGCGCTGGCCGAACCTTTCCAAAGAAGATTCTGCTTGCTGTATCTCTGCGCATAACTGCCCCAATTTATGATGCAGCATAGCAGGTATATTTTCTTTAGCCGCTTCTTTCTGCTCGATTTCTTTTTCTACTTCAATCAGCTGTTCTGTTATCCTTTCTAGCCTAGCCCTGCCATTCTTTTCTTTTGTGGTCAGCTCTGCTGTCCTGTCGCGGTAGTCTTTCTCAAGAGCATCTAATTTTCTCCTGTATTCTTCTATCATTAGAAAATAAGCATAAGCTTTCAGATGAGGATATTGTTCATAAAAGATTTGAAAATGAGAAGCTATGGCAGTTTCTGATCCTTGAGCGATCTTATTTACGTCATATTTGAGCTCAGGATAATTAAGGATTATTGCCTCGAGCTCTTCTTTCAGTTTCTCTCCGTGAAGTGTTTGCGCCCCCATTAGAGTATAAGTAAAGACAAAGATATTTATAAAGACTACTGCAGATTTTCTAGGTATTCCTTGACCGCGTATTCGACTTCTGCTTTCAGTTTTTCCTCGCAGATCACATTGAAATAGCTGTAGTTCGTGTTTCTTTTTCCAGGAATATAAACATTGATCTCCTGCTTGTCAAATAATTTCTCGTACTTGATTTTCTCGACATGCGGAAAGCTTGCAAGCACATCCCCATATTCAAGCTCTTGGTTGTTCCCGAGTATCTGCCTTTTCTTATTAATCAATTCTATCAATTCCATCTCTATCTTTCCTGTTTCTTTTTTCTTCAACAGGTCAATAGTTTTCTTTTGTTTTTCATTAGTGCTGTGCATCTGGATCTGGAATGCTATCTTGTAAAGGTTCCTGTATTTTATTCTTTGTGCAATCTCTTTCACTTTATGGCTCTTGCTCTGCTCTAATCGCATCAACAATTCATCGTCACCCATCTTAGGCAGGTCTGAAAGATTCTCTATCTCCAGCTCCACTGCTTTCTTCAACATAGTCTCTGCAAGATTCACTGTTCGATGGATGTAAACCTCATTGTACATGACATTTCTTGCATTCAGCATCTCTCTTATAGGGCTGATCGCCTTGTGATGGAATTCAAGATTGTTGTTGTTGACCAATGCCAATTGCAGTATCCTTTCCTGGTCGACATTTCCTGAAACAACCCCTGTGTTCAAGCTGTCCCTCTTGAGGAAATCCAAACGGTCAGCATCGACTCCGCCAGAGATTATCTTCTGCAAGTACGGCTTCAAATTGAACTGCTTTGCAATCAAGCTTCCTACATCTTCTGGATTAAGTTTGTATTTTTCAAGGATGTAAGGAATCTTTCCTGCGCCTGGCAGGTCCAATTTTATCTGTCCGGTGACTATCGCTCTTCCAAGCTCCTCGTGGGTGTATATGTTTTTTCCTTTCAAGATTTGAGGGACGAAGATGTCCAAGCTGTGAGAGAATGGAAGATGGCCGACATCGTGCAGCAAGCCAGCAGCCTGCACCAGCCTGACTTCTGATTCGCTCACTTTCAGCTGTTTCGCAAACTGGCCGGCAAGAAAACTCACGCCAAGAGCGTGCGTGAATCTTGTGTGCGTCGCGTCAGGGAAAACTTTTTCTACAAAAGAAAGCTGCTTCAAATATCTCAGTCTTTGCATTTCAGGCGTGTCAACTAGTTCCTGCTGCATAGGATTAAATTCAATAAATCTGTATATAGGACTGCTTATGTTCATCCCTATCCCCAAAGTATAAGAAATCCTATTGTTCTATAAATATATTATCAATTTGGCAAGATGGTCCTCTGTCGGTGACAACTAGTATTCTATGCCTTTCTGCGCGCTCATCTTCTTGGGTCTTTTTAAGTCGTCCATTCTCACAACAATGTCTGCAATCCTTTTCAGTTCAGGAGGCGCTCTTCTTCCTGTCAAGATAACAGGGATTCTTTTCGGGACTTTTTTCAGCACATTCACGACATCCTTGACAGGCAGCAGCCTGAATGCGCACACTATGTTTATCTCGTCAAGAATAAGCATGTCAATTTTCTGTCTGCTGACCTGTTCTGCTTTTTTCAGTCCCTGCTGCATTAATTTTTTAATTTTTTCAGAAGGTTTTCTCAAATCATGCAGTCCTGTTGTGCCGAACTGATGGATCGTGAAATTCTTTAGCTTTTTCTGCATCTTGTATTCGCCGATGTCTTTTCTTCCTTTCAGAAATTGTATCATTACTACTTTCTGTCCATGGCCCAGCGCCCTCATTGCCAAACCAAGGGCTGTCGTTGTCTTTCCTCCTGCCTCTCCTGTATATAATAAGATGTGTTTTCCCATTTTCAAATCATCTCCATGACTTGTTCTCTTTTGCTTCCTGTCCTGTATACAGTGATTCCCTTGCATTTCAGTTTGTGCGCAAGTAAATAAATCTTTTTGACATCAGCCCTTGTTGCGGACTGCGGAAGATTGACTGTCTTGCTCACTGCATTGTCAATATTCTTCTGGAAAACCGCCTGCATCTTGACATGCTGTTCAGGTGAAATGTCGAATGCAGTTACAAACAATCTTCTAATATCTTGAGGAATCTCTTTTATTTTTTGTATACTGCCAAGGTTTGTAATCTTTTTTATTAGCTTCTCATTATATATCCTTTTTTCTTTTGCAGCTTTTTGAAAAATCGGATCTACTATCAAGAATTTCCTGCCGAGCACTTTTCGTTCATACGCAATTGCAAACAAAGGCTCTATCCCCTGGCTTGTTCCTGCAATCAATCCTAGAGTTCCTGTCGGCGCGATCGTCGTTAATGTCGCGTTTCTTAGTCTTATTCCTTTCTTCTTCCAGACACTCTTGTTGTAATTCGGGAAAACTCCTCTTGTTCTTGCCAGTTGCCTGCTTGCCTCTATTGCTTCTCTGTACATGAATTTCATCACTTTGTCTGCGATCTTCAGTGCGTTGCTGCTGCCGTATTGAATTTTCAATTTTATCAGCAATTCTGCAAAACCCATCACACCAAGACCTATCTTTCTGTTGCCTTTTGTCGTTGTCTCTATCTTTTTTATTGGATACTTGTTTGCGTCGATCACATTATCGAGAAAATGAACAGCATTATGAACAGTATTTTTTAATTTGCTCCAGTCTATCTTGCTGTTTTGTGCCATGTTTGCCAGGTTGATGCTTCCAAGATTGCAGGATTCGTATGGCAACAAGGGCTGCTCACCACAAGGATTGGTGCTTTCCATCCTGCCAAGTTCTGGGGTTGGGTTTTTTCTGTTGAGTTCGTCAATAAATATCAGACCAGGATCTCCGGTTCTCCATGCGCTCTCTACGATGATGTCAAAAATCTTTCTTGCATTCATAGAAGCGACTTTCTTTTTTGTCCTTGGATTTATCAGACTGTAATTTCTGTTTTTCTTTACAGCGTCCATAAATTTGTCAGTTACTATCACTGAAAGATTGAAATTGACAAACGCGCCTTCCTGGTCTTTCGCATGGATAAATTCTATAATGTCAGGATGATCTATCCTTAATGCGCCCATCATCGCACCCCTTCTTCTTCCGCCTTGTTTTATGATGTGGGTTGCAACATCGTATTCCTTCATGAAACTCACAGGGCCGCTGGCTTCGCTCATTGTGGATCTTACTAGATCCCCTCTTGGCCTCAGCTTTGAGAAAGAAAATCCAGTGCCTCCGCCTGATTGATGGATCAGTGCCGTTGTCTTTAATGTGTCGTATATGCTTTCAAGGCTGTCTTCGACAGGAAGAACAAAACAAGCTGACAACTGTCCAATCCTTGTGCCTGCATTCATCAATGTCGGGCTATTCGGCAAAAAGTCTAAGTTTTCCATCATTTCAAGAAATTTTTTCTCTGTTTTCTTCACATCCCTTGATGTGTATTTCTTGTCAACTGCTGCGATTACTTTTGCAACCCGCCTGAACATCTTGTCTGGTGTTTCCATAACTCTGGCTCGCTCATTCTTCTT
>JAHWHE010000016.1 GCA_019323495.1 Candidatus Woesearchaeota archaeon | reverse complement strand
CCCTGCCGTAAGGAAGATCTGTGACAACTGTAGCATTCTTTCCTAAACTTTTAGACAAAGTCGTAGCGTCCTTGATCTCCAGCTTGAAGTTCTTTATTCTGTAGTGCTCTATGTTTATTTTTGATTTGATCAGCATGATCTGGTCCAAATCATAGCCGATGCAGTCAAAGCCCATCAAGCCCGCCTCTATCAAGACGCAGCCGGTTCCGCAGAACGGGTCCACTAGTGCACCATATTTCAAGCCTGTCAAGTTTATGCAGGCTCTTGCCAATTTAGGATTGATGGAAGACGGATGGAGCTCTGGTCTTAAATGGGGTTTTCGTTTGACATAGCTTTTGTCTGTCTTGAACAAAAATTTGGTTACAAAGATGTTGTTTTCCTGGTGCAATAGATTGATTTCTGTCCTGCTGTCATTCAGCTTGACTTTTGGATTGTCTACAGAATCCCAGAAAATCGCTGCGCATTGCTTTTCAAGCTCTTCTGCATTCGGATGATTGTGCGCCCTTATGCAGAAATTTTCATTGTAAACAGATTTCCAGTCAAATTTTTGAAAGTCTTTCTCGATGTCCTTCTTTGTCGTATTGAAAAGCAGCAGATGTATGCTGTGCGTGAAAGCAAGCTTAAAAGACAAGAGCTCTATGTCTTTGATTGACATTTCTGTTTCAGGCTCAACTATCAAGTAATTATCATATGTGCTGTGCGTTTTCGCATCTACCTGGGCCAGCACTTCGCTGACCGGAAGGTTTTCAATGTCCTTTGAAAGCACGAACAAAAGTTCCATTGTATTGATCGGAGAATGAATTGTTGAGAGTCATATAAAAACCTTCTGCTTTATTTTCAATATTGAAAAGAATAAATTTAAATATCACTAATTCTTCCAGCAAAATATGAGGGGTAGACCGGTTAAATCGCAGATAAGGCAAAACATCATCGAGATTTTGTATTATCTGAAAAGGGGATATGGATATGACATCAGCAAGATATACAAAAGTGTATTCCCTGCAGTCACAATGCGTTCTGTCTATTACCATCTGAAAAAAGGCGTTGACTTGAATGAGATCGTTGTGCACAAGATAAAGACAGAGAACGGCGAATACAGCTGGGGCGACAGTGTTGAAAAAACATATTACATGCTGGGGCCGGGTGCAAATGCAAAGGGCGTGCCAAAGATCAAAGGTTTTCTGACGAAAAGGAAGAGAAATTCTGTTTAAGTAAACTTTATAAATAAGGCAGTTCCAGTACATTAGAAAATGATCGAAACTAAAACACATGAAGCAGTACAGCATGCTCGCAGAGAACTAAATAGTTATATTGTAGATGGAGTAGAAAGAGACCATCTAGAAGATCTTGTATGGCTAAGAAAAAACGTAACTCACCACAATAATGACTGGGGCACTTTCAAAAAAGATTTGGAAGACAGATTCTATAGAAGAGGCGAGTATAAGCAATTTGTTTTCAAATGGGATACCCGCGCAAGAATCTTCTCAGACATCGCAAGAATCGACAGGCTTATGAGGCTTGAAAGAGTATACAATGTTACTTTCGAGATCAGAAGAGACGATGCTATGAATCCTTACAGCAATTTCGAAGTTTATGCTGTAGAGAAAAAGAAAGCAGAACAATAAATATTTTTCTTATTTTCTATCAACGCGAAAAATTTCAGCAATCAAACAAGTTTCTTTATGAAACCTATCAATGCCATTGCTTCTCTCTTGGTCAAGAAGGATTTGCCTATCAGCCTTTTCCATACTTTTCTTTGCGTTTCCCTTTTTTCGTCTGTGCTGAATTCTATTGTTTGAAGCAATCTGTCGACCAATTCCAAAAGCCTTTTTTTCTCTGTATCTGTCGCGAACAAGATGTGGTCGTCAATCTTTTCATCAGCAGTCTGCTTGAACAATTCATAGAAGATTATAGTTGCTGCATGGCTGATGTTCATTACTGGATATTCTGGAAAAGTAGGAATAGTCACGATGAAATCGCAGAGCAGAATCTCGTGATTTGTCAGGCCGTCTCCTTCCCTGCCAAGGACTATTGCGATCTTGACATCTTCTTTCTCTCTTAATTTTGTTATAGTGCCTGCCAGTTGGTCAGGCCTGATAGGAGAGCGAGGTATGTTGTAGTCTGTCCCGAGTGCGCTTGTTGTTCCTATAAGATAATCTGCTTCCAAATCGTCAAGAGAATCAACTACTTTCATCTTATCAAGGACGCCGACTGCATGCTTTGCTCTTTTCAAGCATTCCTCATCAAAAGGATCACACTGCGGCCTTACAAGAACCAAGTTTTTAAAATTAAAATTAGCCATTGCCCGCGCAATCGCACCTATGTTTCCCCCTGTCTTTGGCTCCACCAACACTATCTGAATCATTCTTTTCTGGTAATTGCGAGTGCTTTTTAAAGTTTTTGTGGGAAAATAAGCTTGTTGACTACGATTGGAAGATGTGTTCTCCACAAACTTCTCCAAATATGTTCTTCTGGCTGTTCATCGCCTTGCCTTCTGCCAGATCTCAATGAGTTTTCATAAAACTTTCTTACTTGGTAAGCAAAACCGTCCAAGATGTCTGAATGATTAGGAGGATCGCTTGCATCAAATGCCAAACTTTTTATGGGAAAATCAGGATTCCTGCTTTTTAATTTAGGAATAAGGCTGTCTACCAATGTGCCCGGCATGCAGGTCGAAGGAAACAAATTGAGTGCGCCATGGTAGCCTTCTTCAGGAGCTATGTCAATTCCGCCAACAGTAAGCACTGCTTCTCCTTTCAGTCCGCACTGCAAAACTTCAGCACCCCTTTTGATTATTCCTGTAACGTCTGCTGTGTGATGGAAGCCTTTGACTTTCCTGAATGACTCGTCGATTGCATGGCCCACCAGGTATTTGAACCACATTTTTATTTTGACTCCTTTCATCTTCTGGAAATCCTGGTTCTGCCGCAATTCTTCGATGTAAAAATAATCAGTAGCGTCAAGCCAGTAGCTTATAGGCGCAATCTCTACCAATTGATTGTGGTATGCTCTGAAATAATCCTCTATGTATTTGTTGCTCGGAGGATGGAGCCTGACAAAAATCTCGCCGTCGCCTATTATTTTAATCAATGGCTTTGATTTGTCAATAGGAATTTGTGCGAATTTTTTTCCTGTTTTTCTTGCAACATCGATTATCGAGCCTATCGCTTTCCTGAAATCGCTTATCCTTATGTCCTTTCTCCTGTCCATGAAAAAAGGCATCGATGTTATTGTTGAACATAAATCGTCCAAGCCTTCTCTGAAAACCATGTCAGCATCGCCTGGTGTTTTTTCCCTCATCCGAACGATGTTTCTTGCTTTTTTCATGTGATCTGCTGTCCTTATCGCACTATAAGCAGAACCAGAATAAGCAGCCCGCATCACAGGGGGCATCCCTTCGACAGCATAGCCGTTCTCAGCATTTAAAGTATGAAAAGGAATTTGCGCAATCGCAGGATTAGAAACTGCTTCTGCATGCTCGCAAAGTTTCATTGGCTGATAATAATCATACAATCCATATCTGCACGGACCTTCTGCGCCGCCTTGGAACATTGCAATGTTCTCAGGACCGAATACTTCTATTGCTTTCATGAGGATCGCAAAGGTTTCTGCGCACGGAAAGCATTGGTCTTCTCTTGATAATTCCAATCCTAGATTAAGTTCATCCCTTGTTCTTAAAGGCATGACTTTTGATTTTATTCCAGAGGCTTCAAAAAGCGATTTGATAATTTGCGCCCCCCCATAATCCATCTGCGTCAGAATTACTGTCCTTTCTTTATGCTCTTCATTGTTTACATCATATTTCACAGGGAATGCATTGTGTCTTTTCTTTGGCGTACGGCCAACTTTTCTTATTCCCTGCAGGCTGTCTATGAATGCTTCCACTCTCGTCACTGTGTGCGCTTCTCCGCTCTGCTCGTCAAAACTCAAGTACAAGCACGATTTCCCTTCAAGATCATTATTGAAAAATGGAATGATGAATGCGTCCGGACCGCAGTTGAAGCTCGAGCAATACACAGGAAAAATGTTGCCGCATCCCTTTTCATCTGCCAGCAGATGAGCGATCGCGAGTATCTTCTGCCCATAAACATAATACATGTTAGGATGCTTGCTGCCGAAATCCTGAGACTGCACAACAGGATCGAGGCCGGGCATCATGTCCATCGGCAACGCCTCTACATTGTATTTTGCAAGAATATTAGACAACCTGAAAGTCATGCCAGGATCGCAGCCGTTGTACGGCCTGCTGATCAAAACAACATATTCTTTTCCTCCTTTTCTTTCCCGCGCATCCTTAAGAAATTTCTGTCCTATTTCGTTTCGCAGTTTTTCCTCTATAACTGCTTGTGCAGAACGGGCAGACCTTATCCTGTCTGAAAGTTCCTTTCTTGACACCAACATACCTAGATCCTGCAAAAACATCTGATAAATCTCTTCCTCGAACGTTATCGTCTTTTCTTCGCGCAAATGCAGCCTGGGCGCAAGTATTCTTGCATCACCCAACCTACCTTCAAGAGCAACCCGTGCACTGTCAGGCAAGCCCTGCACCCACGGACAGACATGCGTTTTCTTGAATGCTGTGTTAGGCATGTTCTGGTAAGAAGGCGTCCAGATGAAATCAACACCCTTTTCAACCAGATTAAGCATGTGACCATAAGCAACTTTTATAGGCAGGCAGAAATTAGATTTGGAGGCAGCTATTCCTGCCCTCTTGATTTTGTCGCTAGTCTCGTCAGAAATGACCACGTTAAAACCAAAATCTTCAAACAAGCGGATTCCAAAAGTGCCCATTCCGCCAAGGTTCAAGCTGGCTCTTGCAATACCTACTGTCGGTCTTCCTTCGCTTCTCGGCTTGACACCCATCAGTTCCTTGTTTCTTCTGTCTACCAAGGTTTCTATCTCAGAAGGCTTTACGCTCTTTCCTGTTGTGTAGCGCTCGCACCTGTCGCCAAAGAAAACAGTTTCGCCATCTTCTGTCTTTATCTTGTTGACCTGACACCCTATGCCACACTTTTTGTCTTTGCAAGTGAATGAACTCTGCGCGACTTTCATGTCCTTTATTTCCCAGCCTTTGAATCCGCTATTGCTCATTTTTCTTTTTCCATTTCCATCTTTTCTTTTATCCACAATGCTGCGCCGATCGCGCCATTTACATCGCTGTCAGGCGTCACATATATCGGTCTGTTGAAATGCTGCTCGAACGCCGCGACCAATGACCTGTTCTTTGAGGTTCCGCCTGTGAAAATAATTATTTCACCGTCAAAAGGAATTATCCCTCCGCAAGACGCCATGTAATTCTTGACCAAGGCATTGCAGACGCCTGCGAGCACATCCTTCATGTCTTCACTTCTTTGTATCCTTGTATTAATATCCGCGCCAGTAAATACAGTGCACCTGAAACTGAGGTCCGCGGGACAGTCGCTCTGCATGACCAAATCCGCGAACTGCGTCTTGACATTAATCCCGTACTTATCGCATTGCTTCTCGACAAAACTTCCTGTACCTGCTGCGCACACCTTGTTCATATTGAATGCGACAGGCGCTCCGTTGATTATCTTTATCCTCTTGCTGTCCTGGCCCCCTATCTCAATGACGTCTATGTGAGATATGTGTGGAAACAAGCTTCTGACAAAATAAGAAACACCATAGGCTTGTGCAGTGATTTCGTTTACAGCCTTGTCAGCTCCGACAAACTGCGCTGCAAGAAATCGTCCGCTTCCTGTTGATGCTGCGCCCAGGATTTCGAGCCTGTCACCAACTACTGCAAATACTTCCTCTGTCCCTTCCTGGATTGCATTCACAGGCCTTCCTGCAGTAGGAACATATGATCTTGCGATCAAATTGTTGTTTTCATCGATTGCAATAACATTTGTGCTGACGCTTCCCACGTCAAACCCAAGGTACGCTCTTACTTTTCCGTCCCCGGAAAAAACATAGGGTTCTGAATCAGGATAAATCTTGCTTTTTTCTATAACCAATTTGCGGCCTGATGCGCAAGCCGAGCAGGAAGAAGATGCTGGTGCTGCTGATGCCGCAGATAGCATGCGCTCGTAGTTAAAATTGAACTTGAGGTCTTCTGCTTTTATTGCGCGCGCAGCACCTATCGCGCCTGATGCGTACGGAGCCTCGATTGTTTCTCCATTGATATTGTAAGAGGGAATGATGAGCTTGCTGTTGTTCTTGCCTGTCGCCAGGAGCTGCTCAAGTTTCCTGACAACTGCCTTGTTCTGCGCAACACCTTCTTGGAAGCTTGTAACTCCTGTAAATGTTGCGCCCTTCGCGATGTCCTGCATATAGCCTCTGACAATCGCGTCTACGCATCCACCTGCGATCTCTACATCAGGAGTGCCTTTCTGTTGCTGCCCTATCACATCGCTGTCTGCAAAAACAGTGCACCGCGAACTTATCTGCGCAGGATTTTTCGAGTCAAGTGTAAATTCTGAAAATTCTGCAGGCGACATCTTGAATTTTGCAGCCATCTCATCCAAGTATGCGCCGCTGCCTGCTGCGCACGCATTGTTAGTTTCAAAATCAAGACTGCTGTCTTTCCTGCTGATGAATTTCGCGCCGCTGTTTCCAATGCAGATGATTTGATTTACATTTTCTGGCGCGCCAAGAATCTGCGCTTCAATCGTACCAACATGCCTTGCATTCAACTGCTTTGCAAAATCTCTCTTGTTGCTTCCAGTCACTGCCAGCTTAAAAGAATTTAATTGATAATCGAACTTTTGCTTGATGTAATCCAGGATCTCTCTTGTCGTCTCTATGGGCCTTCCCATGTGCCTTGTGTAAGGTGCAATGTATAGTATGTTTTCGTTTTCATCAAGAACAGCGGCACTCACACTCTGCGCACCTATGTCTAAGCCGATTCTATAAATCATACACCGAAGGGTTTAAAACGAATTTATAAACTTTTAGAATGGGCCTTTTTAATATTTATAAAGAAAAGAAATACATGCCTAATCCTACGACCAATAGCAGCAGTGTGAATATGCTGATGCCTGCCCACCATTTCATTGCTTTTTTCTTATCCTTGAACAACCTTTCGAGCAAGGTCTTCAGGATCAAGCCGCCGTCAATCGGACCTAGTGGAAGCAGGTTCGCAAGACCTACAAAAATATTAAGCAGGGCTGTCCATCTTATCAAGTCCCTTATCCACGAGAAAATCGTGCCTGCTCTTTCATTCGGCCATTGCTTTTTTTCCTTGAAAAGTATTCCAAGGACTGCCTTTCCGTCTTCGTCTTTTGTCTTTATTGAATATTCTTTTTCATTGTTCGCCAAGACTACTGTCTCTCCGGGCTTGACGCAGTACATCTTTTCAAGAAAGATTTTCCTGTCCGTGACTTTTTCTCCATTGACAAATGTTATCAAGGTGGGCTCTTCGAACATCCCGTACGCAGGAAGGTCTGGAGAATCCTGCGAAGTCACTTCCAATGCAAAAGGTTGTGCATAGCTATTCTCTATCGGAACAAGAATAAAGTTGACGACAATTATCAGCAACAGCAAACCCAGGATGATGTTTGTAACAGGACCTGCGCTGTAAATGCTGTATTTTATTATGTCGCTCTTTTTCTGGAATTCCTTTTCGTCAGGCTCGACAAAAGCTGCTGGAATCACAGGTATGAAGATAGAAAAGAAAGCAGGTCCGCTGCTCTTGATCTTTAATTTGTTTGCGATCGCAACAATTCCGTGTGCGAATTCGTGCGAAACAGCCAAAACAAAGATCGCGATTATCCAATGCCAGAAACCGATCTTTCCAAGCCCAGGAATCGGGACATAAGGCAGGACAGGGCTGACAGGCGGGATATCAGCAGGTATGAATAAACTTTTGACAATAGTATAGAAAAGCATGACGAAAATCACAATCATGCCGAGCACTGCAAAACCTATGAAACAATTGCCGATGAATACTATCAGGTCCCTGTGTTTTTTGCCGTACTTCTCCATGAAGTTCAGCCCAAGGCTGGTGCGCAGCATTACCAGATAGAATAAAGGAAATATTATTTTTTGAATCTTTAGCTGTTTTCTCTTCCACAGCATCAACAGGCTTAATAAAATAAGAAAGATAATGATAGAAGCAAGTTCTGCATAATTCATTTATCAACCTCTTTAATGTTTTATATTAAGCCTATTTCTTCTTTCTCTTAGGTCTTAGATTAGGATACTTGCATTTCCTGCATTTGATCAGGCCAGACAATACTTTCCTTATAGGAGCTCTCATCTTAGTCTTGCATCTTTTGCAAACAAAAACGTTCTTGAAAATTCGTGCATCCGCTTCTGGAAATTTTACCATGTTAAATTCACTTGTTATTCATTTATTGAGGCTTGATTTGCTTCATGACTTTTGCGTCAAGCAAAATCCAATACAAAACAACGCAACCCTCTGTCACTTCTCCTTTCAGTTCTTCTGGGATCTTCAAATCAAATGTTTCGTAGGAGTCCATGTCCATAACATTCGCAGTATCGCCAGCGATCGACAACACCTGCGCGTTCTTTTTTTCGATGATTGGAGCTTCTACGTTATCGTGACCCGGCATGACTGCCTGCCTTTTCTTGTCGTCTAAAATGCCGACAGCTTCTATCCTTACTTTTGCGTGACCGTGTTTTCCTGGTCTTGAAACGCTGATGTCTGTAACCCTGCAAGCAACGCCATCCATTATAATGTTGCTTCCCTTCTTAATTGAGGAAACAGACTTAACTTCGGTTTTTCCTTCTTCTGCCATATTAACACCCCTAAAAATATGATGAATGTAAAAATTTATTCCTTTGAAGCTAGCTTAATGTCAGATGCTTTTATAGTTTTCCTTCCGCTGTGCAATGCAAGCTGGTTTGCTTTTGCTGCAATCTCTTGGCCAATGTCTTCCAAAACTTCCTTTAATGCAGCTTTGGCATCCTCTGATACCCTGCCAGCTCCAGCAGCCCTCATAATCTTCTCCATAGCTGCCAAAGGCAATAATTTCTTTGTAACCATGTTAAAAACCCTCCTTTTTAACCCTTTTATCTGAAGAAACCCTGATTTATTTATAAAGATTTTGGTTAAACCCGACAAATTTAAATATTCGCCTTTGAAAAAGCGAATAGGAGAGAAAATATGGGGGCGTATATGAATCAAAACAGAATCCCAGAAGTCACACATTTCAAGGTTTACAGGCATCTGCCTGACCTAGAAGTGATTGCTGTAGATGCTATTGATAATAGCTGCGATTATGATGTGAAGGACGCAATGGATCCTTTCATGAGACTAACCAGAAGAGAAGATTCGGGCATCTGGCAGGTCAGCATGCCAATCTTATTGCCAGGAGATGATGAACGGCTTAAGGCCCTGATTAGTTCTGCTGAAATTTCAGAGGCAAAAACTATTTTGGTGCTGATGAAGTGTGATGATTATCTGCAATCTGTCGGAGGCTCCATTGAAAATGTCGGCAATGTTGTATTCTATTACGGAGGGCTGGCGACAAGCACAGCAATTTCTGACGGATGGTATGGATTTTTTGAAAAACACTATGCAAGCCCGCACCATGTTGACAGAAAAGGCGCTTTGAAACCTTCAAAAAGCAGAGTAAAAGTCTTGACAAAAGAAAATGATGCAGAAAAAGAATACATATCAATGCAGGCGAATGGTGTTTTGATAGGACACAACGATAGGATACAGGACCTGATTGACAGATGGGACGAAGAGCAGAAAGAGAAAAGGACTAAATAATAATTAAAACAATAATTTTATTCTATTCATTCTATCTTGAACATCGCTTCAGCTATGCTCTCGCTCTTGCACTTAGGGCATTTGCTCGGGGTCTTTACTTTTGACCTTTCCTTGAATGTAAAACCGCAATGGTTGCATCTCGAAGGAATTATCTTGAACTTGAACGGAGACTGCGTGCTTTTTCTTACGTGCCTCAGGTCTTCCAAGACTTCATTCACTGTTATGTCTAGTCTTTTGGCTATCTCTCTTGCAGAAAGAGCTTCCTGTTTCAGCAATTCTTCTATCCTCTCTCTGTCAGTTGCCAAACAACCACCTCTTCAGGCTGAACTGCTTGCTTTCCCTCTTCTTTTTCTTTGCTGCGATCAGTCTCTGCTCAACAGGTTTTCGTTTCCATTTGAGAAATGCACCGATGTCCTTTTCCATCTGCTTTTGGCCTGGAAAATCTTTTTCCTTTGCCCTGAACTCAAAAGTATGATGCTGGCATGTAAGGCCTGTATTTTTGAACTTGACTTTTTTGTGCAGGACTTCGTGATACATGACATAATCAAGCATCTCTTCTGGAGCTTCTGCAAAAAATCTGCTTATCCTTATAGTGTCTGTCTGATAATTATAGGTGCCTAATGTTGTCTTGCTGTAGCCTGACCATTCCAGATTAGGCTGTTCAACCAGGCCGTAGAAGAAACGTTCGTTCACCCTGTTGAAGGACTGCTCCAGAAAATGTTCTGTCTTTGTTTTAGGTATCGAATGATGCAGATTTTTTGTAAAACTGTCATACAAATCAACATAGATTGTTTTGCTTACTTTCTCTCCTTTTCTTCCGTATAATTTCAGCAGCAGATTTTGAATCAAACCTTTCCTGATCGAGGTATCGACTGCTTTCCATTCCTTTGACAAAGAAAAGAACAATCTGTTGTTCGCTAATTTGACATTCGCATTGTACGGACTAAACCTGCCACTATAATCTAGGATAATAACAGGCACCTCCTTTTCCGGGAATATCTCCCTAAATGCTTCTTCAGCGAATCCCATTTTAAGTTTCGATTGGATAACGTAAGATTGCGCCCACCATGCCGATTTCCTTCAGCTGTACGCCTTCTCTGGTGTCTGTACTGATCATCTTGACTTCTGTATTGAATTCCTCTGCTTTTTTCTCCAAGGCTTCTGTTTCCTCGTCAGGAAGGGCTTCTGAAATCAATAAAACATCAACAGCGCCGAGCTCAAGCGCATCCTTTACCTGCTGCAGGCCGTATGCAACTTTTTTCACTTCAGTGGCAAGCATGGTAAGAAACTGGTTCACTATCTTTTTTTCACCTGCGACCTCTTCTGACGCAAGCACATCCTCGCTTTTCTGCAGTAATTCCTGCAGGCCGAATTCATCAGTATAGCTCACGTCCCTGACAGCAATTATCTTTCTTGCGACCTGGTCTGTAATATAACCTTTTTCCAAGAACTCGTGCTTTGTGAAGCCAGGGCCGCCGACCAAAATCCCTTTAAGGTTTTCCAAAAACAAGTACTGCTCTTTCATGATCTCTGCGATCTTTTTGTAAAACTCAATTGCTGCGCCTGCTCTTAGTCGCGCGAAACGCTGTGCGCTGTTGTGCACTATGAACCCGTCGGCAATAAAATTCTGGTTCTCGACAGTTATGTCGACCATTGTGAAACTTCCCTGTCTCTTGCTGATCCTTGTGATGATCGCGTCGTATATCTTATTTCCTTTAACATTCAATAAGAACTCGCCTGTATTCAGTGCGTGCGCAGCTTTCTGCACTATCTTATAATCGTCAATGCGCTTTATCGGCACCTTGACAAAGAATAGATGATCTTTGCTCGCCTTTATCTCGCCTTTTGTTGTCCTTATCGTGTAAAGGTCTGTTTTCTTAACATACCAGGCAGCGATGCAGGGAGATTTTGTGAACTTGCCTTTTTCAAAATCATAACTTTTTAATTTTGCATTTAATTTAATGTTTTCGATCTTTTTTAAAGATCCGTTTGCCAATCTTACTTTCGTGTCAGGCAGCAAGCACTGGCCACCCGCCCTTGTCTTTCCAGGGACATTGCTTCCTATCTTTTGAAGAGGGATTATCGCCTTGCCTTTCAAAACTGCAAAGGTCGCTTCTCTCCTGTCCATGACCACCATGCCGTAAATCTCTTTTGACTCAAGCATCATCTCCAATGGTTCGAGAACAAATTCCTTGTCGCATCTGTAGATTCGTTGCTTAAGTTCAATAGGAGGTTCAATGCTCCATACCTGTACATCGACCTTTCCTTCCCTTTCTGAGACATTGCCGCTGAAGACTGCCAAACCGTTTGGCGGAGTTTTTCCGACAATCCTTAGATGCTGGATCATCCTTTCCAATGCAGACTGTACATTCTTTCTTGTCGCCGCGCTCTTGATGTTTGACGCAGTGCCCTGTTCTTCCTGCAGGTGCGCTATTATCTTTATCATGTCATAGCCTGCCGGAACGTATACACTAACCAATTCTGTATGCCTGCCCTTGAATTGAACCAGGTCTTTTACAAATTTCTTCAGTTTGAATTTTTGTACTGCGTCCAGTGTCATTTTTCCTCGGTCATTTGGTAATGGGTATATAAATTTTATTAAAAATAAAAATAAAAATTAGAAAAGGTCGTCATAATTTCTTAACAAAGTAGTTGTATAGCCATACCAGGATCACTGTGCCGATGAATCCGTCCAGGAATCCGTAGATAAGACCGACGAATGCTCCGCCCCAGGTCAATGCGTATCCAGGATATATCGTTGCAATCGCATTCAAGAATCCTGCTGCATATCCCTTATACATGCAAAGGATTGTCATGATGAACAGCCCAATTGCCCATAGGATACCTACTGCAAGCCCTGCTGCTTTTGCGTTCAATAATGGCTTTCGTGGAATCTGCATAGCAGGTCTCATTGCAGGCTTTGCTGCTGGTCTTTTGATAGTTCTTTTCATTTTCTTAGCCATCTAATACCACCTCTGCCTGACATATATGACGACAATGTATTTAAATGTATTGCATAGAATCAACTGATGTGTATTTCCAAAATGTCCTTGTCTTTGAGCTTGTACTTAAGCATCTGCCTTTGCCCCGGGAACTTGCTGCTTCCCCAGACTCTTGCAAACCTGAATTTTCTTACAAAATCCCTGTGCAGTTTGTTGCAGACATTTTCTACTGTGCAGTCCTTGAACATGATCAACGGCTCTACAAGGTCTGCTTCTTTGCCTATCTCTTTCAAATAAATCCTTATCAATCCCAGCTTTTCAAAAATCAGCTCTTTTAATTTTTCGATGTAATCCATTCCTGTCGCGCTGATGCAAAGATCAGGTTTTATCCGCTCTACAACCTTTTCTAATTCTTCCTCAGGGACTGTGTCTATCTTGTTTATCACTACTATGGCTGGAATGTAGTGCCTGTTCGCTTCTATGACATCGATCAGCTGGTCCTCGTCTATGTCTTCTCTTATGACAACGTCAGCATTTATGATGCCCATCTCTCTTGCGACTGTTTCTATTGTATTTTTTGCCATTTTTGTGAGAGGGATTGTCGCGCCTATCCTTATTCCGCCTCTGGCTTTCTTTGTTATCTTGACATCAGGCATTTTCTGATTAAGTCTTATTCCTGAATCATGGACTTCTTTCATTATCGCATTGTGCTCTTCTGGCTTGTTTACATCGACAATGACCACTGCCAGGTCTGCGCTCCTCATGACAGCAAGGACCTCTCTTCCTCTTCCTGTTCCGTCTGCTGCTCCTCTGACTATTCCTGGAACGTCGAGAACCTGTATTTTTGCAAAATTATAATTTAATAACCCCGGGATTACGTCAAGGGTTGTGAAATCATAAGCACCGATTGCGCTTTTCGCGCCTGTCAATGCATTCAATAAAGTTGATTTACCTACAGAAGGAAAACCCAAAAGAATGACTGTGCCGTCGCCTGTTTTCCTGACACTGTAACCTTCGCCTTTCTTCTTTGAACCGCCTGCCAGTTTCTGCCTTAGCCTTGCTATCTTTGCCTTTACTAGACCTATGTGGTGCTGTGTCTTCTTGTTGTACTTTGTAGTGCTTATCTCTTTTTCAAACTCCTTTATCTGTTCCTGTACAGACAGCTTTTTCCGCTCAGGAGCCTGTTCAGTAGGTTTATCTTCCTTTTTCTTGTGTTTTTGGAACTTTGCCTTAGGCATACTCAACGCCTCCTTTCAGTCGGGTTGGTACCCAGAAACCTTCGGTTTCTTAGGGTTTTTTCCCTCTAATTCTTTATATAACGTATATTAATGTTCCCTTTTTAAATCTTTCGGTTTGTAACCCCTATTTGGTGGTGAATTGCATAAGCTTTATATAGGCCCCCAAAGGCTTATATACATACATGGCAAAAGGCAAAAAGATGAAGATTTTGGCGACTGGGGACATTCATGGTGACACTGGCCTAGCTAAAAGACTGGCTGAAAAGGCTGAAAAAGAGAATGTTGATCTGGTCGTAATCTGCGGTGATATCACTTATGCTGAAACAAGCACCGATAATCTAATTGGACCTTTTGTCAAGAAAGGCAAGAAAGTAATGCTTATACCTGGCAACCACGAGTCTCTTGCGACTGCTGATTTTCTGTCAAAAGTCTATGATGCTACAAATTTGCATGGTTATGCAGTAAAGATAGAAGATGGAATAGGAATCTTTGGCTGCGGCGGAGCAAATATTGGGATCAATATGCTTACTGAAAAAGAAATGTTCGAAGAGCTGGAAAAAGGATTCAAGTATATTAAGGATTTAAAGAAGAAAATCATGGTAACACACGTGCATCCTGACGGAGCATTGATGGACAATCTTTGCATGTTCCCAGGAAGCACTGGAATAAGAAAAGCAGTTGACAAGTTCAAGCCAGACATTCTATTCTGCTGCCACGTGCACGAAGCAGAAGGCGTAGAAGAAAAAGTAGGAAACACAAGAGTAATAAACGTCGGCAGAGAAGGCAAAATTAT
>JAHWHE010000083.1 GCA_019323495.1 Candidatus Woesearchaeota archaeon | reverse complement strand
GAAGATACTGCATAGCAAGAAAAAGAAATTCGTTATTGTAGATCAATTGGTAACTGACGATGAAGAAAAAGCAAAGAAATATTATGACGACGCTCTGGACGTGGGGCATGAAGGAGTTATGTTCAAGAATCTGCAAAGTCCTTATCAGCCAGGGTCAAGAGTCGGCCACATGGTGAAGTTCAAGCCTGTGATGGAGCCGTTCGAAGTGGTGATTGTTGGTGCAGAATGGGGCACTGGAAAAAGAAGCGGCTGGCTGACGAGCTATAATATTGCGTGCAGAGATGAAAACGGCGAATTCCTAGAAGTGGGGAAAGTAAGCACAGGACTGAAAGAAAAGAAAGAAGAAGGGCTTTCTTTTGAAGAGATGACCAAGATATTAAAATCATTAGTGATGAAGGAAAGAGGAAGGCATGTTACAGTGGATCCACAGATAGTTATAGAGGTTGCATTTGGAGAGATACAAAAAAGTCCGACTTACAGCAGCGGTTATGCGCTGAGATTCCCGAGGATAACAAGAATACGAGAAGACCGGGGGCCTAACGACTGTACGACATTAAAAGAAGTCAAGGATGCTTACAAAAAACAGAAGAAGTGATTAATTTTTATTCTAAATTCATAGTTTAATTCTATTTTTTCTTGACCTTGAAGAACAGCCAGTTCTTTGGCCCTGATCTTGCGAACTTAACAAGACAATATTCTCCTTTTAGTTTATTTCCTTTAAACTCAGCAACAATCTTTCCTGGTTTCTTGTCCAGTAATTTGTAAGAGCCTTTGTCCCAGATCTTTACTGTGCCGGCGCCGTATTGTCCTTCTGGGATTTCTCCTTCGAATTTCATGTAAGAAATAGAATGATCTTCGACTTGGACTGCCAATCTTTTCAAACCCGCTTTCAGCGGAGGGGTTTTTGGAACAGCCCATGATTTTGCAACGCCTTCCATCGCAAGCCTCAGGTCGTAATGAAGACGTCTTGCTTTATGTTCATGTACAACAAATCGCGGCATTTAAACCTCTTTTCTCTTCATCGCTCTTTATTTATTGTTCTTACTTATCTGATGTAACAACATTTTATATATTTTATGGTTCTGGAGGAGAAGGATTCTAAAATGGAAATTCAAATCTATGAACCTGGGGAAGACAGTTTCTTGCTGGCAGACGAGGTGAAGAAACATGCAAAGGGCAAGGTTCTGGAAATAGGGTGTGGCAGCGGAATTTTATCTGATACAGCAGCCAGTCTGAAGAAAGTAAAGAGCGTGATTGCTGTCGACATAAATCCTCATGTGATCAAATACATGAAGCACAAAGACAAATCAAGGCTTAAGTTCAGGAAGAAAATTACAGTTGTAAAATCAGACCTGTTCTCTAATGTAAAAGAAAAATTTGACACGATAATCTTTAATCCTCCATATTTGCCAGAGGACGAGAGAGAGCCTGATGACTGGCTGAAGAAAGCAATCACAGGAGGAAAGAAAGGGTGGGAGATAATAGAACGATTTCTTGAGCGGCTGCCTGATCATTTAAACAAGGACGGAATAGTGCTTCTCTTGTTCAGCAGTCTGACAAACAAGAAAAAAGTTGACGATTTGATTTCTGGAAGAGTATTTGATTACAAGCAATTGGCCATGAAAAAGCTTGATTTTGAGCAATTGTTTGTCTATTCTCTGAAAAAATCAAAATTATTGCATGAATTGGAAAAGAAGAAATTAACAAATATCAAGAAGATTGCAACAGGTTGGAGAGGTATTGTTTACGAAGCGAAACAGGGGAAGAAAAAGATTGCTATAAAAGTCCAGAAAGAAGCTGGAGGACCTAACCGGATAAAAAATGAAGTTGACACTCTAAAAATCTTGAACAAAAACAAGATAGGCCCCAAATTCTTGTTTTCAGACAGCAATTTCTTTGCGATGGAGTTCGTACATGGGCAGATGATCCTTGATTATGTGAGAACGCATGACAAACCTCAGATAAAGAAGGTATTGAAAGAAGTCTTGCGCCAGTGCTATGTGATGGATAAATTAATGATTAATAAAGAAGAGATGCATCATCCAATCAAGCACATAATAATAAATGACAGAACTAAATTGATTGACTTTGAAAGATGCAGGAAAACAATAAGCCCGAAGAATGTCACGCAATTCGCCCAGTTCCTCTCGAGTACGAATTTTCTAATTATCCTGAGGAACAAGGGATTTGCAATCAATCCTGACAAGATGAGAAGACAGGCAAGAGTCTACAAAGGGAATATGAATGAAAAAACATTAGAAAAATTATACAAAGAGATAAAATAAAAAGTAAATTATCTTTTCTTTTTCTTGCTTCTCTCAAGCTCCTTTTCAAGCTTCAGTGCGTCCAGAAGCTCCTTGTATCTGTTTCGGATCGTGACTTCTGTGACTCTCGCAACGTCTGCAACTTCTCTCTGGGTTCTTTTTTCGCCGTGCAATAACGCGCTTACATAGAGAGCTGCTGCTGCGATTCCTGTCGGACCTCTTCCGCTTGTCAAGCCTGCGCTGTGCGCTTTTTCCAGGATTTCCACTGCCTTGCTCTGAGTCTTTGCGCTCAGTTCAAGAGAGCTCGCGAATCTTGGGATATAGTCTGCTGGATTTGAAGGCAAGATCTTTACATTCAATTCTCTTGTCACGAATCTGTAGGTTCTGCCGATTTCTTTTCTTTCTATTCCACTGGCTTCGCTCAGTTCGTCAAGAGTCCTAGGAACTTCGTGCCTTCTGCAAGCAGCATACAATGCGCCTGCGACAACTGATTCCATGCTTCTGCCTCTTACCAGACCTCTCTGGACAGCAAGAGTATAGACCCTGGCTGCT
Organism: Candidatus Woesearchaeota archaeon; assembly: GCA_019323495.1. Classification (GTDB taxonomy): domain Archaea; phylum Nanobdellota; class Nanobdellia; order Woesearchaeales; family WJKV01; genus WJKV01. The sequence goes on along the minus strand of JAHWHE010000083.1, from coordinate 3,403 downwards.
TCTTCTTCAACTGATTTAGGAAGCTTAAGATAAGAGCTTACTCTTTTCAGCTCTGCGAGAGCTAGTTTCAGGTTTCTTTCGATAGCAGTGCTTATCCTGTACTGCCATTTCCTTAACCTGAAGAATTTGTCCCTGTCTTTCTTGCTTTTCAGGCCGTATAGATCGCCTGTCCTTCCTACTTCTGTTCCAAGACCTTGATCATGTTTAGTATAAGTCATAGGAGCCCCTGTCCTTCTTCCGCTGACGTCTTCTCCGTCTTCGAAATCACGCCATTCCTGGCCAAAATCTACCATCTTTTCTTCGATAACAAGGCCGCAGTCTTTACAGATTATTTCGCCTTTATCTCTGTTCCAGAATAGATTTATGCCACTACATTCAGGGCATTTCTTAACCATGGTTTCCATATTGAACCCCCCTTGATACTTCTAGATAATTGTTCTTGTCTAAAAAACATTTACCCCCGATTTTTGACATTAGCTTACAGCTACATAATATTTATATATTTGAGTTATAGCATATATATAAACCTTTCGGTTTAATTTGAGTGAAAAAGCCTTAAAATCGCTTAATTAAAGGCTAATAGCCACGTTTCACGAATTTAAATAAAATATGGGAAAAACTTAAATTTCTTTCTAAGAAATATTTTTATTTCTTTTAGCAAAAGATTTTAATACTACGATTCGTTTGTATTGCTGGAAAAGATGGTGAAAGATAAGATTGAAGAGCTAGTGATTCTAGGAAGCGGCTGTGCAGGCATGACAGCTGCAATCTACGCTGCAAGAGCAGACCTTAAACCTTTGGTTCTAGCAGGCCCTGAAAAAGGCGGGCAGCTGATATGGACAACAAAAGTCGAGAATTTTCCAGGTTTTCCAGAAGGCATAGATGGTCCAAAGCTGACAGAATTGTTCAGGGTCCAGGCTGAAAAGTTCGGAGCAAGAGTTGTTGATGATAAAGCTGCTTCTTTTGATGCAAAAAAAAGATCTTTCCAGATTGTAGCAGGAAAAAAGAAAATAAATGCCAAATCAGTCATTATAGCAGCGGGCGCAAGAGCCAGAATGCTCGGGCTCGAAAGCGAAAAAAAGTATTTTGGCAAAGGCGTATCAACTTGCGCAACTTGCGATGCTTATTTCTTTAAGGGGAAGGATGTAGTGATGATAGGAGGAGGTGATAGTGCTTGTACAGAAGCGCTCTTCATGGCAAAACTAGACATTAACGTGACAATGGTGCATAGAAGAGACAAATTGAGAGCGAGCAAGATAATGCAGGAAAGGGTTTTCAAGAACAAAAAGATAAAAATAATGTGGGATAGTGTTGTCGAAGAAGTGCTTGGAGATGAAAGCAAAGTAACAGGAGTTAAGATAAAGAATGTTAAGACAGGAAAGGTGCAGAAACTTAACAGTGCTGCGATGTTCCTGGCGATAGGGCACGTGCCCAACACTGAAATTTTCAAAGGAAAGATCAAGATGGACAAGCATGGGTTTATTTTAGCAAAGAATACTAAAACAAATATAGACGGCGTTTTTGCAGCAGGAGATGTACAGGACCCAATTTACAAGCAGGCGATCACTGCTGCTGGAAGCGGCTGCATGGCTGCTCTGGAAGCTGAAAGATATTTGTCAGAATTGAAAAAATAAAAAATAAGAAATAAAATATAAAATAATAAAACTAAATGAAAAATAAAGGGTGATAATTATGATTGAGCAACAACACAAGGATCAAAGGATAGGTGTTTTTGTTGATGTACAAAATCTATATTACAGTGCCAAGCATCTGCATAATGCAAAAGCAAATTTCAGGGAAATCCTGAAGACTGCTGTTTCAGGAAGAAATCTTATCAGGGCAATCTGCTATGTTGTGAAGGCTGACGAAGTCGGTGAAAAAGGCTTTTATGATGCATTGAGCGCTGCGGGTTTCGAAGTCAAGTCAAAAGAACTGCAAGTGTTCATAGGCGGTGCGAAAAAAGGAGACTGGGACGTAGGAATCGCGATGGACATTATGAGATTGGCTTCTAAACTGGATGTCATTGTTCTTGTGAGCGGAGACGGGGATTTTGTAGATCTGCTTGAGCATGCAAAAGCACTTGGCTGCAGAGTGGAGTGCATTGGGTTCGGAAGGGCTAGCAGCAGCAAGCTGAAGGATGCTGCGCATCTTTTTGTGGACCTGGACAGCAGCAAGAAATATCTGCTCAAATCTTATGGACCTCCTGTAAGGCGGGGGAGATAGAGGGAGATAAATGCCTTTATTTATAATAAATTTCAAGACATACGAGAACGGCACAGGAAAAAAAGCATTGAAGCTTGCCAAGTTGATAGACAAGACCGCGCAGATTTTCAGCGACACTGATATTGATGTTGTGGTTGCTGTGCAGCCTGCTGATATCAGATTGATAGCAAGCAAAGTATCTATTCCTGTATTTGCCCAGCATGCAGATCCTATTTCTTTTGGAGCGCATACAGGAGGAATCCTGCTAGAGTCCTTGCAAGAAGCAGGAGCTAGAGGAGTGATAATAAATCATTCTGAGAATAAATTGAGTTTAAAACAGGTAGAGAAAATAATCGCAAGAGCAAAGAAGCTAGATTTTCCAGTCTTGGTTTGCGCGCCTGATCTGAAAACAGGAGAGAGTATTGCAAAATTTAAGCCCGACTTCATTGCTATCGAGCCTCCTGAATTGATCGGCGGGAAAAAGAGTGTAAGTCTGATGAAGCCTGACCTGATAAAGAAGAGCGTAAAGAAGCTCGGCAACAGATTGATTGTCGGTGCGGGAATAAGCAGTTTTGATGATGTGAAGAAAACCATCCAACTTGGCGCAAACGGCGTCTTGGTGTCTAGTGCGATAGTGAATTCAGAAAAGCCCCAAGACGTGCTAAAAGACCTGTTGACTGCATTTTAAACATTTTTCAACCGAATAGTTTAAATATCTGTATTATTTTGTTTGATTAAATCTTATTTATAAAAAATAGAGGTGATATTATGAGAAAATTAATGGTTGTGCTTTCTGTTATCACAGTGATGCTATTTTTGGTGAGCTGCGCACCAGCTCAAAAACCAATAGTCTGTGATGCACCTTACATTCTAGTTGGGACAGAATGTTGCTTGGATGAAAACAACAACGCAATCTGTGATTCTGATGAAACGATTGCAGCTCCAGAAGTTCCAGCACCGGCTCCTGTAGTAGAAGAAAAATCTCCTGCGGAAGAGATGCAAGAAATGATGGAGATAGAAGAAGGAATGGAAGAAATGCCTTTGGTGGAAGAAGAAGTTGAAGAAATTCCTGCGGGCGAAACAGAAATCCAAAAATTCATGAGAACTGCAACTAAGACTTTTGGAGAACCTTTCAGGCGTGGAGCAACAAACGAAGACCAGCCGCCTAAATTCTTGACAGACATTGCTGCTAAGGACAGAT
>JAHWHE010000082.1 GCA_019323495.1 Candidatus Woesearchaeota archaeon | reverse complement strand
TCGATAACAGGGGAAAGCCTGAACATAAAAGAATGCAGGGAAAAACTGACAAAGGAATGTTTTGTTTTCTTTGACTGTCGTGTCGAGGAGTTTGGCACAGCTACTGCCTACCCAAGATATTTGACAATGCTGGACCTTGCAGGCGGCGGTGCAAGATTGGACTGCGATTTCACGCCTCTAACAAGCGGCCCTAAGAAGGTTGTTTTGAGTGCTTATTTTGATTTCACGACAAAAGCATATGTCCCTGTTGTCTTGGTCCCATACCAATCGAAACTAGAAAAGGACAGAGAAGAATTGCTGGCAGAAGCAGGCTACAGCCCTCTCGACCTTTCAATCGCAAAATACACTCCTGGCCCGGTTGAATTAGGGCTTGGTTTTGAAGAGATACAGCCGCTAGGCGTGGGAAGATTAGAGATAGCTGCGCCAGCAGGCATGCCAATCACAGGAGGCGCTGTTGAGACTGTAGAACCAGGAACGCAGATAATCCAGCCTGGCTTTGGAATAAGCACTGATTATGGAACGCCTTTTGGTTTTAATCTAAGAAATCTATGGAGACAGGGAAAGATTATTGCAGTACAAAACATATCAATTATTTTGCCCGACAACATGGAATTGTTCAACTGCAAGCCAGAATTCACAACCAAGCCAAAAATATTGTCCGATACAAATGAAATAGAATATAATTTGTTGAATCCTATAACAACAGAGCAGATAGAGAAATTCTTGTCTTTTGATTGCTGGATACGAGAAAGGCGCGAGTCAGGAAAGCCGTTATTGACAGGCGCGACAACAACTTATTTTGTAAAGATGACATCTACCTATAGATATCAAGTTGAAGATACTGCAATTGCCAGGGTTGAGGAGTTCGTGAAAGGAGGAAAGATTGTCACAGATGTCAGTCAATTATCTGCCTACGATTATTGTTCAGAAGAAGTCAAGCAGAACAAATGTGAATACCCTAATGAAAACTTCTGTGATGTGGATCCTTGCCTGCAGAACTGCTTCTGGGAGCCAGCAGACAGGGGATTCATAACAGGGGGAATTATTGGCGGTGCAGTAGGTTCTCCTCTTTTCCTTTTAACAGGAGGACTGAGTTTGCCAGCAGGAGCGGGGCTTGGCGCAGGGGCGCAATACTTGTTGTTTGGTGGCGCAGGATGCGATGAATGTTCTGATGCAGAAGACATGGAATGCTCTGATTACGAGCAGAATGAACAGAAATGCAATCTTGATCCGTGTGATATAGGATGCGAATGGCACAAGGACGGTTATTGCCAGAAGATAACAGAGAAAGACTTCGAAGCACAATTATTGTTCCCTGTAACTTCACATTATGTGAGCAAATGCACAGAACAGGAAAGAGTAAAGATTAGTGCGGAAAACCAGGAAGTTATTGCAATCGAGAGCGGCCAGCTTGAGCTGAAAGAAGACCAAATAGTAATCAAGCATCCTTACGGATACGAAAGCGCATACAAAGGCTTGCGGGCAGTCAGAAGACTAGGCAATGTGCCGAAGAACGGAGTGATCGGATTCGCAACAAAGGATTTCGAATTTGGAATAAAGAAGAACGGAAATTCAGTAGACTTGTTCAAACTTTATAAACAGCAAGTTCCTCCTATCGCGATAAGAAGCACAGATATAAGTTGTGCGGGAAAAAATAAAAATGTTACACAAACTTAAGCTCAAGAAAACTAATTTGATTTTGGCGATGTTTTTGTTAATTGTCTTAGTGCTGATAGTAAGCTGCGATTTCGATTTCTCAGGAGAAAAACAAGGAATACTTCCTGACTACAGAGTTGGCTACGAAGGGCTGGAAATGAAGTTCATAGACACTCCTAATTATGATTTGTTTGAAAATGATTTGTTCATATTGCAGATAGATCTGCAGAATAAAGGCGCATACGATGTTGACGATGGTGTTTTGCGCATAAATTTCCCATCGCAATTAATTTCATTAAGGGCAGGGGCAGACACAAGAAAAATTCCATTGCTAAAAGGAAAGAGCTTCTTCAATCCGCAGGGAGGTTTTATTGAGATCCCAGAAGTATACGATTTTAAGGCAGGCAAGGTTCCTGGGCAGGCAGGGGTTGAAGCAACAGTGACTGCGAATGCTTGCTATCACTACAAAAGCCAGGCAACTTTATTGGCTTGCGTTGGTCCGAGGATGGGGCCTGGAACATGCAATTTCGAGGACTTGAACGTCGAACTCAACCTTTCCCAAGGTCAGGGCGCCCCTCTGGTTATTGACAGGGTAGAAGAAAGCATAAGCCCGATTGATGAGGAAACAAGTTCAATCACCTTCCAGATAGAGATTGAAAATTATGGTGAAGGCGAAGTCTTTAGATATCTTAAATCAGGGGATAGCTCGAACATAGATTCTGTATGCAAAGGCGAATACAAATTTGGTTCGCACAAGCCAATTGATGTTTTAAATGCGTTCGATTTCAGCTTGCAATTGTCAACAGATTACAAATACGACAGCGCAACAAACCAAACATCGGGCAATATTGTTTGCCAGCCAAGATTGAGACCTCCGCATCTAGAATCAGGCGGATCAAAGATAATCTGCACAATTAGCGGGATCAAAGAAAAGGTTGCTTATAAAACCCCTTTGATCATTACATTAGATTATGGTTACAGGATTTCAGACAAGGAGACAGTTACTATTCAAAAACCAAGATAGCTGTTCAGAAACCTTTATATATGATATAACTATTAAATCCTGTGAAAAATACAGTAAAAAAGGTGAATAACGCGTGAAATGCCAAAAGTTCATAATAGTAGCATTAGTTCTATTACTTGTAGTGTTTTCAGCCTGTACAGGTAAAGATAAAACAGCAGCAGATATCGAAGCGGATTATTTGAAAGGAATAAGGGGAATAAATATCAAGCTGGAAGAGCCAGGCACAATGTTTGTAACCCCTGACCAGCCTGTTACTATTTTGGCAGAAGTAGAAAATCTAGGAAGGCACACTCCTGACAGTGTTGATTTTTACTTGAGCGGCTTTGATCCTAAATTTCTTGATTATGGTGTAGATGTGAGCAGATCCTTGTCAGATCCGTTGCAGGGCAAGACGAAATTCTCTCCAGGTATCTCGCAGATGGTATCGTTTACAGGCATACCTGACCAAGCAAATATAGAAAACCTAGGAACACCAAAATTGCAGCAGGACACGATAATTACTATGTGTTATGATTACAGCACAAAAGCAAGTTTCCCAGTTTGTCTGGACACCAGCACAGAGGTAGAGCCGAACGGATGCCCAAAAGAAGCATCTATAACTTATGAACACGGACAGGGCGCCCCTCTTGCAATCACAAGAGTAGATTACAGGACAGTAAGGGCGAGCGAGAATGCAGTCAGGGCGCGTTTCGATATTTATCTAAAGCAAGTGGACAACTCAGCAAATCTAAGGATATTCGATTCAGAAAGCGCAAGCCCAAGAAATCCTTGTGAAGGGGTTCCTTTGAAAAGGCTGGATTATGGAAAAATAGACATAGTGTCAGTTGATTACAGGGGGGGCGAGGAATTGGAATGTCCTTTGTTGACGAGCTTAAGAGACAGCAACCAGAAGTTCAATATTGAAAGATTAGAAGAGCCAGTTTTGACTTGTTACAACAAAGAAGAGCTCCCGATAGCTCCAGATATCAACACAGTGGTGAACATTGAGATTGCTTACAATGTTGTACAGTCAGTTGCACAGCCAGTCATAATCGAAAGCATATTTACTTAATAATATCAAGGAGGTTGATAAAATGAAAAAATATCTAACAATCGCATTAATAATCGCAGTGGTTTTAGGTGCAATGATCATTGTAGGTTGCAAAGCTCCAGGAGGAGAAGGTGCAGAAAGAGGCATCTTCGGCACATCTGGAAAGGTTACTACGAAGACCTTTATAGGAGGAACCCAAGGCTTGCTCTTGAGATTCACAGAAGAAAGGCCGAGATCAGAGGTGTTTGACGGAGGCGCAGACCCGTTCGACATAGAAGTTGAATTGATAAATGACGGAGAATGGGATGTTGCTGCAAATGATGTGACAGTAGCTATCAGCGGAATAGATCCTAAGGAATTCGGGCTAACGAATCCTGTACAAAATTCAGAAGAAGATTTGATAGCGAAAGTAAAGGATCCTGATGGAAATGTGATTCCTTCAATCCCGACTTATGTGCTTTTTCCTAGCTTGAACTACGAAAAAACAGTTGTTGGAGATGTCCCTTATCCTATCAGGGCAGATGTATGCTACAAATATGGGACTAATGTGATAAGCGAGTTATGCATAAGAAAGGACCTAAGAGCAACAACAGCAAGTGTTTGCGAGGTCAAGGAATCAAAACAAGTGCAAAATAGCGGAGCGCCTGTTCACATTATTGAGTTCACAGAAAGTGCTGCAAGCACAGACGTGATCAGCTTTGTATTCAAGATACAGCACAGGAGCAATGGCGGAGTATACAAGCTTGGATCAAACTGTGACAAGAACAGGATAAACAAGGACAAAGTGTACGTAGAGGTTGACACAGGACTTCCAGGACTTGAATGTAGCGGCCTTAGAGAAGGTACAGAAAGTGCAGGATACGCAGACCTGAGAACAGGAAGCGCAATCATCAGGTGCAAACAGCAGATAGATGCAGAAACAGACTTCAAGAAGATCGTGAACATAAAGCTTGAATACGATTACGAGAACACGATAAGTTCGCAGGTAACTGTCAAGCAAAGCGAAGCACTGACTTAGAATTTTAATTATTTCTAATTCTTTTTTTCTTTATTTCATCCCGAACCTAGAAAGAAGGGCCTCTAATTGGATAAACTCGTCGCTGCCTTCAACCATCCTGAACTCAATCTCGCCGCACGCGTCTATCATCTGCATTTTCTTCCTGTCATCAATATTCAAAGACCAGATCTCTTTGTTGAATTGAACTATCGCATCTATTCCAGACAGCCCATAATCCTGCATGACTTTCAGCAAACCATCTCTTGCCTTGACGAACTGTCCGCTTATCGCCAGTTCAAGGATTTCTTTGATCTCTTTTGGTTTTGCAGCAGATGCAATTGAAAAAACAATGTCTTCTGTGATTTCATTTGTGATCGCTGCGCAGCCCTGCATTATATTCTCCATCCTTCTGCAGTCACCCCTGCTTGCTTCGAACAATGCCTCTTTGGCATTTTCATCTACTGTTAGATTCTCGTTCTTTGCAATATTATCGATCAACCCAAAAATGTCTTTCTTTTCTAACGGCTTGAACTTGAATATGGTGCATCTGCTTTGTATTGGATCGATGATCTTGCTGCCGTAGTTGCAGGAAAGAACGAATCTGCATGTCTGGGTAAACAGTTCCATTGTTCTCCTCAATGCGTGCTGTGCTTCTTTTGTCAATGCATCACATTCATCAAGATATATTATTTTAAACGGAACCTCTGCAATGCTTCTTGTTCTTGCGAAATCCTTGACCTTTGTCCTTACAACATCAATGCCTCTCTCATCAGAAGCGTTCAGTTCTAGAAAATTGTTCTTCCAGTTGTCTTTAAACATCTGTTTTGCAATGACTAAAGAGAGGGTAGTTTTCCCTACTCCTGCGGGTCCTGCAAACAATAAATGGGGCATGTTCTTGTTGTTCACAAAAGCCTCTACTCTCTTGACTATCTCTTTCTGCCCCTTGACTTCGTCAAAAGTTGACGGCCTGTACTTTTCAGTCCAAATCTTATCCATTATTCCCCCGAATTAGGTTTTATTTCAAGCTAAAATTAGTGGACATATATAAAAATTAGCCTAAATCATCTAATATTATAAGTAGAATGGGAGAAATTTATATGATGTCTTCTTCTGCTATGACCATAAAGTCGCCCATTGCGATAACTGCGCTGAAAGGAATCAATATGCTTCCTGTTTTGTCTTTTTCTAGTTCAAGTTTGTCTGCATAGCTAGTGGGGTTTTTCAAAACCATGTGTATTAGTTCTCCGCTTCTGGTCTCAAAGATAATATCGCTGACTTCTCCAAATCTCTTTCCTGTTTTGCTTACTACTGTCTTTCCGACAATTTCCTTTGAAATTCGTTTTTCTTCTTCAGCCATTTTCCCCTCTAATTCTTGTTTTTTGAAAGAAACTTTTTTATATTTAAATCTTTCTGTAGCAGTGTCATAAATGTGTATATTACTGGCCCGACAGCCTTTAGTAATCTATAGGTGATGATTTTTAACCAGTAATTCAGGATCTCTCAATCCTGCTTAATTCTTCCAAAAGCGCATCTTTAGGAACGTCTGCCATCAAAGAGTCTGCGTAGTCTATTGGCCTTAGCTTTTCAGGCCTTACTGTGAAGACAACATTGAATTTTTCAGCCAATTGCATCAGCCTTTCTTTTCCTAGCTTTAGAAGTGTGACTATTGTTCTTTTATAGTCCTCTTTTGAGTAATCTAGAGTATAGTCTTTCAAAACCATTGATATGTCATTACAAGAAGCAGGGGTATAAAAACATTTCCTTGTCTAATTGTCAAGATCGAAGCATTCTTTTCGTATGCCGCACATTTCACACTTCTTTTCTTGGCTGCACATAGGAGGAAGTTGGGTGCTGTTCAACAACTCTTTTACTCTGTCTTTTAATTTAATGACTTCTTCTTTCAAAAAAGGATTCATTTTTACTGTTCTTTTAGCATTCTCATTGATGTAATCAACCACGCCTTCTTTCGCAGCCTTCTTGAATTTACTCTCCAGCAAAAGCATGTACGCTGCGATTTGTATCAAATGACCTTCCCAAACACCATCTTTCGGAGCTTTCCCCGTCTTGACCTCGACCGGGACAAAGCCATCGTCATATTTCTCTAGCCTGTCTATTTTTCCTTTCATTTCCAATTCATCGCTGTCCACGAAAACCTCGGATTCTATCTTTGGCATCAGCTTTTCCCAAAGTTCCGCGCCAAAAATGTTGCGTTTATTGACAAAAGAAACAATATTATTCGCTCTTGCGACAGCTTCTTCATTGAAAAAGGTCCACAATTGCTTGTACACATCAACCAAGTTTAAGTCCAGGTTATAGAGCAAATTCCTGTTTATCTTGATGGCGTTCTTCAAATTCTTACTGTATATTTCCTTGTAAATAAGATTTATTTTTTCTTTGTTTTCCGGTCTTATGCTGCAGACCAAGCCTTGCTCTTGCCTGTTAACCAAGTTTAAGACATCATGTCTTATATTTCCCACGACTGTCGCATGCTTTGGCATCTCTTTGATTCCAAGAACCTGCTCGATAAAAAGTTTTCTTTTGCAGTAAAGATACGAGGAAAGAAAAGTCACGCTGATTTTATTGGACTTATTTGGTTTTTTATTAATTTCAGCCATCACTTCCCAATATCTGCTTCAATTTATATAATTTAGGGTATTTAAACAAAAACATATATAAATGGGACAAGGTTTTCTTATTACTGAATTTCAGGGGACAAAATGGATAGCGAAACAAAATTTGACCTTATCACAAGAAATACAGAAGAGGTCTTGACGCCAGAGGACTTGAGGAATTTTATTGAGACAGGCGTGCCTCTAAAGCATTACATTGGTTTTGAAATAAGCGGAAAAGTGCATCTTGGAACAGGTTTGATGACGGGTTTAAAGGTTGCAGATTTCCAGAAAGCAGGCGTAGACTGCAGCATATTTTTGGCGACATGGCACGCTTGGATAAATAATAAATTAGGCGGAGACATCGAAGTGATCCGCAGGGCTGCTGTTTATTTCGGAGAGGCATTAAAGATCAGCTTGAAAGTAATGGGCGGGGATCCAGAAAAGCTGAAAATGGTGAGCGGCGACGAATTATATCACAATAACGATGAATACTGGCTTGGCGTGGTCGAGATTGCAAAGAACATGACTCTTAACAGGGCCATCAGAGGAGTTACAATCATGGGAAGAAAAGAAGGCGAGGCAATGCCTCTTGCATTCTTATTTTACCCTCCTATGCAGGTTGCAGACATCTTTAATCAAGGTTTGACTTTGGCTCATGCAGGGATGGACCAAAGAAAGGCACATGTAATCGCAAGAGAAGTGGGTTTGAAATTAAAAGTGAACCCTCTTATGTATAAGAATAAGCAGCTCAAGCCTGTAGCGATTCACCATCCTCTGATCATGGGGTTGCAGAAGCCGCCGATGTATCCTGTTCCAAAGGACAAGATAAAAGACATGCTTAGTGAGCTAAAGATGAGCAAGAGTGTTGGCGGAAGCAGTGTATTCATTCACGATACAGAAGAAGAAATCAGGGAAAAATTGAACAAGGCATTTTGCCCTGAAAAAGACATAGATTTCAATCCGATAATAAACTGGGTAGAAAATCTGGTTTTCACAAGAGATCGCGCTACTTTCTTGGTCGAAAGGCCTGAGAAATTTGGTGGAAATATAGAATACGATTCTTTGGTCAAGCTGAAGAACGATTTTGCAAAAGGAGAGCTCCACCCATTAGATCTTAAAAAAGCGACAGCAGAATATCTGGTGAAATTATTAGAGCCTGCTAGAAAACATTTTGAAAAACCAAAGCTGAAAAAGCTAAAAGAAGAAATAGATAATATCAAGCTTACCAGATAAGACAGGATAAAAATGGAAGAAATTGCTCAATTCACTCTAGATTTGTGTAAGGATGCAGATTATGCAGACATCAGGATAGAGGATATTAATGAAACAAGTTTTCTTTTGAAGAACAGCGTGCCTGAAATCGCAACATTCGACAGGATAAAAGGCATGGGTTTAAGGGTTATGATCGACGGAAGCATGGGTTTCGTAAGCACAAACAATCTTGAAAAGCAGAACATCAAAAAGTTGGTTTTGCACGCAATGAAAATCGCAAAAGCAAGCAAGAGATTGATAAAAAAACCAGTCCAATTCTCCAAGGAGAACATAAACCTTGCAAATTACGAGGTAAAGCAAAAGCAGGATCCAGAAGATGTTAGTGCAGAAGAAAAACTAAATATGCTTTTTGAGGTGGATGACGCAATAAAGGATTCAGACATTCCCATTGCGAGCAGGCACATCGCTTTTGGCCACAAATATACTGAGCAATTGTTCCAGAGTTCAGAAGGAAGCAGGATACTTTCAAAGATTCCAAGAGTCCACGCATTCTGGTTTGTTTCGGTCGGGACGTCAGAGCTCAATAAGCAAAAATACTTTATTTACGACGCCGCAGCAGGATTGGAGGCATTGAAGCAATGGAATCTTGCAGACGACGCAGTTGCCAAGACAAAAGAATTGTATGAAAATCTCATCAAGGGAAAGAAAACCCCAAAAGGCAAGATAGATGTTATCTGCGGTCCAGAAGTCACAGGCATAGCAACGCACGAAAGCGTAGGCCATCCCAATGAAGCGGACAGAATTTTGGGCAGGGAAAGTGCGCAGGCAGGAGAAAGTTTTGTAACTCCTGAGCTTCTTAATACGAAATATGCGAACGAGATAGTTAATGTTTCAGACGATCCTACTATTCCGAACAGCGCAGGCTATTACAAATATGATGCAGAAGGCGTTAAAGCAAGGAAACGTACAATGATCAAGAAAGGCATATTGACGGAATTCCTGCATAACAGGGAAACCGCAGTAGAATTGGGTCTGAAGAGCAATGCTGCAGCAAGGGCGATGTCATTTGACAGGGAGCCTATTGTAAGGATGGCTAATACTTTTGTGGAACCTGGAGATTATAATTTTGATGAATTGATAGAGGATACAAAGAAAGCCATCTACATAAAAAATTTCATGGAATGGAATATAGACGACAAGAGATTCAATCAAAAATATGTTGGTGCTGCTGCTTATTATGTAGAGAACGGAGAAATAAAATACCCTATTCAAAATCCTATTTTAGAATTAACAACTCCTACTTTTTGGAATGCGATTGATGCGATCGCCAATGACATGCAATTAAATGCTGCGACCTGTGGCAAGGGCGAGCCTGGTCAAGGCGTTCCTGTCTATCACGGAGGCCCATCGATAAGGCTGAAAAACATCAGGATAAAATAAAAATGGAAAAAGACAAAACAGAACTGCTTTATTATTTGAAGAAAAGATTATTGGAAAAAGACGCGTCAGACATAGTTATAGCTTTAAGAAACGCAAAGAAAACCCAGATAAAATTTGTCAATAACCAGGTTGCGACGACAAAAACGTGGGACGCAGCAAACATTTCCATTTTCCTTAATTACAAGAAAAGGATAGTTGCAACCACTTTGCAGGATTTTACAAAGTCCGCAGCAGACAGCGCAGTAAGCAATTTAATAAAATTCGCACAAGCAACAAAACCAAATGAAGAGTTCATGGGCATTGCAAAGGGCCCTTTCAAGTACAAAGAAATAGAAAAAACATACGACAAGAAAATAGCAGAACTTGGAGAGGACAGTATCGATTATGTTGAGAGAGGCATTAACGCTGCATTAAGCGTAGGCGCCAAAAGAACCAACGGAGTATTAGAATTCATAGACAATAGCGAGCATCTGGTTTCCAGCGAAGAGGTCGATGTAGAAGATGAAGGAACAGCATTATATTTCTCTATAAGGGCCCACTGTGAAAAAGATTCATCTGGTTATAGCAACCAGATTTTCACGCAATTGTCAGACTTTGACCCAGAAGAAGCAGGGAAAGAAGCAGGGACAACAGCAAAACAGGCCATGAATCCTGAGAAATTAAAGCCTGGAAAATTTGATGTTATTTTTTCGCCCTATCCTTTTGCTAATTTCATAGATCATCTGGACAGCGCATCTATTTATTATGTTGAAGCAGGCTATTCTTTCCTGACAAATATGCTGAACAAGCAAGTGGCGAGTCCTGCTGTCACAATATATGATGATGGAACCTTTCCAGGCGGGTTAGGAAGCAGCAAGTTCGATGACGAAGGACACCCAACTCAGAAAACTCTGCTGATAGACAAAGGAATACTGAAAACTTATCTGCATAATGAAAGTACTGCAAGAAAATACAAAACAAAGACGACTGGGAACGCCGGGTTGATTTGTCCATCACCTAATAATTTTGTTGTCGAGTCAGGAAAAGAAAAAGAAAAACAAATGTTTGCGGATTTCTCAGGCTTGCATATTACAAACTTATGGTATACGCGTTTCCAGAACTATACCACAGGAGATTTTTCAACAATTCCTAGGGACGGGATATTCCTTTACAAGAACGGAGAAGTTGTAAAAAGCATAAAAGACATAAGGGTCACTGAGAACATGCTTAATCTGTTGAAAAACATAGCCAAAGTTTCGAAAGAGCGAAGACAGCAGTGCGGTTGGGAAGTGAGTGCGCCTGTGATAACTGGATCTGCTTTAGTAAAAGATGTGAATATCACAACAAGCACAGAATAATTATAAATTTTCTAAAAACACAAACCCACTTTACGTTAGTGATCGAATTGCCCCTTTACTTTATATTTTTCAGAATTGATTATATCTTCTATTTCGTCTGGATATTTTTTAGTATCGAGTTTAAATCTAAATAGTGCTTTGTAGGCAAAATAGAATAATGCAATTATTAATAACGCAGTAATAAGCCTATTATCCATAATTAATCCTATTAATTTTAGTTGTTTAAATATCTTGTGGAAATTTAAATTTCGCCACACAAAACCCCTGAACAGTTAATAGTAACCTTTAAATATAACCAAAACAGGATAAAGAGGTAATGACGTCGAATTCGGATTCAGGGGAGTTGGATAAAGTTATGTATGGTTACACGACTGAAGTTAATGTATTAGAAGATGAAAATAGAGTTCTAAGAGAAACAATAGAGCATTTGAAAGATGAAATAAGAAAATACAAGACTCCGCCCTATCTTGTTTGTGAAATAAAAGATCTGATAGATGGCAAAGCATTGGTTTCTTTGAAGAACGGCAATGAATTTTTTGTAGAAATTGATGGAGAAGTCAAGGAATTGAAAGCAGGCGATCAAGTCTTGGCGCACCAAAAGAATCTGACAGTTGTTGACAAGATTAGATCAAGCAGGAAATTCAATGTAGAAAAGTTTGTAATAATCGAAAAACCAACAGTGAATTGGAAAGACATAGGCGGATTAAAAGATCAGATAAACGAGATAAGAGAAGTAATTGAGCTTCCTCTGAAAAAACCTCATTTGTTCAAGCAGATAGGTATCAAACCCCCTAAAGGTGTTTTATTGCACGGAGCTCCTGGTTGCGGCAAAACAATTCTTGCAAAAGCAGTTGCAGCCAGCACAGAAAGCACATTCATCCAGATAGTTGGCTCTGAGTTGGTTCAAAAATACATAGGGGAGGGCGCAAAACTAGTCAAAGAAATATTTGAGCTTGCAAGAAACAAAGGACCTGCCATTGTATTTATTGATGAATTGGACGCTATTGCTGCGAGAAGAATGGACATCGGTACCAGCGGTGAAAGAGAAGTGCAGCGTACATTTATGCAATTGCTGGCAGAACTGGACGGATTTAAAGAACTAGACAATGTTAAAATAATCGGCGCTACCAACAGGAAAGACATACTGGATCCTGCAGTCATCAGACCTGGCAGGTTGGATAGATTAATAAGAATCCCTGAACCTGATAAAGAAGGCATCAAGCAGATTTTTGACATACATTCAAAAGGGATGAAGATCAGGAAATTCAACAAGAAAACTCTGATCGAAAACATGCTGGGCTGCACAGGAGCAGATGTAAGAGCTGTCTGCACAGAAGCAGGCTATTTTGCTATAAGAGATAACAGGGACGAGGTTCATGAACATGATTTCTACGACGCCATTGATAAGGTGAGAAGTGAAGAAACAGTAGGCACAGACGAATTCATGAACATGTTCGGCTAGATTCTATGAAACAAAAAGACAAGTTTACAAAAAAAGCTCTGCGCGAAGGATATAGAGGCAGGGCTGCCTACAAGCTTATTCAGCTAAACAGAAAATATAGATTGATCAAGAAAGGCAATTCTGTTCTGGATTTGGGTTGTGCGCCGGGCAGCTGGATACAGGTCAGCAGTAAGATGGTGGGCAGTAAGGGCTACATTCTCGGGGTAGATATTTCGAATATAAAGGAATTCAAAGAAAAACACATAGAATTCATCCAGCACGATATAACAAAGGATGAGATTATTGATATGATCAGATCCACAATCAAAGGCAAGGTCAAGAATGAAAGATTCGATGTGGTTACGAGCGACATGGCTCCTAAAACAAGGGGCATTATTCATCTTGATCAAGAACTTTCATTAGAGCTGTCGATGAGGGCTTTTGACATCGCAAAACAATTCTTGAGAAAGGGCGGTAACTTTTTGTGCAAGACTTTCCAGAGCAAGGAATACGAAACCTTCAGGAAAGAAGCAGAATCCTATTTCAGTTTTGTAAAGACGCAAAAGCCAGAAGCCAGCAAAAAACGAAGCAAGGAAGTTTTCTTGGTATGCAAAGGGTTCAAGCCAAAAAAGCTATAAAACAATAAAATCAACACAGACCCTGAACGTTTTCGGCGAAAATTGGCCGCATTTGACAACATTCAGAACTTTAAAATTCTCTACGTGTTTTTTGATTTTTGCAATGGCTTTATGAGGTATGTCTTCCTCGTCGAGAAAATCATAAAAATGCACAATAGCTCCTTTTTTTGAAGCAAGCAGTGCGCAGCCAAGGAAGTCTTCTGCGCTCTTTGGCAAGGGCATGCATATTCTGTCAAATTTCTTGTTTAATTTAGGCACGATCTTTTTTACGTCCCCCAAGAGCAGTTCAACATTCGTTATGCTTTTATTTAGTTTCAAGTTTTCCAATGCATATTTATGCCCGTCTTTGTTTTTCTCGACTCCAACTACTAAATTTGGTTTGCTGTTCTTTGCAATGACCAATGGAAAAGGGGCACAGCCGCTAAACATAACCAGAATGTTTTCTTTGTTCTTGACTTGTTTCGCAATCCTCAGCCTTTCTGTGCCGGACCTTACACTGAAATACACTTTATCTATGTTTAATTTCAGCACCACGCCGTTTTCTTTGTGCACAGTTTCTTTTTTCCGGACGCCTGCAAGATGCTTGTGTTTCTGCAGCCTGAACTCTCCTGCGTGGATGCCGGATTTTTTAACAACTGTTTTAATGTTTTTATGAAGTTTAAGCAGAGCCTCTGCAATCAATTTTTCTCTAGGCGTTAGCTCTGACTTTATTTCTATTATTGCGATGTCTCCGACAATGTCATATGCGCTCGGCAGCATTTTTAGTTCAGCAGCACTAAGTTTATTTTTTAGAACATCTGCAAGAGTAGTCATTCTTTCTATTTTTGGCAGTCTCTTCTGTATAATAGAGCAACCTTTCTTTTTTATCTTCTTTTTGATAGGAATGTATGCGAATTCCTTGTCAGTCGCCATTCGATAATCTTTTTCGAGTATTCCTTCTTTTATCAAAGTCTGCTTTATTTTATGCGCATCCTTTAATTTGCATTTGACCGCTAGAACCATTGTTTCAAACCTTTTTGGGATGCTTTTTCTTGCTTGCTGCCAACCTCGTCTAATTTCTTAACAACTCGTTCCTCTGAAAAGTCATGTTTATCGCACAGGATCCTTAAAACAGCGTCTCTATCAATTTTATGCCAGTTCAATTTATATTTTTTATCGACAGGCATGTTCTTGATCAAGTCAAAAGGCTTTTCCCAGTTATAATCAAATCCCCATTCAACCTGCTTGAATAATTTGTCAAAATCCTTTCCACATTCCTGCACTAGCTTGAGGCCTTTTTTCGGTCCTATGCCTTTGATTCCGCCGGGATTGAAATCTGTACCGACTAGAAGCCCAAGAGCAATCAATTGGTCTTGGCTTAGTTTAAGATTGCTCAGGTTTTCTTTTAATTCAATCAATTCAGGCTTAACAGAGACGTATGCGAGTTTACTTGGCATCTTTTTTCTGCCAGCCACACTTAAATTCTTTATTAGCTTTGGCGCGCCAAATAGCAGGCAATCTGCATCTTGGCTCACGACAGCATATGCATCCCCTTGTTTTACAATATGGGCCGCTTGTGCTTCCCCTTCGCTAAGTGCCTGAATGACAGGGATTCCGAGCGCATCCAGCAGTTCTTTGCTTTCCTCTATCATCTGCCCTGTCAGCCTTGTGGTTCTTGTTGCGTATTTCTTCATCGCTTCTATGTCTTCTTTTTCAACAGCCTCTTTGTGTTTTTTATGCGCTTCCTCTTTCAAGCTTCTTCTTTTCGATAATTCAGTATATTTCAGTTCAGGAACTTCTCCGTCGAAAACAAAAGCCAGCTTCATACCCAAAGACATGAACTTTGTAGTCCTGTTGAACAAGCCTGTCAAATGCGAAGTGATCCTTCCTTTACTATCCATCAGAGGAGTTCCGTCAGCTTGCCTTATTGTTGTAAGAAATTGATAGAGCATGTTGTGCGCGTCGACCATTAATTTTTTATCTTTAAGATCTTCTAATTCGATCGTGTGAGAAATCAATA
>JAHWHE010000081.1 GCA_019323495.1 Candidatus Woesearchaeota archaeon | reverse complement strand
CGTTTCTTGTCATTCTCATGTAATTTCCATAAGCGCTTTTTCCGCCTGTGCTTTCCATGAATTCCTGCAATCTGTTTTTTGGGTCTTGAATAGGGCATGGAATACCAACCGGTATTTCTGGCTCTGGTATTTCTGGTCCTGATTGTTTTAGAATCCTTGCGATTGGATCTTCTGGGATCCTAACATCCGATCTGTCCAATTCTGGATTTCTTCTTAGATAATCTATCAATTTTCTATAATTGCTTTTTTCTCCTTTGTTTGATTTTTCCATTTTTGTTTGCCTCCAATTGTATTTTAATAATGAACTGGCGGTTGTGCAGGGGTTTGGCGATTGTTGAGGAATTACCATAAGACATAACCGCACAACCCAACCAGTTTTCTTAATTGCGATACCATCTGCCGGCTCTCAGATTTTCGTATATCTTGCTCTTGTCGTAGCCAGTCACAGCGTAAAGCCACGGAACGATCATTCTTCTTGCGTCTGTGCTTGTGTCAAGAGGGCAAGGCCTTCTTCCAGCATAGTTTATGATGTATTGATGGTTTGTCCCATCCCTGATTGTTATGCCAGTTATATCACTCACTGCACTTACAATCTTAGTAAGCTTGATGCCGTCTCTTGTTTTGTTTCCTGCCATTTTGTTTGCCTCCAATTTGCACCTCTTCTAAGGACTTTAATGGCTGGAATTGATATATAGGTAATCTCAATAGAATATAGAGAAGTATATATCTATATAGACTCTATATAAGCAAAAGTTTTATATAAATCCCACTATTATCTATATAAAATGAAACGAAAATTAGTAAGCCAAGGAAGGGCGACTTTGACTGTAAGTCTGCCCAGCAGATGGACTAAAACATTCGGCCTGAAATCAGGAGACGAATTGGACATAAATGAAGAAGCAGGCAAATTAATCTTAAGCACGACAGGAGAGGTTGCATTAGAAAAAACAACCATAGATGTCAAAGACATCGGCCAGAAACTGCTGAGAAAATTTCTGCCTGCTGCCTATAAACTGGGCTTTGATGAGATCACAGTGCTGGTCGAAGGGCCAGGGCAGATAGAAGAGATCCAGAAAGCTATCCAAAGAAGCCTGCTCGGGTTCGAGATAGTAAGCCAGAGCAAGACGAGCTGCACTATCAAATGCATAGGCGGACCGTTGGATAATGAATTTGATTCTATTTTAAGAAGGATTTTCTTGATGCTGAAAAGCATGGCCACTGACGGCTGCGATGCAATAAAAGCAAAAGAATTCGAGCAATTGATGAGCATCAAGTCAAGCGAGCAGATCAACAACAGGCTGACAACAATCTGCAGAAGGATCATCAACAAGAAAGGATATACAAAGCACAGCACATACTTATACTGCCTTGTTAACGAGCTTGAAAAGATCGCAGACGAGTACAGGGATCTGTTTACTTATGTTGCAGAAAACAAGATTGCTGTTGCGCCTGAAGTGCTGAACTTGCTGTCTGCAGTTAACAATGCCTTTATCGAGCTGTACGAGTTATTCTACAAATACGACAAGAACAGGGCGATTGCATTGGATAAGGAAAAAGCAAAGCTTGGCAACGACATTAATGACGCATTTGCAAAGAAAAAAGATGGAAAAATCTTGCACCACATGCTGAGCATCGTCGACAAGACAAGCAATCTATTGAGCTATACGATCGGCTTGAAATTATAAAATAATTCTTTTTTAAATTTCTTATTTCTCTCTTACAACCCTACACAAATCTCCATGGATGTATGGATTTGAAGCGACATAAACCTTATGGGAACCCCTGTCGAAAACAGTTACTTGTCCGCCCGCTTCCTGAACCATCAATAAACCCGCATCTACCCAATTGTTTTTTGTCGGCTTCACAACCCCGTCTATCTCGCCTGCTGCACACGCTGCAAGCTCAAGAGAAGTGCAGCCTTTTTTCCTGGCGCTTTTGATCGCCTGTTCCAGCCTATGCAATAACTCTTCTTCTCCATGCTTTTCAAAAGAATTCGAAGATATGAGCGCGATCTCTGCTTTTGACAGATCTTCTTGTTTTGATACCAATAACTGCTCACCATTCACATGTGCACCGTGCCCTTTTCTAACATGATACGCCCTTTCATTCATAGGATCACAGATTATTCCTCCTAGCACCTCATCCCCTCTTTGGATTGACATGTTGATTGCGAAATAAGGACGATGTTTCCTAAAGTTGCTTGAGCCATCGATAAAATCAGCAGTCCATCTGTACTTGGATTTTCCGTATATGTTCTGATGGAATTTTGATCTTTCTTCAGCTACGATAGAATCTGCAGGAAATTCTGCTCTTATCACATCTATTCCCTTGTCTTCTGCTTCTATGTCAGGCAGTATCGTATTGTCTTTTGGAGAAAGAAGCTGGTGCGTCTTAGGATACTCCTCTCTAAGAAAAGGAATCAATTCTGGAAGCAAAGCCCGCAGTCCAAAATAGAGCCTTGAATTCACTTCCTTGTCTATCTTTTCTCTCGCCATAGGGAATAGTAGAGCCTTATGCCTATAAATCACCTGTCCCTATAATCTATATAGAAAAAAGAAAAAATCAAGCAGCATTGAAGTTCGCCATTGGCATGATCCTTACAGGAGATGCCACTGGTGCTGCTTCTTCTTTTTTCTCATAACGCACTTTGTACATGGTTTCGTAGTCTTTCTCTAGCGTGGCTCGCATTTTAGAAATGGTCCTACGATCGAACCATGACATGTGCTTTTGAGCGTAATCTTCCAGGTAGCGTGCAGAATCTATTGCAAGCTCTAGCTGGAACTTTTGTTCCTTGCATAAGTAAAGATATTTCTCAAGGTCTGTTTCCTTTCTTCTTCTGTCGCCCTTGCCTCCGCATGAAGCCAGGCTTCTTACTAGCTGCGCGACATAGAACTTGACTTCGTCGTTTTCATTGTCAACAAAGTCCCTTTTCTTCAGGTTTGCAAGATGATTCTTGATCATGTAGACCCTGTCTTTCAGAGACGGATCGAATTCCTCGATTATTTCAACATAATCTGCAATATTTTTCCTGTCCTTGCTCTGCATGATTTTTTGCTTTAGCTCGTTTGTCTTTTCTTCGTCTAGATTCAAGTAAATATCAATGCAACTTAGCACTGTTTCTTTTGGCTTTTCCAGAGCTTCAGCAACATACTGGTTGAACAGGCTAACTGCCTTGTTTGTCTCAACTTTCCAGAACCAGTTCAGGTACTGCCTCTGCTCCTTCGATAGTTTAGAAGAATAATTGATAATGTGCGGCCTGTTAAAGTTTCCCAGGAACCATCTTTGTTTTCCGTCAAGATCGATTCTAGCCGGCTCATTGTCTATAGGGATCCAGTTTCCTGGATAGCTGTCTGTGAAGAATGTTTCATCCATCAAATTTCCATTAACAAAAGCGTTCAATGCCTGCCTAAGCACTGCTGTATCTGTTTCAACACAGTCTGAACTCAAGCTCTTTGAGTATTCGCTTATTCCTCTGTGTGCCTTGTCTGCGCCGTGCTTTTTCATCCATCTTGCATCAGGCTTCAAGAACAATGGCGCTGCAACTTCCATGACAACTGCATTTTCAATGATGTCTTCAAGCATGCTTACTATTTTTCCAGAATCCTCTTCTGTTCTTATTAATTCTGCATAATCTATTCCGTTTCCAACAAAATCTGTTTCAACAAACCATTTTCCTCTTGCCTGATTGAAACCATAATTATATATCGTGGTCTGATGCCAATCCTTTCCCATCATGTTCTTTAGTGTCTTACCAAAGACATTGTAATGGGTGTACAAGAAAACAGCTCTCTTCATGTCTTCTTCATCATTGAATTCCTTGATCTTGGTCTTTCTGACTTCTATGTTGTTGTTTTCATTAAGATACCAAGTTTCCCTCAAGAATTCGTTAGGTGAAATTGCCTTGATTGACTGATCAGCTGTCGGGTCAAAGCTCTCTAGCCTGTTCTCTAGCCCTGCAGTCCCAAATAAACCTGCTGTAATCTTTTTCAAACTATCGAGCCACGCCATCTTATATACTTTATAGTCCGGGAAATATTTAAAGTTTGCTATATAATGAGAATATAGGGTAATCTTTATATATAGAACTAAGCACCTCTTTATAAATGAAGATCATACTTGACACGAATTTCCTCATGATTCCTGGCACGCTTAAAATCGATGTTTTTACGCAAATCAAAGAGGAAATCCCTGACCCCAAACTTTATGTTGTTGATGAGAGTGTCAACGAATTAATAAAAATCAGCCAGGATAAAAGACAAAAACAAAAGCACAGAGAAGCTGCAAAACTAGCACTACAATTTATAAATAAGTTCAATATTCGCGTTGTTAGCAGTAAAACAACAAGCTTTAAAAATGTGGACGAACTTATCTTAAAAATAGCAAAAAGGGGAGGATTTGCGGTTGCAACGCAAGATCAAGCCTTTAAAAGGATTTTAAAGGAAAATAACGTTCAAATTTTGATATTAAGGCAAAAAAAACACGTAAAACTAATATAAGGAATCAAAATGTTCTACAAGGTTGAAATCCAAGACCATATACGAGTACCGCCTGCTTTGATGAACGAGGAACTGGAAAAAGCAGTGCTCACTCAGCTTAGAGAGAAATTCGAAGGTTACATTTCAAGGGATTTTGGGAACGTCATCGACGTAAGCGAGATCCTTGAAATAGGAGAAGGCGTCATCATTCCTGGGGACGGAGCGCCTTTCTACAAGACAAAATTCGTTTTGCTTGCGTTCAGGCCTGAACTGCAGGAAGTCCTGCATGGCAGGATAAAGGACATGGCAGATTTCGGCGCATTCATCAACATGGGCCCGATGGACGGCATGATACATATTTCGCAGACAATGGATGATTTCGTTTCATTTTCAAAAGAAAAGGTTTTGACAGGAAGAGACTCGCACAGGACATTGAAAGTTGGTGACGAGTGCAGAGCGAGAATCATCGCTGTTTCGTTCAAGGACATCTCAAATCCAAAGATAGGAGTTACGATGAGGCAGCAAGGCCTTGGAAAACTTGATTGGATAAAAGAAGATTTTGAAAAAGGCAGTGCGGCACCTAAGAAAGAAGAAAAAGAAACCAAGAAAAAATAAGATTTAAAAATTCGAGAAATCAAAAATGGCAAAAAAAGTATGCAAAAACTGCAAAATGTTTGTAACCGGCGAGGTTTGCCCGGTCTGCAAAAAGAACCAGTTCACAACAACGTGGAGAGGAAGAATTATTGTATTGGATCCTAAGAAATCAGAGATTGCACAAAAGATTGGCGCAACCGCTGCAGGAGAATATGCAATAAAGATACGATAAAATGGCAATCCAAATAATAGAAAAGAAACCGGCAGAATTATTGAACAGGGAGAATGTCGTTGCTAAAATGAATTTTGACGGAGCAACTCCTAGCAGGGCAGACATAAAAAACCAGCTTGCAGCCCAGCTGAAGATTGATGAAAAGCTTATAATTATCAGCAAGATAAAAACTGCTTTTGGAAAATCCATAGCGACCATAAAGGCTCATGTTTACAAGAGCGAAGCAGACTTAAAGAAAATAGAAAAGAAGTCGACTGTCAAAAAGAACAGCAAGAAAAAAGAAGAAGCGCCTGCTGAAGAAGCAGCACCACCAGCAGTAGAAGAGAAGAAGGAATAAGTGAAAGAAAATGGCAAAGAAAGTCAAAGCACGGTTATCAAAGCTGTATGAAGTGAAAGGCGACAAAGCAGAAAGAAAGAGGCAAACCTGCCCTAAGTGCGGGAAAGGAGTCTTTCTAGCACAGCATAAAGACAGGGTCGTTTGCGGAAAGTGCGGTTATTCTGAGTTCAAGAAATAATTAAAATTCAGGCAACACTCGTTGTTGTTTGCAATTCTTTTTGTTTGAATCCTGCATTCATTCTTGCAAGATATTCTATTCCTTTTCTTATCTGTTCTTCTGGCCAGATCTTTGATTTATAGTTGCCGTTTTCATCATATGGAAACTTGCCTTCAAGATTTGTGTGCAGGGAGAACAAATATCTTATGTATTCGAGATCTGCCATCCTTACCCCTCTCTCTATCAATCCTGGAACTGCAGACCTCATTTCCTGTAGCTCATCCCAATGCGGATAAACATCTGATTTTTTGTAACCGAATTTCTCTGCCAGCTCAAACAAACCGCACACCATGTCCCAGTCTTCGTAAGAATCAATGTCGATCAATTTAGTAACATCAGAATGGGGTTTTATCTTTACTGGCCCGCCGAGAACGAATCCTGCAAAATCCTCCCACGTCTCGAAAGGGATCCTGTGCTTGAAGACGTGTTTTTCTCTTATGGTCTCAGGGACAATGTAGTTTTTTAGTGTGTGCCGAACAGCTACAGGAAGAAGGGTTCCAAAATGTTTGACAATTAAACGCAAGCCCGTCTTCCACCTGCCTTCCTTGAGTATTACATCATTGATTAATTTCTTGACAACCTTTTCATTGTTTTTTTCAGACGATTTTCTTGCATCATAACCCGGATCCAAGAATGGACGTGCTGCCAAATAATCAAGCGCAATACCATTGCCTTCCTTATACATCAATCTTCGCGCGACTTCTATTGCATGATATCTTCTATGCCACCAACCATTGTCTTCCCTCTGGTCAAAATCAACTCCAAAAATAGTCTCTCTGCAATTGAATTCCATAATCGCCTTGTATTTATCCAAATCAGGATCTGTCACTGTCTCGTCAAGCCTTGATAATAAGGGAGTATCCCCGTTCAATAAAAACAAAGGCGTGTGCGGATTGATATCTGGAAATTCTCTCATCCACGCGTTATGACCTTTTCCAAGAGTGCCGCTCATCTTCCAGTCTTCAGGCAGGCCCTCGTGAACAAAAACCAATTTTGTACTGTATCTTACTTGAGGATTGAATATCCTGTTAAACTCTTCGAGTATCAATCTGCCGTGATCATTGCTGACAAGGGGTGCAAAAGGAATCTGGCTTGCCTTGCACACATTCATCAAAGTGAATGCAGAAGCAGGGAGTCCTGCAACAAACATGTGGTGTTTTAATCTGTCTTTAAACACGCCATCGTCTCTTAGAATCGTGTGTTCAGGGACTTCTCTCAATAATTTATCCCTGTGCCTCAGGTAAGCTGCATCTATCTTCTTGTTAACATCTATCTTTACCCATTCTTTCTTTTCCCTATCATATTTCCTTCCAGAATTATTGTAACTTGCCCCTATAACTGTCAGGCATTTAACATCAAGCGTTATTTTTATTCACCCAATTGAAGAGTTTATAATGAATTTAAATTGTTTTCTACTCTTATTTAAATAGGCTTTAAATACGCCTAAAATAAGCTTAGCCCTGTAGAAGAATTATATCGTCTCTCGTTAGTTTTTCGCCTTTCTTTAGTTTCTCTTCTGCGATTTTTTTCTTGTCGCCGATTACTTTTTCAACTTTTTCCTTTTCTTTTTTCTTTATCTTGTCTCTCTTTTTCTTCTCTTTCTTTTTAATCTCTGTCGTCTTCTGCAGATCGTCCTTCAGAACAGATTCCAGTTTTGCGCATTCTTCTTTCTTTTGCAGGAAATTCTTGCTGGCCTCTTCTTCCTTTATCTTAAGTGCATCCACTTTCTTGCTCTGCTCCAGCAACTGCAGATGCCTTTCCTCGCTCCTCTTCGCGATCTGCTGGATCTTGTTGTGCAACTCCTTTGCCTCATGCTTTATTTTCTTGACATTCTGCTTCTCTTCTTCTATTTTCTCGCAGATCTTTGTTATCTCTTTTACCTGGTCAAATTCTTTCCTGGCGTCCTTTATCTGCTTCATCAATTCCTTTTCTTTTGCAAAAGACAGGGCTTCTGTTTCCAGCCTGGTGTTGAGCTTGTCTAGTTTTTCCTTTACTCTCATAGGATCTTCCTTGATCCCTGCGTTCTTCTTCATCTGCTTTATCTGATTGTTCAGCAGCTTTATGACTTCGAGAACCTGCTTAATCTTCTCGTTATAGCTGTCTCTCTGCTGCTTTAGCTCCTTGATATGAGAATTAAAACTATTTCTGCTCTGCTTGAAGCGCTTGACCTCTCTTATCAGCTCTACTATCTCCTTAGAAATCTCGCTCTTTTTCTTTGCCCACTCTTCTTTTTCTCTGTAGAGCAGATTGTATTTTTCTTTGAGCTGAACGATTTCAGCTTCACATCTTTCTAAATCCGGATTTTGTTCCGTTGGCATGTCCATCTTGTAACGCTTTTAAGTAGTCTTGTATTTGAATATCAAAAATAAAAAATTAAAAAAATTTAACCGAACAAAGCTCCTAGTCCAGCTGCGGCTTCTTCCTTACTCTTGCCTTCTTCTTTCTTCTCTTCTTTCTTCTCGTGTTTTGCTTCCGCTACAGCACCGCTTGCAGCAGGCGCAGCAACAGGAGCAGCAACAGCAGCCTTCTCAATAGCTTCATCAATGTTAACGCCCTGTAATGCAGCAACAGTAGCTTTGACTCTTGCTTCATCAACAGCAACACCAGCAGCCTCTAACACCTTTTTTAAAGTAGCTTCGTCGATTGTTTTTCCTGCTTTGTGAATCAACATTGCAGCGTAGATGTATTCCATTTTTCTCCCTCCAAGATTGTATAAATGTAAGGTACAATCAATCTAGTTTTGCAGCTGATTTAAGGCCCTTGGCCTGAGCTTCAGCCTTTGCCAAAACTTGCTCAGCAACTGCATCGGCTAAAATGTTCTGGCCAATTGCCAATGCTTTTGCCTCATTGAAAGCCTTGATGATCATGATTTCAGTTGTTTCCTTGGTCAAGATGCCTGCATTCATCGCAAGATTGAATGCCCATCTGCTTGCCTTTGTAATGTTATCGATGAACTGCTTCTCGTCGATTGAAAGCACTGCTTTCTTGAAGATCTGGCCGTTCTCGAATGTAGCGATGATGTTCAAACCTATTTCCATAGGCTGAATGCCCAGCCTCGACAACAGTCCTGCAAGCTTTGCATCGATTACTTCGCCTTCTTTACGTACAAGGCTGTCTGCCTTGACAACTACCTTTCCGCCCTCGATACCTGCCTTGACGCCTGCACTGCCAAGCTCGCCGATGATAGGACCTGGTGTAAAGCTTGTCGGTCCTGCAGGAACGATTATGTCTTTTGGCGCTTTCTGTCCTGCTTTTGCAGGCGCATTTGACTTGCTCTTCTGCAGTGTCTTGTATAACGAGAACGGATTCTCTTTTGTGAATATCATGGCTGGCAGACCGTCGTTCAAAAATTCTATCATGTTTTCGACGCCTGGCTTGTCTTTTGCAGCAGTCTTCAGCGCGAGCTCGAACAATTTCTTTCTACCGCCTTTCAAAACCAATTTATCCCTTAACTTCGCTTTCATGCTGTTCAGCTGCGGAACTGGCAGGGACGTAAAATCAACTACTCCAACAACTGGATATTCCTTGATCAATTTCACGTACTCTTGTACTAACCGTTTTTTCCATTCAGCTGCTTTCATTCTATCCTTACCGCCGGCCCCATTGTCAATTTCAAATAAGCGCCTTTGACATTGTTTTCTCCATTAGGCAAATGCGTTAATAGCGCCTTGTAAACAGTCAATATGTTATCGATAATCTTTTCATCTTCTATCTTTTCTGTCGCAACAGCAACCTGAACAACAGGATTTCTTAATGATCTAACCTTAACCAGTTTCTGCAGCTTCTTTACCAAAGGGGCAAGGTTCGCATTAGAAGGAACAACACAGCCTGCCTTTGGATTAGGCATCTTGTTCAAAGGACCAAAGTAACGTCCGAATGCTGCTGCGATCTTAGGCATTATGTTGGCCTGTGCAATAAAATAATCATATTTTTTAGCTAGTCTCTTTGTTTCTTTCTTGTCTTTCTGGTATTTGACGAAATTTTCAGATTCCACTGCAAAATCACAATTCTCTTTTGCATTATCCAATAGCTCTGCTCCTACCAATGCGCAGACGCTTGTCTTTTTTCCTCTTTCATAATGCAAGTCAACAAAGAAATCAACCTTGTTTGCTTTCATGTCAAGATTAAGATTAACAATAAAGTCTACTGTCTGTGCGAATTTTCTTGTTTTTGTTTTTTCTCGAGCTTGCTTCAAAGCTTTGCTAATAGTTGCTTTGTCAATTGCCATATTATAACTGCCTCCTATCCACGCGGATAGTACGAACGGGTGAGATATAACCCCTTATTGTATGCTAGAGATTATATTCTATTTATAAAGGTTTTGGTGGAATGATATTACCCAACCAAGAACTCCAGGCTTTCTTGTTTTATTTTCTCTTTGATCCTTGTATGGTCTGCGATATCTGCTATTTTAAGCAGTCTTCTTTTCTTTCGCCAGAATGCAAGATCTATGCTATAGCATGCCAGTAACGCAGCTGAGAGAGGCGCAGCCAAAATAGAACCTATGATCGTTGCCGTTGACAATTCAGGGTTGTGCGCATAGTCTGCTGCTGCAAATGCAGATACTACTGGCGCGGCCGCCCCAAAAACAGTAGCTGCGTATGTTACAGCGAGATCTGTTCTTGTCAAGGAATACTGTTCGAATCTTCTGTGAATCTTGTACAAAGTATTGCATAACCCCATGTAGAGGATATGAGCGAAGAAATTAATAAAGCTTGTCCATCTATATAGAAAATATTCCGCCCTATGTTCTATACTGGTTAGTATCATAAGCATTCCTGTTATATTCTTTATTCATGGGACTAGAAAGTATTGTGCAAGGAAATGGAAGCATTGCGCTTGTGGACAAGCCAAGCCTGCTTGAGAAAGCAGGCGAAAAAGCAGGACGGGCTGCAGGTGCTGGTCTGGATTTGTTAGCTAGAGCAGGATATAACGGACTGCACGCTGCGAATCCTGTGCGCGATGTCAAAGCGTTTCTTACAGCAGGCTATAATCTAGTTAGAGGAGACTGGAGCATAAAGAAGTACAAGGAAGAATTGAAGCAGGGAAAATTCCTTGGAAAAGGAAATGCGAGCACATTATTGTTCTATGGCGGAATGTTTGCAGCCGGATTCTATGTTCCATTATTAGTTACAAGAGCTTTGATAGGTGCGGGAGGATATATCGGAAAAGAAGCTATAACATACAAGCATGTAAGAAAAAATTTAGTAAATATTCTGGATGAAAGCAAGGAAAGCATTGCAAGGTTAGGCAGTATCCTGGGAATAGACAAGGAAAAAACAAAGAAAGTATTTTCAAAACAGAATCTGGAATCATTCTTCAAAAAATTAAAAGACGATAATTTCTACAGGAATAAGGTTGCGCCGTATGTCCTGGACGCTGCTATCGGACTGAAAGGATATGCAAGCCTTGTCGGTGCGAAATGGTTCAGCGGAACAGTCGGAAAAGCTGCTGAAAAACTAGCAAAAAGCACAAAGAGCAAGTACATCAAAGGCGTTGCAGGCAAAATCGCAAAAGTCGGCAACTTTGGAAAGAATGCAAGCAGCGACTTGCTAAGCCTGCTAGTCGGAATACAAGGAGGATATCATCTTTACAGCAGCGGCGTTGCAGAGAGCGCTGTTAACGGAGAATTGTTCGAAGACGTAAAAAAAAAAGTCCAATACGTTACTAGCGGCGAGATTTTTGACGATGCAAAGCACTACACAACAGTAGAATTGCCGAACATGGCAAGAATGTATGTCGCTTCTGGTGTCGATTCTTTCAATAGATTTGTAGCAGATATTTTCGGAATACAACCAAGAAGACCTTTTGATCCTCACGTACCGCCACCTTATGTTCCTCCCGATGATGAGCCAGGCAGAGGACATGGCAGAGAGCCTGATAGACCTTACGGACCAGAACGTCCTTCAGAACCTGACAGACCTGGAAGAGATAGGGACAGGGATTCACCAGACATTCCACCATTCCCTGACTTCCCGGACTTTGGCAGGGATCATGATAGAGACGGCGGTGATAGAGGAAGGGACAGGCACGAACCTGAAACAAATCCTCCGCTGGACAAGATGAAGGACATTAATAATGGCCCTGCTGACGCGCCAGTAGCTGACAACGGCACGCCGAGCGAAAAATATGCTGTTGTTGTTGCAGGCTACGATGCAGAGCATAGGTTTGCTGATTTTTTCGGAAGCTACGGACCAAGGTCAAGGGAAAGATTCCTGCTAGAGCAGATTAGAATCTACAACCAATTATTAGATCTTGGTTTCAAGAAAGAAAATATCAGGGTCTTGATCCCGGACGGATTGAATCCAAAGAATCCTGCGAGCCATTATCCAGACGGTTTTGATAAATTGAAAGAGGCTTACAGGGATACGAGCTACAATCACGATGCTACAGAAGCAAATCTCGAGAGAACACTCGCAGAAATGGCAAAAAAGGTTGACAGCAACGATGTTTTCGTATTATACTTGTCAACGCACGGCAATCTGCACAGGAGCTACGGCACTGACGCTGACGGCAATTTCGCAGCAAGAGAAAACAGTTTCGCTGCTATAGACAATGGAAAAGACATTGTGCATGATCATGAGCTTGCAAGATATGTAAGAGGAATTAACGGCGGAAGAGAATTATACTTAGTGGATGCGTGCCACAGCGGTCATTTTGCAAAAGAACTGGGAAGAGGCAGGGACATTGTCATGACTGCTTCGATGATGCATCAGCCAGGAGTAATGGACGAGGACGGCTATTCATTCGGCATCGCATTCTTTGACGAGCTGAAGAAGAAAGGATTGACAGTAGACACAAAAGTAAAAACAATCTTCGACAGCCTGGCAGAAGGGATGAAAAAATACAAACAGCATTTCAGGTACAGCTACTACGGCAAGAACCAGACACCATGCTTCGGAACAGGCGATGATGCAAGACGATTTGACTGGTACAGGGTTCCTGCTAGAGGCGCTGCACAGCCATCACCTGCGCCAGCAGTAGTGCCACATGCGCGGGCCGCTTAAGTTCGAAATTAAGAGGCGGGTTAAAAAATGTAATGGAGGTAAGGAAAATGTATGACGAATATAACAGAAGAGAAGGAAGACTATACGATTCAAACAAACACATGAGAAGGATGACGTATGTTATAGGAGGCTTGACAGGAGCAATGATCTTGACAGTCATGGCAACAGCTATTGGTTCGTATAATAATTTTTGCCAATTGACAAACTTGCTTAAAGACCGAACAAGATGCAGTACTCTCTTTAAGGAAGCGTCAAAGATCGCAGACAATGACAAGGACGGAGTCACTACAAAAGATGAGTGGAAAGCATTGTTCAAAAAGCACGGAGTGCATTTTGATGAGGAAGGCGGCAATTTCACATTGGAAAACTTGGAGAAACTGACTGAAAACGAAGAAAAATAGTAATATTTTGGGCTTTTTTCTTTTTCTTCTTCTTTTTAAACCACTACAGAAAAGTTTAAATATAGTATTCTACTCTTGAGTGTTAAAATTTAATGGGGTGTTTAGATTTAAAAGGGTTGTTTGGTTTAGGAAGATAGATGCAGATGACCTAGTTCTTGTCGGAAAAAAGGCGTATGACTTGAACGCATTATATAGTTCTGGCTTTGCTGTCCCGCCTAGCTTTGTAGTAACTGCCAAGGCTTATACTGATTTTATCAAGGGTTTTGAAGGAAGACTAGATTATTATCTCGATAAGATAGACATAAATGATAAGCAGCAGTTAAGAGAGATCGCCACAAAGATTCAGACATTGATACTCAGCTCTGATTTTCCGCAGATGCTGGAGCGGGAGATTCTTGACGCATATGAAAGCATGAATGTGGATGTTGGCTTCAGCAGGCAATTAAGAGCTTTTGACTTCTTGAAAACAGGGGACAAAGGCGTAGTCGCTGTAAGAACCTCTGCTGTTGCAAAAGAACCGCATGCGATCAAGGACAGGGAATTCATTTCATTCCTGAACATCCAAGGAGTTGTTCAATTGCTCAGGGCTATCAAGGCATGCTGGGCAAGCTTGTTTTCTACTGACAATATCACACACAGGGTACAGAATGGTTATGGGCATAAAGATGTGTACGCTGCAGTCGTTGTCCAGAAGATGGTCAAGAGCGAGAAAAGCGGCATTCTGCTAACTTCAAATCCAAACGGCAACAGGAACGAGGCGATCATTGAAATCTGCTGGGGCTTGGGAAAGACATTGCCAGAAGTAATGCCTGACAGCTATACACTTGACAAAAAGCAGAACAGGATACTTGATGAATCTGTCCACAGGCAAACCTGGGCTTATTTTGGTGGCGTACAGGGAAGGATTGAGAAGCAGGACCTACCTGACAAAAAATTAAGAAGCTCTAAATTAGAAAGCGCAGAGATGATCAGGCTCAGCAATATTGCCAAGGATGTCGAGGACAAATATGACGAGCCTTACGAAATAGAATTCACGTTTGACAAGGAACGGATGTGGATAATCGGCATGAAGCCAATGCACGGAGACAAATTAAAACCTGTTCAAGTCGAGACAGAAAGGATTGCAAAAGAAAAA
This sequence comes from Candidatus Woesearchaeota archaeon, assembly GCA_019323495.1. Classification (GTDB taxonomy): domain Archaea; phylum Nanobdellota; class Nanobdellia; order Woesearchaeales; family WJKV01; genus WJKV01. The sequence continues at coordinate 1,531 of JAHWHE010000081.1, read as the reverse complement.
TCAGAGATAGACGCAGAAGAGGAGACAAAAGAAGTGGATGACATCATCAGCAACATATTCAAGGCTCCGCCGATAAAACGCCCTGTGAAGAGAGAAGAAACAAAGATACTTCAACCGGTCGTGCTGAACAAGCCAGGAACACACCCAACTATCAAGGTTACGCAAGAGGTTGAAGAGAAAGAAGAGACTGTTGAAAAAGAACCGATTATAGAAGAAAAAGAAGAATTTGAAGAAATAAGAAAAGAGATAATCAAACCTGAAGAAAAAGAAGAAGAAGAGAAAGAAGAAATCGCACCAGAGCTCGAGATTTACGATGTGCCTGAAAAGAAAGCAGAGCCTGAAAGATTGTCGTACGAAGAACAGCAGAAGCTGATAGAAGAGATCAAGCAGAAATATGCGCCTGCTATTGTGGAAGCAGAAGAAGAGCCTGAGATAGAATATGAGGTTGCGACAGAACCTGAGTTGATTATGCCGACCGCAGCTGTTGTTGAAAAATCTAAGGCAGACATAATAAACAAATTGAAAAGAATTCATGCTCATATGGAAGAAACAAATCCAAGACCAGAAGAAATGGTCAAGGAAGAATCAGAAGAAATGGAAAACATAGAAGAACAACAAGAAATGACAGAAGAAGCAGAAGACATGGAAGAAAGCGTGACGCCTGACGAAGAGATGCTGGCAGGAACAGAAAACGAAGAGCCAGAGACAGAAGAACCAGAATTACAAGAGGAACCTGAAGAAGAAATGACAGAAGAAACAGAAGACATGGAAGAAAGCGTGACGCCTGATGAAGAAATGATGGCAGAAACAGAAGAAGAAAAAACAGAGTTCGAAGTAAGGATGAACTTGATAACAGAGAGATACGTCAAGACATACCCCCATATGAGGGGCGTGTTTAACGAATACAAGGAAAGAGTAATGAAACTATACTTTGAACTACACCATTAACTAAGATTTTTCCAAGACCAGAATCAGTTTTGACAGAGACTTATGTAGATAAAATTCGAATTTTTCTTTTATCTTGAAATTCTTGATAAAGCCTATGTCAATGTAAGTAGGGATTATCATCACGCATCTTGTTCCCGGTTCAACAATATTATACAGGACACCTACAAATTGAGAGTATAACTGCAGCAGTTCCTTGTTGTGGAGTTTGCTTGCCCTGCCGTAAGGAAGATCTGTGACAACTGTAGCATTCTTTCCTAAACTTTTAGACAAAGTCGTAGCGTCCTTGATCTCCAGCTTGAAGTTCTTTATCCTGTAGTGCTCTATGTTTATTTTTGATTTGATCAGCATGATCTGGTCCAAATCATAGCCTATGCAGTCAAAGCCCATCAAGCCCGCCTCTATCAAGACGCCGCCTGTTCCGCAGAACGGGTCCACTATCGCACCATATTTCAAGCCTGTCAAGTTTATGCAGGCTCTTGCCAATTTAGGATTGATAGAAGACGGATGGAGCTCTGGTCTTAAATGGGGTTTTCGTTTGACATAGCTTTTGTCTGTCTTGAACAAAAATTTGGTTACAAAGATG
>JAHWHE010000080.1 GCA_019323495.1 Candidatus Woesearchaeota archaeon | reverse complement strand
TCAATAGAACTCAACTTTAGGCTCTTCCTTTTCTTCTTCTTTTTTCTCTTCACTTGGCGCGCTGTCAAGGAAGTTCAAGTTGACCATGTCAGGACCTTTTTCCTCTTCTTTACTCTCCTGCTGGTAGCTGTGTATTGCCTTGTCGAATATTGCGTGCTCTCCTACCAGGTGCACCAACATCCTGATTATTCTTTTAATGTCTTCTTTAGAATCCCTGTGTGTATCAATCTCGATACGCAAAAAGTATCACCTCATTATCAACTCGATCTTAATTTTCTCATTAATCACTAATTACAGTTCCAGTATACTTCTTATTATTTAAACATTTCTCTAAATTTGCCAGGCCTTTGATTATGACAATGGGCACCTTGTGCTCGTAAGCGATCCTTGCAGCTTTCTGGTCTATCACAAAATGCTGGCCAGGCTTGTATTTAATTTCCATTGCCCTGTCGTAAAGATATTTGTGCGTCGCTTTCGGAATGAACTTTGCGCCTTTCAGTTTCGGATGCTTTGTATAGAGGCCTTTTACATTCGTTATGTTGATGAACATGTCTGCCTTGATCGAGACTGCGATCTGGATTGCAGTGCCGTCGCTTGTCGTTCCGGGCAGGATTCCTCCGCAGACAACGATCCTTTGGCGCTCCAGTCTCTGCATTATGCTTTTAACAGTGTGCAGGATGTACCAGTTCTTTATGTCCAGGAAAGTCGCAACGAGCATTGCATTCAATCTTGTTGCCATGATTCCCACAAGGTTTTGGGATAGCGTGTCTTTTCCTGCTTTCTTCACAGCTTCAATATAGTTCCTTGCAATCTGCCCTCCGCCTGTGACAATGACGAATTTCGTGTTCTTTTGCTTCTTTATTATTTTGCAGAAGTCTTTCAAGAACTGATAATGCACTTTATCAGGAACAATAATAGAACCACCTAAACTGATCACCACTTTTTTCATGCAAATATAGATAGAGCTATAGGTTAATAAATGTTTTTATAGAAAAAGCGATCCTCTTCGTCCTCTGCGTCTTCTGCCTCTACCCATCCCTAATCCCGGGCGGACTGTCTGATAGCTGCCGCCTTCGACCTTGATCGCTTTACCATTCACAATCGCGTCTGCTATCTTTTTTCTTGCGGACAAGATCAAGCGATGAAAGGTCGGCTGCGAGATATTCATTTTTTCTGCTGCGTCTGACTGTTCCATGCCTTCCAGATCCTTTAATCTCACAGCTTCGAATTCATCAACAGTTAGCTCTACTTGCTCCAATGCCCTGACCGGCACGCCGGCTGGCTTGAAGTAGTTGATGTTCGGCTCGCACCGCACTCTTCTTAGGATTCTAGGCCTTGGCATTCTTTCCTAACTCTGTCAATCTTTTCTTTATGTTAGTCAGCTCTTCTATTAATACTTTTTGCTCTTCTTCTATCACTTTCTGTTCTTCTTCCAAAAGCTGTTTCTCTTCTATCTCTGTAAAGTCCGAACGACTCCAGCCCAGGCCTCTTCCTTGACCTCTGCCAAAGCCGAACATCCTTCTGAGTCCGCGCCCGAAACCTCTTCCGAAGCCTTGGCCTCTTCCACAAGGTCCTCTGCCCCAGCCTGTTCCTGGCCCTAGACCCATCGGTCCTGTTCTGTCCATTCCTGGCATTTTGCCACCTCCAATTTGTTTTGGATATGTATTCATATCCTATAAATGAATATATATTCATAATTATATATAAAGTTTACTGTTCTGCAGAACACATGTGGCCAAAATCAGAGAAATTGCAGCTCTATCTCAAGCGAGTCTTTTGTAGGATATTCTTCTACAATTGCCACGTTTTCAAGTTTTCGCGCGAGCTTTCGTGCGTTTGCTGTAGATGTTATCAGCCTAAATTTGTCCTTGTCGATCACTGTATCTATCTTGAATTCGTTCTTGATCGCAGCTTTCAGTTCTGCGAGATCTTGCAGCAGTTTTTGCTTGTTATGTTTTCTATTCTTATTTTCGCCTTTCCTTATCTGTCTTAATAGGTTGTGGTACCCAAAACCAGGCTTCAGGTCAGGCAGGTAAACAGCACCCCTTATCAGCATACCTTCATTTGTGACTTTGTCATATTTTGTTTTTGCGTTCTTCGCCCTATTCTTCATCCTGTTGGCGAGCTGTACTGCGTCTTTTAGCCTTGCTGTGCAGTAATGGATTCTTAGTTTTGGGTATTTTTTCATCAATTTCAGTGCGAGTTCCTGGCTTCCTTTGACAGCATAGCTGATTCCGTCCTTACTTCTATAGTTTCTTTTCTTCATCTTAGGGATGTTGACTCCTGCAATCTCTAGCTCATTGAAATTAAAGAAATCGACGTGCTTCTTGAAATATTCTATGAGTTCAACTGTCTGTTTTTCGTAACCAGGAATTATTGGTATTTCTACTCCTATCTTCCATCTGTACTTTTTTGCATATTTTATATTGCTCCAGAATCTTTTGTAGTCTTTTGAAATGAAATCTGGATGGAATCTTATTTCATCCAAACCCGCATCACATAGAGATTTCATATTTTTTTCATTGACAAGCAGAAGCGAAGTATACAGATGTATGTGGAACTTTTTGCCGAATCGTTTCTTTAACAGCCCGATATAACCTATTGTCCGGCCTAATTTCAATAGAGGATCGCCGCCTGTGATTCCTGCGCCTGTGCTGCCGCACATCTTTGCTTCGTACAAGATGTCTGTTGGTTTTTCAATCTCCCATTCATTCGCGCAAATCACATCTTTCTTGTACTTTCTTTCTGATAGCGGGCAATAGAAACAATTCCTGCTGCACAGGCCTGTCACAAACAAGACTAGTTTTCTTCCTTTCACGCACAATTTGCAGCCTTTGCAGAGCTGCTTGTTCCGGTATGAATAATACGGCGTTTTGACTGTCATGGCGATGCCTATTGGGACAGTGTTTAAAAAACTTGCTTTTTCGTAAAATTTATATAGGGGCGTCTTTGCATTATAAAATTGCAGTAAAACATCCATAGTGAGGTGTAAATTTTGGTAAATGAAACAGAATCCAACATAAAACCTATAGAAGCAATTGTATGTCAAAAGGATGATAGGGATACAGGTTATTTGTTTAGGATTGTAGATTCAGTAGAAGGAACAGCCGATTCTATTTATACTATAATTAGAAGAGTTACAGAGGATCTAGAAAGAGCAGAGCTCGCAGATCTTGCCGATGGCTTTGAAACTTGCATCATAGAAGCAATACAGAATGCTACAAGATACGCATATGGGGGAGATGCAGAAGCGACAGTAGATTTCCAGTACTATAGAAGCGATAAGGAAATCAAAGTTTCAATCAGAGATTTTGGTGCGGGTTTCGATTATGAAGAGTTCAAAAAAACAAGAATACTTAAACCAAATGATTTAATTAGAAGAGATATGGAAGCACTTAGGAGATATGGCCGGCAACATAAGGTAGACGAAGGACGGCTTGGGTTGTTGATAGCGGAATTATTCATGGATTATGTAGAATACAAAAACAACACATTGCTTATGGTAAAGAAACTAAAACCTAAACCAGGTCCTGATAATTCTTGAAGATAATATTCTTCATTTCTTCTTCTGTTACTTTTTTAATTTCTGCCAGTTTTTTGACAGACTCTATCACGAACGCAGGTTCATTTCTGTCTTCTCTATTATATGGATTCAGGTAAGGGCTGTCTGTCTCGGTCAGTAATTGATTCAGTGGTGTTAGTTCTGCCAATAATTGGAAATTCTGCGCTCTTGTCACATTTGGAGGGATAGAAAAATACCATCTGTTATCTATGCACCTCTTGATCAGGCTCTTTTTTCCGCAGAAGCAATGCATCACGACCTTTTTCATCTGGTTTTCTTCCAGAATCTCTATAACTTCCTGTTCTGCTTTCCTGCTGTGTACAATGACTGGCTTGTTCACTCTTTTTGCAAGCTTCAACATATTGTCGAACAATTCTTTCTGGTCTTCCTTCTCAATGTCTTCGTGCGAATAATCCATACCAATCTCGCTGATCGCGACAACCTTTTTGTTTTTCTTTGCCTGCTCTTCTATGAACTTCATCTCATTGAAGATGTCAAACGGCTTCACATTCCAGTCAAGCTTGAATTCTGTGACCTCCCTCTGAAGAACAGTAGGAGGGTATATGCCAAGCGCAGCTTTAACATTATCATATTTTTCTGCTAACTTTAGCGCGAATCTGTTTGAATAGGGGCTGATACCTGTCGTGACTATCAGGATGTTTTCTGCCCTTTCGACTACTTCGTTTACATCTTCCTTGAAATACGGATGATCCAGATGGCAGTGTATGTCTAGTAACATAAAGAATAAGAAAAAAGATAGAGTATAAAAGTTTAATCCTTGAACTGCCAAGCGTTTGTGTATTCTTCGCCGCCTCTTGCGTCCTGGTAAGAGAATAGTGCTGCGACCAATGCACATCCAATCTTGTCTCTTTCGCTTTTCGGTTCAAAAAGAATCTTTTCGAGCTTGAATTTAACTGGATCGTCTCCGAAAGGCTCGTTTCCATAGATGTCTTTGTGCATCTTGACAAGCTCTCCCAGACTTACTCTGATCAAGTCTTCAACTTCTTCTTCAGAATGACCGTGATATTCAACGAAATATCCGCCTGTCTCTGGATTGTTGACCCAGCCGATGCCTGCGACTGCTTCTGTTCCAGGAATTGTAGTTGTTGCGCAAGCCATGACACTGAACATCCTATGACCGTGCAATTCGCGCAGCTTATCTGGATCAATTTCAAGTTTTCTATCCAACAGCAATGTAGAATAAGGTGGTATCACAGAGCTGTAACACACGTGGTTAAAGGTTGCAATTCCGGCTTCCATCAGTGCATGATGGAATGCATCTTTGTGTCCGTAGCCTATTCCGGTTCCGGAAACAATTGGAATGATTAATTCTTTATTTTTTCTGTTCATTTCTCACCCCGCATACGCGCCCAACTCGCGCAATGTGGTTTCTATTTGTGAGGGATTCTTCTGAAACAGGTCGTATTTAAAACTTTCCCTTTAGAACTAGTTCAGCTCGGCGTCGACGACAGGAAGAACTGTCTTGGACTCGCTGCTAGAGACAGCCTTGACAAGATGGATGGGCGCCTTGAACTCGTAGAGCACCTTGTTTTCCTCGTCAGTAACATAAATCCTTACTTTCTGCCTGCCTTTTGGATTCAGTTTTCCTTCTGGGACATAGTGTGCAACAAGCCTGTCTCCTATTTTCAGTTTTCTTGCACCGTCGTAGATCCTAATGGAATATCTGTGGTAAAAGCCAGTGTCGAACTCAAAGTCTCTTCTCTGCATCAGCTCGTTGAACTGCTTGATTAGTACCTTGCTGTTTGTTCTCATGACAGGGAACAAAGCAGGCATGTCTTTTCCAGGCAGGTTTACCATTTGCCTGTACTTGTCAGCCTCTTCCTGTGTCAGGACAACAGTGTCTGTGCAAGTCACTTCCAGCTTGTCTTTTTCTAAAACATCATAGAGATTAGGGCTTTCAGGCAGTCTCAAAAGATAGTCTATGTTTATCGAACCTTTGGCATCGCTCCCCAGATGCGTAAGCTCGCACGCCATCTTGAACATGCAGTCCTTGTTCCCGGTTTCTTCATTAGCTTTATCGAATGTGAAATCAGTCACCCTTAATTCAAGCTGCTGGCCTGGACGGAATGCCTGGCTGAATTTATAGTCCAGAAAACCGATGATGCCTCTTCTTACAAAAAATCTTCTTATCGAACCAAGAATAGAGCCGTCAAAGTAGTCTTTTACCTTGCTCTTATGATGCTGTTCAAAATACTGCCTTGCCAAGGTCTCTGCCAACGCTGCAATATAATTGCCGTGCAGAATAGGGCCTTTGAGACCGCCTGTGAATTCTGGAGAATTAGTCTTGTGCACAACATTGTGATCGTCTGTAAGAGCTGACCAAGCATCAAGATCCTCCTGTGTTGGAGCGAACTGAAGGACGCCTTTTTCAGCATCGATTCTTACCTTGTCTGCTATGTCTGCAGGCAATTCATCAGGAACATCTATTTCCCCCAAAGGTTCTTTTGCGAAATCTGCAAACTTTTTTGACAGAACAGGTCCTAGAACTTGCTGTATTTCTGGGTTAACTATGTATCCACTCATCTTAGTATAATTATTCTTGCAGGGTGATTTATAAATCTTACGCACGATTTTATATATTACATATATTGTATAGCGGATAAAATGGCAGGAAAAAAGGTATTGCTGGCTTTTGCAACCTA
>JAHWHE010000015.1 GCA_019323495.1 Candidatus Woesearchaeota archaeon | reverse complement strand
GCCTGCTTGTTCTTCTTTAATGTGTCCAAGACCAAATCAATAGTTGGATTTCTAGTGATCAAATCTACCATTTTTCAGAATAATTTGGAAGAATTTATAAAACTACCTTACTATAAACTGCCATTGATGTTCTACAGAAGCCTGACCGTCACTGACTATAACACTGAAGTCCCTCAGGCCGGTTTTCAGCAATTTCCTGACGTGCCTGTTGTCATCCTCGATTTTCTGCAAGGCAGAAGGTTTCCATAAGTATTTGAGTTCATCTCCGTCGGGATCATTAGCACTGATGAAAAATTCTATCTTGCTTCCCCTCTTTGCTTTGAATTTCTCAGCAGGACTAAAAGTAACTATTTCAGGCTGCCTGTTCACATCGATCACTTTAATTATGGTGTCCATGACAACATCGAACTCTGGATCCGAAGCCTTGATAGAGAACAAGAACTCGTTGTAATCAACAGGATTCCTTATCATGGTCCCATTTTCGTTTTTGATGTAATGGCTTACTGCCTCATAGATTGGTGTGTATTCTAGGACTGATCCGTTGATTAGCTTTGCGCCTGTCGGCGCCTTCACAATGCTGTAAGTGATATTATTTTTGTCTGGATCTTTTGCTTTCAATGGAATAGTGATTGTTTCGCCTTCTTTCACAGAAACAGGTGCAAGATTGAAAACTGGCGGCCTATTCACATCAATGACTTCAATAGGGACAACCAAGCTTTCGCTTGCCTTGCCGTCGCTGACTATTATGGTCAGATTATGCAGCCCTGCCTTGTCAAAACCAACTGTCTGATTGTTCTGTTTCACAATTCCTTTGAACTTGTATCTTAGATCATCTCCGTCAGGATCATAGCCCTTCAATGGGACATACAATAACTGGCCCTCCTTAACTGTTTGTTTTTCCACAGGCTCCACAACGGGCTTCTGGTTTACATCCTTTACATCGATTATCAAGTCTGTTTCAACAGAATCAATGCCGTCATATAATTCAAGTGTTGCAAAGGTCTCTTTTCTGTACTGCTTGAAACCGAAGTATTTGTTCATTATCCTGTCGACAAAGTTTCTAGTATTTTCGTCTGTGTGTTCTACAAAATCATAGGTCGGCCTGAATACTATGGTATTATTATCTTCATAGCGGGCGGTTTCCGGCAGTCTTTTTTTCTCGATTAGGACTTCTTCGTTGTCAGGGTCGACTGCCTTGATAGGAATGATGCTTTTCTCTCCTTCTCTTATCATGACCCTGTCAGCTGTTAAACTGGGCAGCCTGTTCATGTTCAGCACGACAACATTAATTTCTTTTTCAGCTGCAAGATCTCCGTCAGTCGCAGTAATCTTTATCTTGTATTCTCCTGCATCGTCATAATCTGTCTTGTATTTGTACGTGTCCAGGCTTCCGCTGAAGCTGATTCTTACAGGATCGTTATCAGGGTCATAGACAACCGGTTTGATATCGAAGCTTTCTGTCTCAAAGACAGTGAAATCATGCACGCCTTCTATCACAGGCGGCCTGTTCTTGTTAAGAACAGTCAATGTTAAAGTAAACTTATCTGCACTTTTATCTGTAGTGGCTGTTATCGGAATAGTAAATGTCCTGGACGCATCTTTGTTTGTATTTCCCAGTCCTATTATGAAAAGATTTTTCTTCAGCCAGTTTGAATTAGGCTGCACAACATCAAAATCAGGAGACCAGATGAATTTGTTTCCTTCTATCCTGCTGTTATAGATTAGCTCTCCGCTATATGTTATGATGTCGCCGTCAGGATCTTCTTCTGGGAATGATATCTGGATTGATTTCCCTTCTGTTATATTCCTTTCAATATTGGAAAACTCTGCTTTCCTGTCCTTGTCATGCACAGTTATTGTTATTTCCTGCTTATCAATTAATTCTCCATCAGAGGCTGTCAAGGAGACATCATAAACACCTGCGTCATTAAAACCTGTCTGCCATCTTCCCTCACTATCTAGAGGAGGGCTTATCTTATAGGATAATTTATCGCCATCGATGTCAGTTTTGGGCAGATTGAGGTCGATTGATTCTGTTTCCTGCACTTCTATCTGGCCGAACTGCGGTATCTCGGGCGGCCTGTTTACATTGTTTACAATCAGTTTGATGTCTTCTGCTGTCTGGCTTCCTTTTGAATCTGTGACAATTACAGAACTCATGTATTCTCCTGCGTCATTGAAATTTGTCTGCCATTCCCCATCACCATTCAATGGCGAAGTGAATTCATAGGTTAAAAGATCCCCGTCAGCATCAGTGGCTTGTAATTTCAGCTTGATCAAATCCCCTTCATTGACTTCTATCTTAGTCAGGCTCCATGCAAAAGGGATAACTAGCAAGAAAACCATCAATACCACAAACGCTCTTTTAAACATCAATATTACCCCCAAAAATAAAAATTAAAAAAAATTTATGCTAGTTCGATCGACAAGATCTCAGGCGCTCTGTTTACGTCTTCAACAACCAGTTTTATGGTTTGCTCTACCTTGTCCTTGCCGTCATTAGCAGTAACCTTGATACTGTATGATCCATGATCTGTGTATCCTGTTTTCCATTCGCCGTCATCTCCAACAGGATCGCTGATCGTTATTTTCACAGTGTCTCCATCGAGATCCTTGATGTTTGGCTTGATAACAACTATTTCACCTTCTTTAACAGTCATGTCTGCCAGACCTGTGATCAATGGAGGCATGTTCTTATCAACTACAACCAGACTGAATGAAGCTTCTGATGTCAATTGTCCATCATTTGCTTTTACAGTAATCTTGTATGTGCCTGCGCTCTTATGGTCTGTTTCCCACATTCCGTCATCTCCTATAGGCTCAGAAATGGAGACTTTGAGCTTGTCATTATTAACATCAGTGACTTTTGGTTCAACCCTGACTGTCTCTCCTTCTTGAGCAGTTATATCAGACAAGTGTGCAATAGAAGGCGCTTCGTTCTTTTTCTTGACAACAAGCACGAAATCCTTCTTTGTTGTCGATGTGCCGTCTGTTGCAGTTATTGAGATGATGTACTCTCCTTCATCCCCGTAATTGGTTTGCCATTCCCCTCTTTGGTTCAAAGGCCTGCTGAATGTATATTTTAATGTGTCCCTATCATCATCTTGAGCAGAAATCTTCAGCTTGACCAATTCTGTTTCCTGAACTTCAAGCTTCTGTAATTTGCTGACATCAATTTTTTCTTCTTTAACCTCTTCTTTTGCAGGCTCTGCTTCTTTTTCTTCAACAGGCGCTTCTTGAGCAACTTCTTCTTTTCTCTTTTCTATGGCTTCAACCAATTCTATTTCTTCATCTGTCAAAGACTTTTCCAATTCTTCCTGCAAGGCTTGGATCTCTTTGTCCATTCCGACCAGCTCCTTTTCAGGTTCACTGTTTTCAACTTCAAGGCTGACCTTTGCTACTTTACAGCCTGCCAATAATACTATACTTACCAATATTAGAACCAAGAATAATTGTTTCATCTTAAACATCCCCCTCATTTTTGTCATTTTAAAATAACATCAGCTTTTTTTATCTAAGCAATAACAAACTACTATTTAAGTTTTGTGCTACCCCTAAAATCTGCGAAATTGCTTTAAAAATGTCAGAATCAAAAGAGAATGGGCCCGCGGGGATTCGAACCCCGGACCGCACGATTATCAGTCGTGTGCACCAACCAGACTATGCTACGGGCCCGAGAACGCCTCCGGCCAGACTCGAACTGGCGACCTCGCGGTTTCTCTTACAGCTGCGCTGAATAGACCTTCAACACAGTTGAAGTAACAGCCGCGCGCTCCACCTACTAAGCTACGGAGGCATCTATACTCAGAATTTGAGGTTTATTTAAATATCTTTCTCCATTAGGCACCGAAACCCTTTTATAATGGATTCGCCTCGTTTGATGCGGTGATTATATGCCTCAAGGAAGAATAAGCAATATTGTTTATGATAAGAGAACTGGAAAAAAATTGAGCGCACATGTCAAAACCATTCCATTAGGAACACAGTACCAGATCCTTGATCTACCTGAGAAATACGGAATGAATGACATTGTTGAATTCAAGATAGTTGACACAAACAACAAGATCGCAAAGATAACCAGACTAGTTAAAAAAGAGCACTTGATTTAATTTTGTTCATGCTATTCACAATACTTGATTGTTATACTGATGAACCTTCTGGGCTAGGAGTTCCGCCCTATATTGGAACTTATCCTAGATATATTGCCGGCGCGGTACTAGAGCAGAAGCAGCAATATGAATATCTGACAATAGATGATATAAGATATTATGTTCTTGCAAAATCTGATAAAGATGCACTAAAGAAACTAGAAAAAGCAAAGAAGACAAATATCCTGGTGAAGAACAGAACGAAATCTCTTCAGGAAATAGAAGAGATACTGATTAAAACAAAAGTTCTTGTTGTTATTGCGGGAATACACACGCCTGGAAAATACCTGAGTGCGCAGCCAGGGACTGTCACAGAGCTAAACAGCTTGCTCCCTGCGGTAAAGAAGAACATCAAAAAGTTCACTGCGCTGAAGATCTTGACAGGGCCCGCGACTATCGCTTCTGGATTATACGGAGGGAGAAAAGCAGCATTCAGCAAGGGATTGTTTGATTTGGTTGTTCCTAATCTTGAATTCAAGCTCGCAGAATTGATAAAAACCAGGTTCGAAGAGGATGTCCAGACAGAATTTAATTATAAAGACTTGAAAAGGATCGCAGTTCTTGGTGCGGACATTGCAAAAAAGCACCCTGATTATCCGGAATTCTTGATAACAGAGATAGAAACCAGCAGAGGCTGTTTCAGGGATGCTGCGTGCAGTTTCTGCATAGAGCCGAGAAAAGGGGAAGCAGAATTCAGGGAGCAGAAAGACATAATAGAGGAGATGAAGGCATTAAGCAATATTGGTGTCAAGAATTTCAGATTGGGTAAGCAGACCTGCATCTACAGCTATAAGGATGCAGCAGCAGAGCTTGAAAAATTGCTTAAAGGGATAAGAAACAATGTGAAATTAAATGTCCTGCACGTAGACAATGCAAATCCTGCAAAAGTTACAGAAGAAAAAACAAAGTCTTTGGTCAAATACTGCACTTCTGGAAATGTCGCTGCATTTGGTGTTGAAAGTTTTGATCCTGTTGTCGTGAAAAAGAATAATCTGAACAGTACGCCTGAGCAGGCGTATGATGCAGTGAAGATAATCAACAAGTACGGGAGCAAGATAGGAGACAATGGCTTGCCGATGTTTCTGCCAGGAATAAACATCTTGTACGGCTTGATCGGCGAGAGCAAGGACACCAATGAAGAAAACATGAATTGGCTGAAGAGAATTTTGAGCGAGGGCTTGCTTCTTAGAAGGATAAATATCAGAGAAGTCGTGATCTTCCAAGGGACACTAATGGCAAGCGTCGGTGAAAGCATACTGAAAAAGAACAAGAAATTCTATTGGAAATGGAGAAACCAGATCAGGCAGGAGATAGACAATCCTATGCTGAAGAAACTAACACCTGTCAATACTGTGCTTAAGAAAGTGAGGCTGGAAGTGCATGATGGAAATTATACTTTTGGAAGACAGATAGGCACATATCCTTTGATTGTCGGGATAAACCAGAAATTAGGACTTAACAAGTTTGCCGATATAAAGGTCACAGGGCACATGCTGAGGAGCGTTATTGGTTCTGTTATTTAGGTGGCTTGAATGCCATCAAAAGGAACGGTTTTGATTTCAATACGAGAAATGCAATCACCAGAATGCCGATTGCCAAGAGCCACATCTCCAATCCTATGGCGGCGCCCATTGCAGCAGTGATCCACATCGAAGCTGCGGTCGTAAGTCCGTGCAATCTGTTCTTTTCTTTCCATATAACTCCTGCGCCCAAGAAACCTATTCCAAGAACGAGCTGCCCTACGATCCTGCCTACATCATAAGAAACAGGCGCGCCTGCATTGAATCCGAACATGCCCTGCAAAGCGATTATAGTGAAAGCAGCACTTCCCATGCAGACCAAACCAAAGGTCCTTATGCCTACGTGCCGCTCGTGGCTTTCCCTATCCCAGCCGATTGCTATGCCGAAGGCTGCTGCGACTATCAGCTTGATAAGTATTAAGAATTCTGCAGAATGAATGAATGTTGATGGATTCATTTAACACCTCTTCTGGTTTTCTATAATTTATACTGGTATAAAAGTCTTTCTACAACGGAATAAAAAATAACAGCAAGCAGATGAAGAAGCCCAGATGCTTTATTATTTCCATTGCGATATTCT
>JAHWHE010000079.1 GCA_019323495.1 Candidatus Woesearchaeota archaeon | reverse complement strand
TCAATGGCAGTTTATAGTAAGGTAGTTTTATAAATTCTTCCAAATTATTCTGAAAAATGGTAGATTTGATCACTAGAAATCCAACTATTGATTTGGTCTTGGACACATTAAAGAAGAACAAGCAGGCTCTGGTCTTTGTAAACAGCAAAAGAAGCGCAGAAAAAACAGCAGAAGACATCGCAAAAATCATAGAGCTTGACAAAAGCAAGCAAAAAGACAAAGAAAAGCTAAATAAATACAACAAGATTGCAGACGACCTTCTACACGCGCTTTCCAGACCTACAAAACAATGCGAGCGTCTTGGTTTTTGCGCAAGAAAAGGTGTTGTTTTTCATCACGCAGGATTAGTCAGCAAACAAAGAGAGATGATAGAAGATTCTTTCAGGTCAGGGGACATCAAGATCATCTGTTCTACTCCTACTTTGGCAATGGGATTGGACCTGCCTGCGTTCAGGGCGATAATAAAAGACCTGAAAAGATTTAGTGCACAAGGCTTGAGTTACATTCCTGTCATGGAATTTCATCAGATCTGCGGAAGAGCAGGAAGGCCTGGCAAAGAAGAATTTGGTCAGGCAATAAGTATCGTAAAGACAGAAAAACAAAGAGACAAAGTAATTGAGAAGTTTATTTTTGGTGATCCAGAACCCATCCTGTCCAAGCTTGCTGTCGAACCCATCCTAAGAACCTATTTATTGTCCTTGATTGCTGCCGACTTTGTAGGCACTACAGACGAAACATTTGATTTCTTCAGGCAGACTTTCTGGGCTCACCAATACGAGGACTGGCAGGAAATAGAACTCATAATATTGAGAATGCTCCGCGACCTGGAAGAATGGAAGTTCATTGAAAGCGATAAAGAAAAAGAAGAGAAAAAGACAAATAAACTTTTCACGAACGCGTTTGACTTGGTGCGGAAGACTACTGGAAAACAGAAATTAAAAGCAACCAAATTAGGAAAGAGGGTCGCAGAATTATATCTTGATCCATTGACTGCCCACAAGATAATAACCGATCTCAAGCTTGCTGTAAACAAAGGCGCTAATGATTTTTCATATCTGTTCAGCATCTGCGGCACATTAGAGATGCGGCCCCTGGTAAGGATGAGAACAACTGAATACGACAAATTGATATTAATTTTAAACAAATATGAAAATCAGGTTCTCGAAGCCATGCCGGACGAATTCAGCGAGGAATTCGTTGACTTTTTGTCAGTGTTCAAGACATCATTGATGCTGAACGATTGGATAGAAGAAAAAGACGAAGAATACATCCTGGATAAATTTGGAGTCAGGCCAGGAGAACTGAATGTGAAGATAACGAATGCAGACTGGCTGCTGTACAGCACAGAAGAATTGGCAAGATTGGCAGGCTGTATGAACATTTTATCAAGTATAAAAAGACTAAGGACAAGAATGAAGTACGGTGTCAAGGACGAACTGCTCGCTTTGCTGAAACTAGAGAATATTGGAAGGGTAAGGGCCCGAAAATTGTACAGGGCAGGGTTTACAGACATTGGGAAACTAAGAAAAGCAGAGATTAATAAGCTAGTCGGCATTTTAGGCAAGAAGATAGCTTTGAGCGTGAAAGGGCAGTTAGGAGAAAAAATCGACGAGGCAAAAGTCAAAGAACATAAATCAGGCCAGCAGAGCCTGACAGATTATTAAAATGTACAAATACCTGATCCCATTTTTGTTTTACGTCGTTTCTGAACCACTAATAGAACTGCTGACAGGAAATATAATATTAAGTTATTCAATTAGAACAGCAGGGACAGGAATTTTTTTGCTTTATTTCTACAAGCAATATAGACTGAAATTCAGGCTAAGCCTTCCTTCTATGCTTATAGGAATCTTGATCTCTATCTTCTGGATTGTCTTGGATCCTTTGTTTCCTCATCTAGGAAATTCTGCTTATGAACCAGCCACAACCTATGCAATTGTAATAAAAATCATCGGTTTCCTGTTAATCGCACCATTAATCGAAGAGTTATTTGTCAGGGATTTTCTTGTGCGTTTTTTTATTGGTAAGAATTGGAGAAAAGTAAGGATTGGCACATTTGGCTGGCTTTCATTTGTTATTACTGTTTTATTCTTCGGTTTTTCCCATAATCAATGGCTGTCTGCGTTAGTCGTAGGAATCGTTCTTAACCTGCTGTTATACAAGACAAAAAGAATCGACACCTGCATCCAGGCGCACTTTG
>JAHWHE010000078.1 GCA_019323495.1 Candidatus Woesearchaeota archaeon | reverse complement strand
CAGCTGACATGCCTGATCAAGAATTCAGGAAAATAGTCCACCAAGATTTGAATGGTCTGAAAAGAGCAGGCAGGATAAGACTAAGTCAGAAAAAAGAACAAAGAAGAAAGGAGGAAGCAGAAAAACAGAGTCTGATTATCGAAATTGCCAATCTAATGCAAGACGATATTGGCAGGGGCCTGCTAGAGCAATGCGGTCAGACAACTTTGGAAGATTTCTTAGAATTTTTCAGGGATGGCCACTACAGAATGGGCAAGACCTTTGACCAGTTTTTGGAAGACAGGGAGATGTTCAAGCCAGGAAGTATAGACTGGTCAGACCTAGCCATCTTGGGAAAGATTGGTCTTGAAGCAGCTGCCAATTTCCAGCCAAGCCCTAGCTTCCAGATGTTCGATTTGGTTGCTGCCCCCACATCTGATAATCAGATAGAAGCCAGCATTTTCAACCCGAAATTCTACCACCCAAAGACAGGTGAAGAGATTTCAGCAGAAGAATTCAAGAAATTAATGGATGAACAAGAAAATCCTGAACAAGCCTAATTCTTGTGTTTCAGAGGACATAATCACAAGTGAAACACAATTTCACACCCGACACATTGTTTCAAAAACGAAATCCTTTTATATCAGCTGCCCCTCCCATAAAAAATGGAAGCAAAGCCAAAGACAGAAATTCTATCAAAATTAATAGATGAAAAGATTGCCAGGATCCTGACAACATTGATTAATAATACAAAAGAATTCAACCTTAGAGAGCTTGCTAAAGCATCAAATGTTCCGCCTGCAACCACGTATAGGTGCCTGAAGAAGCTAAGCAACTTGAACCTCGTCGATATTGTACAGATAAACAAATTCAAGTTGTACAAGATATCAGGATCTCCTAATGCACGTTTCATCTCGACCTTCTTCATTGAAAAGAAAAATACAGTTGATTTGTTCGTAAATGAGATTAAGCAAGATGAAAAAGTGGAATCTGTCATCCTGCATGGAGACTCGAAAGAAGATAAAGCAAATGTATTGATCATAGGGGATAAGATTGATTCAACAAAAATAGATTCGATTGTAGAGAGCTTGAAAAAAGAAACAGAGTTTGAAATAAGCTTTGTTACTTTAGATCCGGCACAATACAAGAAAATGACTTCAATGGGGCTTTATCCAGGCAAAAAGACATTACTATATTCTAAATAATATATTATAAATTACAGAAATATTTAAATAAGAGTTAGCATTATATAAAAAATACGAATTTCAAGTTTTTTGGCGAAAACTTGTTAAACTTCGTTTGTTAAGTTTGGCGAAATTCTCAAGTAAGTAGTAGAGGCTACTCATATATAAATTTACCTATTTTGCACGCTCATAACCTAATACTTCACCACACTGTACTTTAACAATAGAAAAAACACTGTCACGGGGGAAATAGAGAAAATGGACTTCATTGTGGAAAACGCATTGGAACAATTAGATAATAAAAGATCTAATTCTACGTACGAAGTAGGACAAGCCAACATTAAAGTTATTGGAGTTGGCGGTGCTGGCGGAAACATGGTAAACTGGCTATACAGGAAAGGAATCAAAGGAGCTGAGATTCTTGCATGCAATACAGACCAACAGCATTTGAATATAATAGAATCTGACCGAAAATTCTTGATTGGTCAAGATTTGACAAAGGGACTTGGTTGCGGAGGAATGCCGCAGAGAGGTGCAGAAGCTGCAAAAGAGTCTCTACAGGAAATAAAGGAATCTTTGAAAGACAGCGACATGGTATTTGTCTGCGCAGGAATGGGCGGAGGAACAGGCACAGGCGCAGCAGCAATCATTGCGCAAGTTGCAAAGAGCGTAGGAGCAATTGTAATAGGAACAGTTACAATGCCTTTTGATATTGAAAGAGCAAGAATCGACAAAGCAGAATTCGGCCTGCAGCAATTAAGACAATCGTCAGACACAGTTATTGTAATTGACAACAACAGGCTAGTATCAATTGCAGGAAACTTGCCAATTGAACAGGCATTCGCAGTCGCAAACGAATTGATCAGCACCATGATCAAGGGAATAGTAGAAACAATCGCAATACCATCACTGGTAAACCTTGATTACGCAGACGTAAAGGCAATCATGACAAATGGAGGCGTCGCAGTAATTGGTGTAGGCAGTTCAGACACGAACAACAAGGTTGAGGAAGCTGTGAAAGGCGCACTTTCAAACCCGCTACTGGACATTAATTACGAAGGTGCAACAGGCGCTCTGATCCATATACATGGTGGACCAGACCTAACCCTAGAAGAAATTACCAAAGCAGGAGACATGGTGACCGAGTCTCTAGACCCTGATGCAAATGTTATCTGGGGTGCAAGAGTCACTGATGACATGAAAGGCAGGTTGACTGTCATGACAATCATCACTGGCGTAAGCAGTCCATGGGTCTTGGGAAGGATCAACAACAGAGAAAAGGTCAACCAAGCTCAAAGGCTGGGTAGCGAACTAGGAATAGAAATGTTGTAGAGGGAACGCATACTTATATGCCTTCCTTTTTCTACCCAATACCCCCAATATTAGGTTAAGAAGGCATACTTAGATGCCCTCCACATCGTGGAGGGATCTTTGTTTTTTGTCTTGGGTTTGGGAAAAAGAGGCGGGGCTATAGCAGAGGGAAAAGAGTGTGATAGAAGATCCTTCTTTTTTTTCTTTTTATATACAAAAATTTAATATACTAGTCTATAATCCTTAATAAACTGGTTCTGACTTATTTTGAACCCAAAAACCTTCAAGTATAGTGATTGCTGATGGATAAAAGCAAACTAAACTCGTTCAATAGAAAGCTTCTTGCAAAACGCACAAATAAGTCCTTGGAGGACTTGACACTAGCAGAAGCAGTCTTTCTTGTTTCTGACAACAGTCCGCAAGCCATCGTAGATCAGAAAATGCACAGTTTCCAGCTTCAAGCTGACAGGCTAGCGAAGCGATTCCAGCAGCACGGTTTTTTCAGGCATTTCATTCAATACGCAGATTCTTCTGGCTATAGGAGATGGAGAATCAATCCTGATCTTGATGAGGAAACCCAAAAGGAAGTCGCAGAAAAATTCAGAAGAAGATTGTTCAGGGAACAGTTCAGGGTAAAGAAAAGAAAAACAAAAAATGCAAAAAGCACTCTTTCCAGATATTATGTTAAAGCGTTCAAAGACAAAAACGAAAGCCTGGAAAGTGTAATAGAGAGCCACCTCAGATATCACAAAGGAAAAGGCGATTGCGCAAGCTTGACAACCTACTTCACTGCAATGTGCGAATGGTTTGGAGTGGAGAACAGAATTCTCAATATTCCAGGCCACTGCTGTCCTGCCAATATGGACTATGTTCCTTTTGAAATGGGAGTCTGGGACGGGATAGGATATGAAAGGCAAAACAGTAAATTCAGCTGTTATTACGGATTCAAGCCAGACAAGGTGGACAAGCACGACAATGAATTTGACTTCCTGATAGCAGTTGCTCTTAATCATAGAGGAACTGTTTTGAATAATCAGAGAAAGACCAAAAAAGCAAGCAAATACTATAGGATGTCAGCAAAAGCAAGCAATTTGTCTATTGAATCTGTCTTGAACCTGGCAGAAAATCTAGCAAGAGACAAGAAATTCAAAGCAGCAGATTGGCTCATGGGACGGCTTCTTCTGAAATGGCCCCATTATTCAGGCTATATTTTTAGAATGTCGGCACGAATCCAAAATATGCAAGGCAACAAAGAAGAAGCCCTCAGGTGTTTGATAAAATCGAGCAAAGAGTTCAGGGACAAGGAAGACGACGTAATGTTAGAGCTTGCAGAACAGTATGAATCCATGGAAAAATACGAGAAAGCAATCTATTGGTACAAGCGCGCGATCGCAAGGAAAAAATTCCTAGAAGAATATGAAACCTTCTATCCTCTTTACAGCATATCTCATTGCCTTAATGAACTGGGCGATTTTGAAAATGCAAGAAAAACGATTAACATGGCAATCAAAAAAGCAAGAACATGGGATGACCGCCAGAGAGCATTCTACATGAAAGCCCTGTACTATTATAGCGACGACAATTACAATCACAAGAAATATCATCTTGCTGCGATCTGGTTCAAGAAATCAATAAGAGAGGAAGTATTAGGAGGTTCTAATGTTTCAAAAAGATCTCTCCAATACCTGTGGAAGTGCGCACAGAGAATCAGCGACAAGCCAAAGAGAAAACAATTCAAGAATTACGTAAGAAGATATGCGACACCAGAACAACTGGAAAGTCTAGAACAATTGTCAGAAGCAGCTTAATTAGCTCTCAACTTTTTTCTTTATATCTTCCCCTTTTCTCAACTTGCTCAAGCCTCTTCAGGACATCATCTGCTTCATCGCTCTCGATTGTATAGCCATTGATCGCAGCCTCGAAGCATTCTTTCCATATAGTGTAGTGTTTGCTTTCAAGCGCCTGCTTCAAGAGATGAAGATCCACTGCCTTGTCCTCTATCCTTGCGCTGTGAAAAGAAAGTCCGAAATCAATGAAATATATTTTCCCTTCTTTCAGTATGAAATTGCTTGTCGTCAAATCGCCATGTATCAAATTTTTCTTATGTATCTTTGCAACCTGCATCCCAATTTGTTTGCACAGTGCGATATAGTCTTCTTTTTCAAGGACATCCCTTATTTTTTCTCCAGCGATAAACTCCATTTCAATAAGATTTTCTTTTTCGCCGACTTTCAGCAATTTAGGGCTGGGAATCACTTGATTTATAGTTTCAAGAACCTTTGCTTCTTTCCTTGTCCGCAGTTTCCTGAGCTCTTGGTCTATTTCATCTATCCTGTATGATTTTTTAATTCGCTCTTTCACTGCAATTTCTGCGCCATCTTGCTTTTTCTTGCGGATTACTGCTTCTGCTCCACGGCCTATAATTTCCATTTCACTTCCTTCGTGATGAAGATTCTATATATAATTTTCCCTACATGCACACCCGTAAGCTTTATAAACGGCCCTATTGAAAATCAGTGTATAAGAGGTTTCTGATGTTATACAAAGAAAATGAAAAAGACAGTATTGACATTATTCGTAATATTCATTCTGGCAACGCTTTTTGTTAGCGCATGCAGCAGCCAGATTAAGGATACAGTAATGGACCAACCGCTTGATTTTGAAGAAGAAAAAAACATCATTCTATTGGCAGAAAATGAAGCGATCGAAGAAAACAAGCAGATAGCTGAGCAGAAGAGATTAGAGCAGATAAAAGCGCAAGAACAGCTGCCTGCGCAGATAGAGCAGAGGGAAGAAAACAAGATAATAAAACAGCTGCTTGAGAAGATAAATGATCGTGTTGAAAGTTATAGTTATTTTGAAGGCAAAAATAAAGTTCTCGTGACAGAAGATGTTGCAAAAATTGTTCTTTATACTGATATAAGATACGACAAGAAGTTCATAGATGCTGTATACATTGACAGGAAAACAGGCGGCGCAATCGCTGTTTGTGAGGATATAAAAGACCATCTTGACTGCAGAAGGAATCCAGACACAAAAATCAGCATCTTGTCCAAAATATTCATAACAAAGATCTCCGACCAATGGCTTACAGACGCGTTATATTACAAGATTGTCGAGCACAATGAGTTTGCAGAGACAATCAACTACAGGCCTTGTTCAAAATTAATAATGGAAGACGAAAACAAGGAACAAATCACGATCTGGTATGACCAATACTGGAAAATGCCTATCAAGATCCAAAAAGGAGATCAAACCATCATATACAAAGGATATTCCTACAATAAAGTAGACGGCAAACAGATGGTATTTGATTTTGAGAATTGATTAAGAATTAAATTTCTTCAGGTTTTTCTTTAGGTGTTTCAGTTTTTTCTTCTTTTGCTTTTTTTGCTTCTGTCTTCTCTATCTTCTTAACAGCCTCTTTTGCTTCTTCTGCTTTTTCGTTTTTTTCTTCTATTTTTCCTTCTGGCTTCTTTTTTCTTGCAAACTTCTTCTTCTCTGCTGCACTTTCATCTTTTCCAGTAGGCTTAAGGATCATTACTTTCTGCTTTGTTTCGATTTTCATATTTCTTACTTGGCATCCCTTTAACGGGTATATCTTGTCCAGAACTGTTTTCATATCTCTTTGCAGCCTGAAAGAACACAAGTCATTGATCAATTGCTCATAACTTAGTACACTTACTGCATTTGTTAACCACGCTCTTGTCTTCGCCCTTAAATCCCTGCTGATGCTAGAGCTTATCTTTGATCTTGTTAATAGCAGCGGCTTGATCCTGATAAGTTTTTTATCATTTGTATGGCAGCAGAAAGATTCATCTATTTTTGTTGTGCCTTTCCTGACAAGTCTTTTGATGGACGCAGGCTGCATATAGAATTCTAATACCTCTGTCTGTGCGATTTCATTCTTGACATCATTTACTTTCATCCTAAGAACAAGATTTTGCTTTTTTATGTTTCCGGTCATCTGCATCAGATTGACTTCGACAACCCTGCCAAGCATGCTCTGCGGAGTCTCTGCAAAAGCTTCGCCGACTATCTTATTATTGAATGTCCTAGGTGCAGCTATCCTGTACCATTTCTTTCGTTTCCACTTAAGTCCTGTTCTTGCAGCTGCTTTTTTTGCTTTAGCCATAGAAGAGCAGAAAATTGGTCCTATTTAAAAAGGCTTCGGTTAAATGTCCAAGTTGGCTACTTCCCGCGCGTGTTGCTGGATAAAATCCCGTCTCGGCTCAACCTTGTCTCCCATAAGCATCGTGAATACAGTATCTGCTTGTATTGCGTCTTCAACAGTGATCTTAAGCAATGTCCTCGTCTCAGGGCACATGGTCGTTTCCCATAGCTGCTTAGGATTCATCTCTCCAAGACCTTTATACCTTTGTATAGAGGCGCCGTCCTCGCCGATTTCTTTAAGCATGATGTCTTTCTTTTTGTCGTCCAATGCATAGTATAGGTTTTTACCTTTCTTTATCAGATAAAGGGGTGGCTGCGCAACATACAAGTAGCCCGCCTCTATCAATGGCCTCAAATACCTGTAGAATAAAGTCAAGTACAGCGTCTTTATGTGGCTGCCGTCAACATCGCTGTCTGCCATCAAAATTATTTTGTGATATCTTGCTTTGCTGATTTCAAATTCATCTCCTACTCCGCAGCCGATTGCGCTTATCACTGTCCTTAGTTTTTCAGAGCTTAATACCTTGTTCAGCCTTGCTTTTTCAACATTCAATATTTTCCCGAAAACAGGCAGTATCGCTTGGAACTCCCTGTCCCTTCCTTGTTTGGCGCTGCCTCCTGCACTGTCTCCTTCGACTAAATACAACTCGCACTTAGCAGGATCGTGTGAACTGCAGTCTGCAAGCTTTCCAGGAAGATTGCCGCTGTCAAGCGCACCTTTTCTTCGCGCCAATTCTCTTGCTTTTCTTGCAGCCTCTCTTGCCTGCGCTGCAGTGATGCTTTTCTGCATGATCTGTCTTGCAACTGCAGGATTCTCTTCAAAATAGGTATTCAATCCTTCTGTAACAATGCTGTCAACTATTCCTTTTACGTCGCTATTCCCTAGTTTTGTTTTTGTTTGTCCTTCGAATTGTGGATCAGGAACTTTTACATTTATAACTGCAGTCATCCCTTCCCTTATGTCTGCTCCTGACAGTGTTAGTTTCTCAAGTTTGTTGTCTTTAAGATATTTGTTCGTCACCCTAGTCAATGCAGTTTTGAAACCGTTAAGATGTGTTCCGCCCTCAACAGTATCAATATTATTTACAAAAGAATAGATAGATTCATTATAACCGTCATTATACTGTATCGCAACTTCAACTTCAATGTCTCCTGTCTTTTTAGAGATGAAGATGGGTTGGTGCATTATCTCCTTGTTCTTGTTCAAGTATTGCACAAAACTCTTGATTCCTCCTTCATAGCAGAATTCCTGTTCTTTGCCCGTCCTTTCATCCTTGATTTGTATCTTTATCCCGGGATTCAAGAAAGCCAGTTCCCTGAACCTGAAGCTCAAGGTCTCATAATCGAACTCATTCTGTTCCATGATTTCAAAATCAGGAAAGAAAGTGACGGTTGTGCCTGTTTCATTCGTGTCACCAATAATCTGGAGCTCGCTTGTAGGATTGCCCCTGCTGTAATTTTGCCTGAAAATCTTACCGTCACGCTTGATTTCAACAATCAATTCTGAAGAAAGTGCATTGACAACAGAAATACCCACTCCGTGCAGTCCGCCGCTGACTTTATACGATTTCTTATCAAATTTTCCTCCTGCATGCAGTTTTGTCATTACAACTTGCAGCGCAGGAACATTGAATTTAGGATGCATGTCTACAGGAATTCCCCTGCCATTGTCAGCTATCGAAATCTTTCCGTCTTTGTGGATTACGACTTTGATCTGATTACAGAACCCAGCTAATGCTTCATCGATACTGTTGTCGATAACTTCATAAACAAGATGATGCAGTCCTCTTAGTCCTACTGTACCTATGTACATTGCAGGCCTTTTCCTGACAGCTTCCAATCCTTCAAGAGCCTGTATCTTTTCTGCCCTGTATTCGTCTTTTTCTACCATTTTGATAGTGAATTTGCCAAGTATATCGGCACTAAATCGAGAATAAACACGCCCTCTCCTCTGCACCTTACTGGCAATTATTTCAAAGAAAGAGTAATTAGGAGTAGTATTTAAACCTTACTATCCTAAACAGGCGAATTAAGGCCTATAACCCTCGAATTCGAGGGTTTCACAGATTAATCTCTCTTCCCCTTAAAACCCAAGATTAACTAGAACTATAAAGAAAGGGCTTAGCTTTGAAAAGCTAACCCGCCCTTTCAAAACCCAACAAAAAACCTTCTTCAGCAGGAGTCATTCCATCATTCTCTACATATTCTTCAGCTTCATCTTCAAAATCAAAATCATCGTCTAGCATCATTTCTTCTTCCCTTATTCGTTCGATGGTTGCCCTTTTCATGGTTCTCACCACCCCCCTAAGTTTTTCTACCTAAATATTAGTAGTGAGGAAAATATATATATAGCTGACGCATATACCATATATGCTATATAGCAAACATATACCTTAACCGAAAGAAACAGCGTTTTTTTGGTTTTTCGCAAGGGGTAAGTTATATAAATAGTCCCATAGATAACATATATTAGGGGGGGTGTTAGATAAAAATGATGGAAACTAGAAAACTAATAAAATTCGGTAAGAATTCGTTTGTGTTGACAGTTCCAAAAACCTGGATAGACAAAAACAATTTGGATTCTAAGCATCCTGTATTTGTTGAAGAAAATTCAAATGATCTAATTGTAAGTATAGAGCAGAAAAAAGACAAAGAAGAAAAAAAGATTGTCATATATGTTGATGGAAAAAGCCCGAACACCATTGAAAGAGAAATCGTTGCAGCTTATATCAACAACTACAACATGATGGAGTTCAGAGGCAATGATCTTAAGCAAAGCGCAAAACACATCGGTTCGTTTCTCAACAATCTCATGTCATTCGAAATAATGGAGCAGACCAATATCAAATTACTGGTCAAAGACTTCTTGAATTTCAGGGACATCTCTGTTTCAGACATGATTAGAAGGATTGATAGAATTATCAGAGTTATGCTCGAGGATTCCTTATTATCGTTCAAGGAAGATAATATAGAGAGCTTGAATCTGAGAGACATTGACATCAATCGTTTCTGTTATCTCATACACCGCCTGGTCAGAGGCGGGCTGAAGAATCCAAACATTGCAAAGATCCTGGACCACAAACCCAATCAATTGCTGACGATCTTCATGCTGGCTCAGCATCTTGAAAAGGTCGCAGATAACAGCAAAAGAATCGCAAGAGAGATCGTGCAATTGAAGAAAGAAAAGGACTATTCACAAAAAGAGAAGAACATCACTGAATTGTTTCAAAGGATACAGCAGCAGTATCTAAATGTCATGAAAGGCTATTACAACAATGACAAGATTTTGGCTGACAAATGCTCTGATGAAGGTAAGGAAATCATCAAACAATATCTAGAGCTTAGCTCAAAACATTCAGATTCCTTAACACACTCAGTACTTACAAGATTAAAAGAAATAAATGCATTATTGCGTAATATAGCGCGTCTAACCCTAGATCATGAATGAAAATGTCCCCACTCTCAAATAACAAAAACAGAGAAACATTTATAAATAGAAGGCGCTCTAATAAGAACGGTAACGGGGTAGAAATGGGTAAACCACTGAACATACTCATCTATAGTCAGGAATCGAGCATAAAGGATCTGCTAGCTGAAAAACTGACAAGCTTATTGACTTCGCATAGAGGCATCCAGCCAGATATTTCTAGGTCACAGAGTTGGCCTGCCACAATTCAAAAAGTTATGAGCCGTTCAATCGATGTTATAATTTTTGAAGAGCCTAAAGGCCAAACCCATTCAATTGGCGATGCTACTGACAGCATCAAATTGAATAGAAGGGAAGTTTTTGCAATAGCCCTTGTTCCGCCTGACAATAAAATTTCTGCAAACGATATATACACAAAACTAGGCTTGGACGGCACAATCACAATAGATCCAGATAATGTAGATTCTGAAAGCGTAGAAGATCAACTGTTCAGGGAATTAATAAAGAGAGAAGAGTGGGAGAGTCTTGCAGAAGATATTCTTTTAAATATCGACGGACTGAAAAATCTTGTATATCTTGGAAAATGCGTCACCCCATCTATCGAAGAAAGATGTTTAACAGACGGCAGAAGAATCAGCAATATTTCTGAAGTTTCAATTTACTTTGCTGGAGAAAATAATAAAGAAAATTCAATAAAAGTCATTAGAAAATTTATGAGGGACGATCCAAATTCTGATGAGAACGAAGCTTATGAAAGATTCTACAATCTAACTCCTGAATTGAATAAATGCATTGTTCCGTACCACGGCGCAATTCAGTCTGAAAAGGCCATTTTATTAGGAAATTGGAATAGAGCAGGAGGAAAATTAGGGGACAACACCCTAGAGCAGAGATTAAAAGAATACTATCTGAAGATAAGAGAAGCTCATTTACGCGAAGACCAAGAAACAGTCGAAAGATTAAAAAGGGAAAGAAGAGAGACGCTGCTTGAAGTAACAAGATTGCTCGCATATTTCCATTATCACGCTACGAGGAAAGTAAATATCGAAAGACCGAAAGGAACTGAAGGCTTACTTGAGGAAGGGATTTGCCCACTTAAGGATTCTCGGGGCAATGCGTGGAATTTAAAATGCTGGCAGAAAAAAGACTATTATGAAAAATTCCTGTGCGATACGCAAAGGGTTATTACATACTTGAACGAAAAAAACTCTGCAGATAAAAAACTTTCAAAAAAAGAGATAGGAGAGATAATGCAAGAACTGAAAGGCCTGCTGGCGCAAAATGAGTCTTTCTTTGACTGGGCGACAATCGGCCCATTTACTGTTATTCACCATGATATGTACGGCGAAAACATACTCCATAATAAAGATTGCAGCATTGGCCCTAGCGAAAGTCCTGATAAGTTCAAGGATAGGCTGGCTGATTTGCGCCACATTGCATTCGGCCCGACCATTCTGGATTTCGGTTTCCTAGAAAGCCCATACATAGGTTTCGAAAAATTGACCATGCCAGACGAGATAGATCTTGAACAGTTGTACATTAGAGAAGAATTGAAAATGGATTGCTTCGGCGCATGGATTACGGAGATAGATAGATTATTTAGCACTGACGGCGTTAAGCCCGCATCGATCATGGACCTGATGAAAAAATACGACAAAAGAGACATGGCGCTAAGGGCAAGAAATAATGTATTATATTGGCACATGAAAATTGCAGCAGACATTGCAAAAGCAGAAAGAGACGACGCACTCCACATGCAAATAGGATTTAGCAAGAGATCTCTCGCACACTTGCTGCGAAGCCATAGTTATGATCAAACCCAACGGCAATTTTTAGAAAAATTGAACACTTTCTTCGAACAAAATATTTATAGCAAGATGGGGTTGTTAAATGGTAGACTCACTGGAGACAGCTGATCCGCTTGAGATCGCCGATCTGCACGTCCACTCGAGAGAATCAGCAGAAGTTAAAGATATGATGGGCGGCAAGACGCCAGAAGAAATTTTAGACGACATTGCAGGACCTAGAGAATTCACCAGAAGAACCTTCCAGGGAAGAGAAGTTAAGGTCAAGGCAATAGCATTCACAGAGCATGACACTATTGTAGATAAAGGCAGGATGCAGAGTATCATTGCATACGG
Source organism: Candidatus Woesearchaeota archaeon (assembly GCA_019323495.1). Lineage (GTDB taxonomy): Archaea > Nanobdellota > Nanobdellia > Woesearchaeales > WJKV01 > WJKV01. Next base: position 15,144 of record JAHWHE010000078.1, on the reverse strand, counting down.
CAGAAAAAAAGACATCTTAGTTATACCTGCTGTTGAGCTTGACTGCACACACGATTATCTGAACCAGATACACATCAACTGCTTGTTTTTCTTTGACTCATTAAACAGGGCATTGCAGAACGAAAGGTTCGCAGAGATACTCGAGACGACAAAAACCGGCAGAAGAAAATCATGCGCGCACACCATTGCTGAACTCATACGCCATGACTACATTAGTCCCGATGCTAAGGAAGTTCCTGTTGAAGACATGCCCGGTTTGTATAAGATCTTAAGCGATCCTAGTTTATCCTCTATTGCAGCGTTCTTTGAAAACATTAAATCAATGAAAAGGTGGATAACAGCAGAAGGCTATTACAGAGAAAGGGCAAAGCCTGGAGCAGACGAGATTGCAGCGCTGGCTCACAAGGCAGGTTTTATATTTTCAATCGAGCATTCGAGAAAAATCAATGATACAAGAAACACAAGCACAGATGGATTCATAACAGAAAGGGACAGGATCGAACTGATCAAGCAGCTTAGCCCGCGTGCATTGCAAGTATATTATCCTTATTACGAAGATCCTGAATTTTGTAAGGCAAAAGGCATTGACAGGGAAGTTACTTTGTTGTGGGAAGAAAGCGAAAATCAAAGGCTTCAAAACTGCAGTGGAGAATTAACTATTCCTATTGGAGGATCTGATTTCCACAGTGTGCGCGGCACGAGAAATGCCAGAAGAATCGCAGAGCGTTTCACATTGATGAAGGATCTTGCACTGCTTATCGATCTGTATACCAAGATGAAATAATCACTTGACTTTCTCTACCAGTTCTTTTTTCATTTTCTCTACAGCGGCAGTAACGACAACATTCAACCTCTCCTGACCGTACACGCCGTCATCTTTCATTACGTCAAGCTCGTATTGGTACTCGTTCTGTTGTGCATTTTCCAGCGCATGCACCCTCATAGGGAAAGCGCCGTTCTTGTTTCCTTCTATTCCTATTGTTGGAAAAGTCTGAAGAACAAGATTTCCATCGCAGTTGTCTGTCAGGCATTTTATAACTAAAGAGAAATCTTCCTTGGTCTCGTAGCTGTTCTTTATCCCAAGATAAAAGTCCTCGCTCTGCATTCTATCAAGCTTGATCACATTCTTGCTCAGAACAACGTTCTTTTGTTCGAATTCTTCGACCTGAATTCTTTCAACACAACCGAACATAGCAATAGCGAATAGAGAAACTAAAACAAGCACCAACATCTGCCTCTTATTTTTTATTTTTCTCATTTTTTCTTTTTATCTTTTAATTTAACTATCTCAATTTCTTGCGGGCCTTGTCCAGGATACATCATCTCCCTGTGTTTCCTGGCCCCTGCAAATACCCAGTATATCACCAGCAATAAGAGCACGCCCATAAAAATATTGAATATGAATTCCATACAAAAAACCAATCAATTATTCTTTATAAAGCTTACTAATAGATAAATTTATATACATTCGACTGTTATTTTTGCACTAAAAAGAGGGATAGATGTGGCTAACAAGGAAACAGCTTTTATTCTTTGGTTCAATCAGATTGGCATAGAAGATGTTGGCCTGGTTGGCGGAAAAAACGCAAGCCTCGGCGAGATGTACAGGAATCTTTCTAAGAAAGGAGTCAACATCCCTAATGGATTTACAGTAACTGCTTATGCTTATAAATTTCTATTAGAGCAGACAGGCATTGACAAGAAAATCAAAAGGATCCTTTTAGGCCTTAACACAAGGGACATTAAAAATCTGCAGGCAAAAGGAAGACAGATACGAGAGTTGATCAGGCATTGCGAATTCCCAGAAGAATTGAATACAGAAATAAAGAACGCTTACAAGAAATTATGCAGGGAATATGGCAACAACTGCGACGTCGCTGTCAGGAGCAGTGCGACAGCAGAAGACCTGCCGACCGCTTCTTTCGCAGGCCAGCAGGAAACATATCTTAATATCAGAGGAGAAAATAATCTGCTTGAAGCCTGCAAGAGATGCTTTGCTTCCTTGTTCACCAACAGGGCGATAAGCTACAGGGTTGACAAAGGTTTCGACCACCTGAAAGTGCATCTTTCTATCGGCGTGCAGAAAATGGTGCGCTCTGACCACGCAAGCAGCGGGGTAATGTTCACGATAGATACAGAAAGCGGTTTTTCCAACGCTGTTTTCATTACTGCAGTCTATGGTCTTGGCGAAAACATTGTCCAGGGCGCAGTGAATCCTGATGAGTACTATGTTTTCAAGCCAACATTAGAGAAAGGCTTCAATCCCATCCTGAGTAAAAAAATAGGATCAAAGCACGTAAAGATGATCTATTGTGAGGAAGGCGACAAAGTCACGACAAACGTGCCTGTTAGCGAAGATGAAAGAAAGAAATTCGCATTGTCAGATAAAGAGATCCTGCAATTGGCAAAGTGGGGCGTGATAATTGAAGAGCATTACAGCAAGAAAGCGCATCGTTTCGAACCAATGGACATTGAATGGGCAAAAGACGGATATTCGAATAAATTATACATTGTTCAGGCAAGGCCGGAGACTGTCGCGAGCCAGAAAAAGAAAAACATCTATCAGGAATACAGGCTGTTGAAAAAAGGGAATATTCTCGCAGCAGGAAGAAGCGTCGGGGAGAAGATAGGATCTGGAAAAGCGCACATCATCAGGAGCGTGAAAGACATAACAAAGTTCAGGAAAGGAGAGGTTTTGATCACTGAGATCACAGACCCTGACTGGGAGCCGATAATGAAGATTGCAAGCGCCATTGTTACAAATAGAGGAGGAAGAACAAGCCACGCTGCGATCGTAAGTCGGGAACTGGGCATTCCTTGCGTAGTTGGCTGCGGAAATGCGACAGAAAAGATAAAGCAAGGGCAGAAAGTGACGGTTAGTTGTGCAGAAGGCGATGCTGGATTTGTCTATGAAGGCCTTTTGCGTTTCGATGTAAAGGAAACCAATCTGGAAAAACTGCCCAAGACAAAAACAAAGATAATGATGAACATCGGCGCACCAGAGCAGGCATTCGAGCTCGCAGCAATACCCAACAGCGGTGTCGGTCTTGCAAGAGAAGAATTCATAATCAGCAGTTACATCAAGATACATCCAAAGGCGCTCCTTAATTTCAGCAAGCTGAAGGACGAGGAAGTGAAAAATCAGATCAATGAATTAACATATGCTTACCCTGACAAGAAAACATATTTTGTTGAAAGACTGTCTCAAGGGATTGCAATGATCGCTGCTGCGTTCTATCCAAATCCAGTGATAGTTAGGATGTCCGATTTCAAGAGCAACGAATATGCGAATCTCGTTGGCGGAAAAGACTTCGAGCCGAAAGAAGACAATCCTATGATCGGATGGAGAGGTGCTTCAAGATACTACAGCAAGGAATACGAAGATGCTTTTGGTTTGGAGTGTGCTGCAATCAAGAAAGTAAGAGAAGAAATGGGCCTGGCAAACGTAAAGATAATGATTCCGTTCTGCAGGACGCCTGAAGAAGGAAGAAAGGTCTTGCAGACAATGAAAAAATACAAACTCGAACGGCACAAGCATCATCTGGAAGTTTACGTGATGTGCGAGATCCCTTCCAATGTTATATTGGTTGATCAATTCAGCAAGATCTTTGACGGATTCTCAATAGGAACAAATGATTTGACACAACTTACACTTGGCTTAGATAGAGATAGTGAATTAGTGAGCAGTATCTATGATGAAAGGAACGATGCAGTGAAATTCATGGTTAAGGCTGTGATAGAAGGAGCTAAGAAACACAACAGAAAGATAGGAATCTGCGGTGACGCTCCATCAACTTATCCTGAGTTCGCAGAATTTTTAGTTGACTGCGGAATTGACAGCATCTCGCTGTCTCCAGATGCAGTCATCAAGACCACATTGTTGATTGCAAAAGCAGAAAAGAAGTTTGGAATTAAAAAATAAATTAAGAATTTTCTCTAAAGCATCTTTTCTTTCCATTCATCGACCATTCTATCGTAGGCAACATTGCCTTCAACAATCTCTTTGAGATTTTCAGGCGTTGCTAATTCTATGGCTAGTTCTTCCAATTCGCCAGGCTCTAAACCTTTTCTTATGAAAGATTCATCGAGATTGATTAAGTTTGGTGCAATTAAAGCAGGATCTTTTCTTTCTATATCATCTTTGCGAAAAGCTGCTTTCAATCCTATAGGATAACCATTAGGACTTTGTCTCGTGAAGATTTCAACCACAGGATAGTTTAAGATTCCTCGCGATAAGTAAGGTCCAAATACCTTTCCATAACTTTTATTGCGAGAAGCAGCATTAAGCATTTCAGCAAGTAGGCGCAAAGTGCACCTTCCATCTGATCCTGTTCCAGCTCCAAGAGGTCCTACATCTACCACCCTTCTGCCTAACCAGTCTAAACGTGCAACCAATGCACCATAGGAAATTCCTCTTATTTCTGCGAATTTTCCTATTCTTTGTTTTTCATCTTCACCAATCAATCCAAAACCTTGTTCTCGGTAAACAAATATTCTCGGCGTTCTATCGAATGACATTGTATTTTCTCCACATCACCCAATAAAAGCAACGAAAGTACATTATAAAACCGCCGTGTGAAAAATCTTCTTTTTTCAACAGTAAGGTTTATAAATAACTCGCAGATTTTGCCTGTATAGGAGATGTGCCGTTTACTGGTGAATCCGGAGAGTGATTTTAATGGGAATGTACAAATATATTAGAGAAGCTTGGGCGCAACCAAGAAAGACTCCATTGTATAAGGAAAAATTAATGCAATGGAAAAAACAGCCTTCTACTGTTCGAATTGAACACCCTACAAGATTAGACAGAGCAAGGGCTCTTGGCTACAAGGCCAAACAGGGCTATATTCTTGTCAGGCAGAAAGTCAAGAGGGGCGGCAGGAAGAGGCCCCACTTCATGAAAGGCAGACGTTCTAAGCACATGCGAAGGAAAAAGATAGTCGGCATGAATTACAAGCAAGTAGCAGAAAGAAGGGCGCAGAAACAATACACCAACATGGAAGTCCTTAACAGCTATTTTGTAGGAAAAGACAAGCTATACTATTGGTTTGAGATAATCTTTGTAGACAGGGATCATCCTAGGTCATTGCAGGATCATCCATTCTTAAAGCACGAAAAAGGAAGGATCTTCAAAGGAAAGACCGCTGCTGGCAAGAGAAGCAGAGGCATTTTCCGCCAATAACCTCGCCCAATAGCAGGATAAGGGAAACATTTATATATTAGAATTTTCTACTTTCCAGTAATTAATGGGGATTGGGATGAATAGCAGAATATTAATTGTATCAGCTTTAATTGTCATTTTTCTGGCAGTATTAGTTACAGCTACATCTAATAGGATCGGGGATATTGAGATATTAAATATCCAGGCCCAGAATTTTACAGGCACGCTAGGCACTGATTTTTCAGGCAGTTTCCAGGTCAGGAACAATAATGCGCAGGATCTTTCTGTTAATTTTGATAGGACGGGCTTATCTGGTCTGGATGTGGTTTTCAGCCCTAGCAGCAGGGTTGTGGGCGCAGGAAACACAGACACAATCAATTTTGAAATAAGAACAGACCCAGGGGACGGAGCAGGCAATTACACAGGGACATTAAGAGCTACTGTTAATAGCTCTCATTATGACTACTTTGATGTCAATGTCGAATTGCTCAGGAGCAGCACAACAGACATGCTGATCATTGAGAATGTCTATATCGAAGGGGTAAGGGTCGAGCCTAACCAAGTTGCAGAGAGTTTCAAGCCGAATTACCCGATGGATATTGAGTTAGAGGTTCGTTCTCTTTTCACAGATACAGATGATCCTACCATCAAGAACATAGAAGTTAAGATCAAGATAGAAAACATAGAAGATAGGGGAACAGATGACATTGATATGGACGCAGTAGAATTCAACCTTGATTCTTCAGAAAGCAAGTCATTGAAAGAGTTTGAATTCAGGATGCCTAATGATGTAGAAGACAACAGGGTTTATGATGTCATAATCACTGCAGTAGGAAGAGACGAAGAAGGAGTAAGACACGAAGCAGAGTTCAGGACAGGACTAAGGACCATTAAAAACAAAAATGAGGTTGGCTTTTCGAGACTTGACGTGTATCCTACAAGAATAAAATGCGGCGGGACAATAACAGCAGACATCAAAGTAACCAATTTCGGAACCAGCGATGAAGACGAAGCAGCCTATACATTAAAGAACGATGACCTTGGGATTTTTGCCCGCGAATTATTCGAATTGAAGAGCGACAGCAACAGTGACAAGTTCGAATTCAATAAGCTTCACTATTTTGAAGTTCCTAAAGACATTCTGCCTGGAAAATACAGCTTACTTGCAAAAGCATTCTACGAAAGCACAAAGGAAACAGATACAGAAAAAATAATAATTGTTGTCAATCCTTGCGACGAAGTAGTTGAAGAGCCAGAAGAAGAGGAAGAAATAATAGAAATTCCTGAAGAGAAAGAAGAAGAGCCTGAAACAACAGAAGAGCCAGAAGCACCAGCCACAACAATCGAAACACCGAGCCAGCCAGGCAAGATAGAAAGCGTTGACACAGGCAATCTGTTTGATAACAAAGCGTTCCTAGCGATTGTAGTCATCTTCATCTTCGCAATCGCACTATTGCTGATATACATACTGTACATATTGATGTTCTAAGAACTCAGTATCTTCAAGCCTTCTTTTAATTTACTGATCTTTTTGTGCGTTTCTTTCAGCTTTTCATTCGCCTTCTTTACCAGCACATCCAAATCATCAGGATTTATTATTTCTGCAGGCACATCAATCCGTTCACTGCTTCTTATTTCTACTGTTGCTTTCTTCGCACTAATTATTCCGCTCAGTTTAAAGCCGCTATTGCGAGCCAAATCTAGCAATTTTTGCGCACTTTCCAGATTACTGCAGTTCGCGTGCATGATCACAGGCTCGAACCTGAACCAGCAGTTCTGCTTGTTCTCTTTTTTAATCTTTAACAAAGAAATAAACGGCTTCTTTTTTGCATCCGCATTAATCAAATCGTGCGAGACAAACAACCATTCTCCCTCATTCTTCTTTCCTTTGCCCGAGTCAAACAAGACAATCCGTCCGCTGCAGCTGCTCGTCGTGAAATAGTCTTTTTTCTTGTTTATTGCATTTACGAGCGACTGAATCTTTCGGTCAATACTGCCCTTTTTACTTTTATCTGCCTTCTTTAAAAAATTAGATTTATGAAGAAAAAAAGAAGAAATCATAATAATTTATGCTGCTTTTTTCGCAAGGCGAGAAACATTCTTTGAATTATCGATTACAGTTCCTGCTTGATCTTCGAAGAAAGCGCACAATTCTCTTTGCTCATGCATTGCTTGTTTGAACAGGGACAAAACCCTAACCAGTTGCTCGCTTTCTCTGTCTAGCTCTGATTCTGGGCAGCCGACTTTTGCAAGCTGTGCTTGTGCATCTTCAAACTCGCCTATTGTTTCCAATTCTTCCTGAGCCATCTTGTTCTCTATGTCAAACAAGGAAAGAAATGCCCTCATGAATTGTTCAGCGCGCTTCATAAATTTGTGGGATTCTCTATCTACGCCTTTAAGGTCTGCTTTTTTTGCCTTTTTAAGATAGCTTACAATTTCTTTATGTTCAACTTTCAAATCTCTTACCATTAATCTTATGTCCCTTCTTGCACTTACACCTCTAAAGAATTTATGTAAGCCTTCAAATGCGAAATAATGAGTTGCAGCACGTGCATTTACCATTTTCAATAACACCTCCTGATTATAATCTTGAAATCCTTCTTAACTATTTAAACATTTCCCTCACGCAAAAAGAAAACATATATAAATGGCAATAATATCACAAAGGAAGATACAGCATGAAAAAGAGGACTTTTATTATAGTCTCACTGCTTTTTGTAGTTCTACTAGCTTTGACCAGCTGTGTTCCAGGCGGAGAACCATACAGAGGGGAGGACGGTTTGTTCGGTGGAGGCGATTCCTTTTCAAAATCAATCTCGCCTGAGACAAGGGAAGGAATGGAAGGCCTCGAACTTGCTGCAAATATTCTGCTCGGGTTTATCACATCAAAAAGCGTAAGTTTCGTTGTTCTGTTTGTCTTGTTTTGGATCTTGCTGTATGGTATCTTTAATACTGCATTGTCAAAGGCATTGAAAGTCGATAAATTGACAAAGATGCACAAGATGATTTCTTTCAGCCTTGGCGGCGTGATAATGTTCAGTCTGTTCTTTGTCGTGAAAAATCCTTTCGCTAGGATGGTCAGCATTGCAGGAAGCATGAACATGCTGTTTGCGATTTTCATCAGCATAATAGTATTCTTATGCATGAAGTACATGTGGAACAGGGAAGGAGATCAGGAAGGAGGCAGGGGCAATTTCAGCAGCCTGCTCGCAGCGTTTGTCGCATTGATGCTTTTTAGTGGTTTGGCAAGAGGGGTCACAGGTATCAGTGGATTGGCAGCAACAATGCAGATCATTGTCGGCGTCATATTGGTATTGGTAGTTGCAGGAGGTTTACTAGGACACATTGGAGAAAGAGTTGCTCCTGGAAGCAGGTTAGGAGGTCCCACTTCTGACAGGACCTGGCTTGGAGATCCAAGAGGACCTGCAGCAGGCAGGGAGCCAGGAGAAGGAATCTCGCCCCGGCACGCGGCAGCGCTCCGTGAATTTGACCAGAGAATGAACGATTTGAGCAGGCAGATAGACCAAGTTATTAGAGATGTCGGAGCTGAAAGAGCGCATATCAGACAATTACGAGAACTGCACGAAAGAAAAGAAGACATGGTCGAAAGGATCCACCAGCTTTACGGTGGAAGAGTAAGGGCAGCAATCCAGTCCCAGCAATTGATGCAGGGAAGCGGCAGAGGCGGAAGCAGACTGAACCCAAGAAACTGGTTCAGAAGAAGAGGTCTTCCTGATTTGATTGATGCGCAGCAGGAGATAATAAATCAACTTGACGAATTCATAAGAGATCTTGGTGCCCATTTAGAAGATCTGCACAGGATGTTTGGCTTGACCCATATTAATTTTGCAAGAATAGAAGGCGAGCTTAGAAGAGTTGTTGAAGGCCTGACACATCCTTCAACCCAGTTTAGATTAAGAAGCGGACAAAGGCTTAATTTCGAACAAATTTTAAGAAGGCTTGCTGATTTATTGAATGACGAACGAGAATTCTTGACAACACGAGTTGAATGGACTATCCCTAACGATTATGTAGACATACACAACTATCAAGAACAAGAAGAATTGATAGCAGTATTAGAACAAGTTTTCGGCAGGGAAATGAGAGATGCTTTCGCAGTAGTTGTCAAGGCAGTTGAAATGGAAAGAATTGCAGGAACGATCATCGGATTGCTTACCCAAGGTTATACAGAACTAGCAGCAGGAAATATGCCTCAAGCAAGAACTGCATGCGACAATGCAAGAACTATTTTCAATAATATGGTTACAGAAGCTGCTAATCCTCCTCCGATAAATTTAGATGATATTGGAGCTGCTATAACAGCCGAGATAGCGGCAGAAATCGGAGGCGCTGCAGGAGACGAACATCCCGCATCACAATTGTGGGTGATCATCGACGATTTGGATGGTAAAATAGGCGGAGGTCCGCCGCCAATACCACCACCAGGCGTTTGGCCAGATCCGCATGATGTTGAGATAATGATAGACCAAGCAGATGATTTAATTAATCCTCCAGGCGGAGGTGCGCCAGATTTCATTCAAGGAGCGCGCATCAGTTTGGATGCAGTTAGAGATTGCGATGACGCAGTTGCAATGGCAGGCATTCCTCCTGCAGTTGCAGCGCAATTCACAGCATTAAGACCCCACGCAGTCAATCTTTTCAATGAAGCTGTTGATCATGAAATTACTAGGATAGATACAGAGCCAGATAATATAGTTGCAGAGCCTTGGTTCAGATCACTAGAGCCAGTTTGGGCTAATGCAAATGCAATGGAAGCTGCAGGCGCACCTGCAATTATAGATCACGGTACTCTCGACGGACCATATTCTGCTTTAGAATTTAGATTCCCATAAAATGGTTAATGAAAAGGAATTAATTGAGAAATTAAAAAAAGTAGCAGAAGCCTTAAGAAAAACTACTGATCCAGCTGCAAGAAAAAGAACCCAGCAAATGCTTAAAGCAAGCTTTCTTAGTATCCGTAACCAATTAAGCCCCAGAACTTGCGGTATAATGGATAAAGTTGTAGAAAAATTAATAGAAGAATCCCTCGAACCGACTCCAGTACCGCCAGCAGAAGAGCTTCCGTGGGACAAGGTCAAAGAATTTCTTTTTGAGCCCGGTGCAAATGCAGAAGATGTAAAGAAAGCCATTTTACAGTGCGCGGATCAGTTACATACAGACAAACGCTACGATATGAACAACGCACTTATATCTTGGTTATTTTACGAGGGAAAGATAGACAGCCCAATCACTGCATTGAATAACTATTTAAGCATTTATGAAAATGCTTTAAGGCATCCTGAGCATTCTATTACAAGTATAGAATGCCCATTATGTTTCATGTTTTATAAATATCTTGCTTTGGGGTACAATGATGGAACAAAGCTAATCAATTCTTTTTTTTATAAAAATAAAGAGAAGATTCATCTTCGGGGAGATTTTGAAGTTGAACACGCTGCAGATAGGTTAAGATGGGATTTATATAAGGACCCTATTAAAGTGGAAGAATTCAATCAAATAAAAATTAAGTATGCCCAGGGAAAAGAAGATGCCCTAGGTTTTATAGGTATAATGTGCAAAGATTTCATAGATAAAGATCCTTTGATTAAAGAAGCCCTACATGAAAGAATGGATTTTCTTTTTAAGCAATACATCCAAGAAAGAATCCAGCAATTAAATCAACTCGGTTCTTAAGATGCCCAATGACCAAAACAAACAGCAGATACTCCTGCTTGCAAAGCTCGCAGAAGATCTGAAGATAGAACTCGACGCAGATGTAAAAGAGATAGTTGACAAAGTAAAACCGTTAACAACTGCGCCCAGTAAAGGTGTCAAGTACGCGATAATGAGCGATATTCATGCAAACATACAAGCGTTCCAAGCAGTTATGGAAGATGTTAGAAAGCAAGGGGTTAAAAATATAATATTTCTTGGAGATTTGATAGGCTACGGCGGAAATCCAAATGAATGCGTAGAATTGATGATTAACTCCAGACCTTTTGTCTGGATACGAGGCAATCATGACCAAGCGGTTGTTTTAGCGCCCTACGGATTTACTTTCTATGCTGCGACTTCAATAAACTGGACAAAAACAGTGCTGGAATCAAAATATTTCGTTGTTTTAGAGCAATTGCCTCTTAAAGACACCATAAAGGAAAGCAACAGCAGTATAGTTTTCACTCATGGTTGTCCTGGAAGCAACGATGATAATATTGATACATATATCGACATAAAAGTTAGGAGAAGCGCATATCTTCCAAACTACGCATTCGAAAGGATGGAGGAAAAACAGCTTGCATTCATAGGACACATACACGAACCTTTTATTAGCATCCTGAAAAAAGACAAGCAAGAAGATTTTAACGAAAATAAATTGCCTGAATCCTTAAGCCTGGATTTTAACCAAGAAGAAATTAATAAAGTTTTAATCAATGTCGGATCAGTGGGCCAGCCAAGAGGAAGTGACAGACGTGCATGCTATGTGATTTTCACAGAATACGGAAACAACATTTACGACATAAGCTTCAGAAGAGTAAGTTACGATATAAAAGACGCGCAAAAAGCAATCAAAAAGTATTGGAAAGAATATTGCCAGAAAGAGGCAGATGAAGGCAATGAAGATTTTAAAGAACACATTAACGATTTCTATCTTGCAGACAGATTGGGATAATTCTATTTCCCGCTCATTATCTCTACAATGTCTCTGTGTTTTAGTTTATGGTCTTTTCCAACAGGCAGTTTTTTCTTCACGTCTATTGCCTTGATGAAATTCTTGCCGAAATCAGTATGAAGACGGAATGCGAAATCAAGAGCGGTTGTGCCAGGCGGCATCAAAAAGCAGTCAGGCAAGACTCGTCCTTCGCTGTCTTCTAATTTGCCAACTCCGCCAGGAAAAATCGCAACATACTTCAACAGTTCAAATACTGCCTTGTCTAAAACCTCTTGAACGCCAGTGCTTCCAAATTTATCTAAAACATTCTTCTGAACAAATTCCAGGGCGTTCTTCTGTTTATCTGACAATTTACCAGCATCGATTACCTCGAACTTTTTCTCTCCAGGAGTGTATTTTATCAAATCATGCTTTGCAGCTTCTCTCAATGCCAGTTCAGATTCTGCACTGCACGCGATCATCATGTGATCTGGAAATTCATTCACCAGTTTAGAAAATTTCTCAGCAGCGCCAGGAACATCTATCTTATTGCACGCGATTATCATGGGCTTTGTTTTCCGGCGCAAAAAAGTAGATAAATTCATCAGATCGTCACTAGTCCATGTCTGCGGTTCTTCCTTGCTCATGCCGAATTCCTTGATCCCTTCAAGCACCATCTGTTCTGTCACACCTAACCCGCTCAATTGTTTTGCAAGAGCTTTCTGTATCTCTGATCTTTCTTGTTTCACCTGCCTGGCAAAACGGTCCCATCCTTTTGAAAGTATCTGGTTATACCACATGTCCAGTTCTACTTCCAGAAAACGGACATCATTTGCAGGGTCATAAGACAAAGGTTCTACAGCTTCCCCTCTTTCATTTACGCTCCCGCTAACATCAATTACATGCACCAAAACATGCGCCTGTCTAAGGTCGTCCAAAAACTTGTTTCCCATTCCTTTTCCAGCGTGCGCGCCAGGCACAAGGCCTGCTACATCAAGCATGTCAACAGGCACAAAACGAGTACCTGATAAAGAATAACCAAAACGAGGACTGCATTGCTTTCCGAATTCCTTGCAGACACATTCCACCCTTACATAGCCAGTACCGTGGTTAGGTTTAATTGTTGTGAAAGGATAGTTAGCTATGTCTACTTCAGCCAATGTGGCTGCTTTAAAGAATGTGCTTTTTCCACAGCTCGGTTTGCCGACAATACCCACTAACATAAGGCGATAAATAAATGGTCGTTATATAAAACTTTCTAATCACAACATTTAAATAGCATATCCCCCTCTATCAGGACCATGGGAACCCATGACATGCCAAAGATTGCAGACACATACAAAGGAGACTTTAGTTTCCAGGAAATTTATGAACTGATAAGAAACTATCTTCTTAATCAAGGATTCACTGCATTGAATGCGCCTGAATTTGGTTCTGACTTATGGGAGATAAGATATCTGGAAAAAGGATCGCCGACAAACTACATAATAGAATGGAGATTGCAGAACGTAATCAGCAATTACTACAGGTATGTTTTGAATGTTGATTTCCAGGGGATTGCGATAAACCCGAAAGAGATCATGTGGGAGGGCAAGAAAGTAAAGATAAACAGCGGAGAATTAACCATAAAACTAAGCGGCGCAGTTGAAACAGATTATAATAAAGAATGGGAAAAGAGCTGGCTTCTAAAACACTTTGCAAAGAAATATGATGAAAGGATCATGGCTAAAGAGCTTGCACAGCAAAAAGACACCTTGTTCGCAATAATGGGCGAACTGCACGGAATGATAAGGTTGTATTTCGGGCAAAGGGGAGCAGAAGGGGTCGCCATGATAGAGCCTGCAAGAAGAGTATCATAGATTTGCAAAAACCTTATAAATAGTTCTAAAATATCACAATATTGTGCCTCCGTAGCATAGCGGCTAATGCACCTGACTTGTAATCAGGAGATCGAGGGTTCAAATCCCTCCGGAGGCTGTTTACTCGGGGTGATGAAATGAACATAATAATGATGGGTCCGCAGGGAAGCGGAAAAGGCGTATTGTCAAGCCATCTCAATAGCAAATATGGCTTTGCTACGATTAGCAGCGGAGATGTTCTCAGGCAGGAAATTGAAAAAGGAACCAAATTAGGCAAACAGATAGCAGACATAATAAACAAGGGAAATCTTTTTCCAGACGAACTGACTCTTGAGCTTATAAAGAAAAAAATAAGAAGCGCAAGGCAAGGCTTTATCCTTGACGGCTTTCCCAGGAACCTGAACCAAGTCAAACTCTTGGATGAATATCTAGAAGAGATAGGGAAAAAAATAGATCTTGTGGTCTATGTTGATGTTCCAGAGGCTCTCTGCATTGAAAGGATTTCAGGAAGATGGATCTGCAAGAACTGCAGCGCGATTTACAACACAAAAACCATCCCTCCAAAGATGCCCGGTATCTGCGACAAATGCGGAAAAGCACTGTATCAGAGAGAAGATGAAACAGAAGAGGCTGTCAAGAAAAGATTAAAGATATTTCATGAAAAAACACAGCCATTGGTTGACTATTACAAAGAAAAGGATCTTCTAAAAGAGATTGACGGAACCGGCTCTCCAAAAGAAGTTCTCCAGCGCGCAATAGAAGTAATAGAATCACTCAAATAACTGCCTGATGAATTCTGTTGCATAACATCCTGTACCTAATTTGAATTTCAGAACCATGTAGTCTTTTCCTTCTTCCACCATCCTTACATTAGAAGCCTTTGCATACTTCTTCCTGCTGTCTCCTTCAAGATAAAGATTAGGTATCTCCCTTATGATGAAATCCTTCAGCAGTATCTTGTCTTTTTTCAATATGCCTTCGACAGTAAACTCTGTCAATTTATCCTTAAACTCTGTGCTGAAGCCTATGATGGGGATCTGGTCGACCTCCATTATCTCTGCGCATTTGTTCCACACATAAGACTGGTATGCATGTATGTAAATGCTGATTGTTTTCTTTGGCAGCAACCTTATCGCATTAACAAAATCCCGCGGATGTTTTTGCAGATATTCTTCTATTTTCTTGTCCTTGATCAAGCTGCAGGCCTTCTGCCACTCTCTCTTCAGGATAGCTTTCCCTATCTGCATATTGTTCTTGCTAAACCTCTGCTCCCCAAAGAAATTGATAAAAGAAACAGAATTCTTTTCTTTTAATTTTTGCTTTGCCTTTAATTTGTCTTCTGTTGTCAGGTTTTTCACTCTTATAAGGAATTCGTTTCCGCCATGGTCTCCCAAGGAAATAGGAACATCGCTCAAGCCGATAACCGTGATCTTTATGTCTTTTAACCTCAAGTCTTCGAGCAGTTTTTTCTTTTT
>JAHWHE010000077.1 GCA_019323495.1 Candidatus Woesearchaeota archaeon | reverse complement strand
GATTGGCCCAACAACTAAAAACTATTATGGAAGAAAATAAAGATAAAAAGTATTCAGACAAAGATCTTATTGCCAGATTCATCGAAGACATCAAACCCCTCATAGTTAAAAAATTAGAAGCAAGCAAAGCCTTTGAGACAGGAAAAGTGATATTTGTGGACAGCTGCTGCATGACATTCTCTCCTTTCCTGGAAGCTATGACACAATATTATGCAGAAACAGATGCTGAAATAAAAGAAAAACTCAAAGGGAAAGAACTTAAGACCTTTAGTTTCTTCTGGTCAGGGTCTTTTGCTGAATCAACAGGCGTGACTGCGCCAGGTTCGCTAACAAAAGGCTATAATATAGAGGACGAATTGGTTTATACTTTAGTAGAGGAGCATAATCCCTACGATCCAAGCTTCGCCTCCAACCCAACTTACATCAATTTATACAAAGCAAGAACATTGATGAATACCTATGCAACAGATCTCGCAATAGATACTATATTCAAAAGATACCTGAAAAAAATGGAAGTGCAGGCTGAAATCAAGAATAAAATAGATAATTTAATTCTCGAAATTGATTCTGCAATGGCCGAAAGGGATTTGGACAAATTAAATACCTTATTTAGCGAAATAGGAGCTCTCAGGGGAGAAGCAAAAACTAAATTAGTAACTGGAGCTGCATGGGCGCCCCTAATAGGCACTATATATGGAAAACAAAGAGATATAATAAACTATTTGGAGCAACTTGCTCCTGAAACAGAAGAAGAAAGGATTTTAAAAACAATCGTTGCTGCCGATATTATGTTCAAAGACTCTGCGTTTAAGTTTGCATCTGAAACATTAAGAATGGGCGAAATAGTCGAGAAAACCCTAGTTGGTTTAAGAACTGAATACGTGCTGACAAAAGAGCTACAAGACAAATTAGATAACTTGCTAGCAAAAGTTAGGGAAAGAAACAATAAGATCAGAATCGATCTAGGACTTGAAAAAGCAGAAGAGAAAGTAGAAATAAAAGCCCCACCAAAAACATTTGAAGAATTAAGAACTGCAGAGCATGGAGAAGATATAACTACAAAAATCTTCGGCACATTTGATAACGATATTATTCCTGCACCTACAGACGCAGACATAGCTGCTGCGCTGGAAGTAGGAAAAAAAGAGTTTGAGACAATGTCTGATGAAACTAGGCGTATGGTTCTCAATTTCTATTTGTTACAATTATACGAACCCGGCTCTTATTTATATAATGCTGATACCTCATTAACACTTGAAAATTTCAATCGGGAAATTGCGCCATTCTTCCCAGACCTTAAGTACGAAGATTATGATCAATTCTCAATCTGGCAGTATGGAGAATTGAAAAAGAGACTGAAAGCGAAAAAGGCACAGGCAGAAGCGCTTAGGATACGCCCTGCAGCTGCAAGATCATTGGAAGAAATTGTCCAATTGCCTGCAAAGAGAGAGCTTCTATCTTCTGAACTGGAGGCCAGATTGAATGAATTGAGAAGCTCGCTTGGCATTGCGCATCCTGAATACAGGCCTCAGCTCTCAGCTCTGTTCGAAACGATAGGAAAAATACTTGCAGTCCAGAGCAGGAAATCCGATCAAATATCATTCCTAGCCCCTGACGCACAGCACATCAGCAGGGTTATTGACAATGTTGAAGAATTCATGCAGTGGCCAGAATTAGGAAAGAAACTAGAGGCTGTGTACGGAAAAAAAGCCCAGTCAGTCGCGGTATTGGCAGCTATATTGTCGAAGATAGGCTTTGCCCACAACCAGTTGGATGTAGATGACAGGCAGTCTTACAAGTCAAACAGAATATTTGCAGAAGAGATAATGGCATCTCTGGGGCCTACTATTAAACAAACCATGAATCTCAATGATGCCCAATACAAAAGCTTTGAGCAGGCAATCTTAGAAGAAGGTACATTCGGAACAAAAACTGAATATTATGCAGGCAAGTATTCTAACCCGTTGACCGCTTTGCTCACATTATCTTCTGAAATGGATGTCTCCCAGAAAAGATTGCTTGACTGGCAGAAAGACATCAAGACCATTAACATATTGAACAGGATTTACACCAATCAAAAAGTCCTTGAGCTGTACAATAAAAGAAGCGCGCTTGAGATCGAACTGCTGAATGCAATAAAATCAAAAGATGACGGCAAAATAAAATCTGCAGAAACGAAAATCGCAGAAAGCAGGGATGAATTCAATACAGAATTGGCAAAAGTAGTAGAGCAAGAACTTCAAAGAGCTGAAAATGAAATAAGGGAGAAAATAAAAACAGACGCAACATTTAGGGTGCGCGAGGCAGAATTAGAAAAGTATCTTGCACAAGCCCGCGAATATCTGGACCAGATAAATGCAGAGAGCTTTGAATGGTATGTTAGTTCTTTTGTTTTGGACAATGTAAGAGTATCTGGCAAGGAAGGCGAGCCATTGACTATTTCATTCGAATCCTTATTGTCGTATGAAACAAAAGACAAATTCGAAGCAATGGGCGCAGCTTCCAGGCTTGATTACTTGTACAAGTTCCATGCAGACAGGATGAGAGACATCGCCACTGATATTTCTAACGATCTTGGAGTGAAAATAAATGTCGAGCACAAGAAATTGGTGGACAAGCCAGAGATCAAGGAGCTAATAGACAAATCGCCAAAAGCAGACACGCATACTCATCTAAAGATGTCTCTTGCTTTTAGAATACTAATGAATGATGTTTTCCTGAATCCAGATATAGATGTTTCAGACCCTAAGATTTCAGGCAATGTAATGCAAACACAAAACTTGCTAAGCAAATTCTTTGAGACAGAGATAGATCTTGTGAACGTAATTAACTTGGCAAGAGGAAGCGCGCAAGGACTCCATGAAGAGCTTCTAGAAATGTATGATGCTTACGGAATATTCCCAGAATATACTGAAATGCCAAAGAACAAGCAACTTCTAGTACAGGATGCTGAAGAGCTAATAAATGATTTAGGAGAGGGTATGGATCCTGCTGACAGGAAACTGCTTGAAAAACGCATCGGCCTTTTCAACAAGATGCAGCAGCAATTAAGATGGCTGTTCAGCTTTGACGAAGGCACTCTTGTGGAATTCGTTCAAGTATTTATTGCAACTTCAGGAATGTACAAGATCCTGCCAGAAGAAAAGATGGCCTTGCTCAGGAGCATTACTAAAGAATACATAATCGAGTATGCAGAAGACAATGCAGCTTATGTCGAACCTAGGACGAATGTAGGAAACGAAGAAGAGTCGACAGAAGATTTAGCTAATATCATTGCTGCATACAAATCTGTAAAAGGGAAGAAGCCTGACATGAGGATCATACTCTCATTCGGCAAAGGAATCATACAGAATGCAAAAGACCAGCAAGAAATGAATAGTGAGGAAGCCAGGATTAAAGCAAATGCTGAAAATGCAAAAACCGTTGTTTCTATTCTAAAGAAAGCAATAGAAAATCCTGACAAAGTGTATCTTGAAATAGAAGGCGAAACAGTTACAGGAAGGGACATCCTTCATTATTTCGCAGGCGTAGACACTGCTGGCCAGGAAGAATACAATCCTCCTAAACTGTTCATAGAAGCCTTCAATATAATAGACGATTATAATAAGTTTGTAAATGAATTGCCTGAGGAAACAATTGCTAAACTAGGCATTGCACGAGGCCAGTTAGTAATTGGAAAGACAACGCACGTCAGCGAGGGAATATCTGATGTTTCTATAGAAAGCGCAATTAGGCACGGCTTTGAAGGATTATATAATGATCAGCTGACAGAAGACCATGTTCCAACTAAGCCAAGCATGCAGAGGCTGGGCCATCTGATAGCGCCTGCTGTCAATCTGGATCAGTTCCTTGGCCAGACAAGAACAGAAAGGATCTCAGAAAGAATAGATCAAATCAAATTCGATCTTGCATTGCTAAAGATGGGCATTCCATTGATTTCTGTCACAGAAGCAGGATTGCGGGCAGAACTTGCTGATCTTGAGAAGAAAGACCCTACAGACTCAGTCGAAATAACTTACACGCCTGAAATGATAACTGATTTAAAGATAAGAGCAGGATTCTTGCTAGACCATGTTGTGAAATCAGGCACTGTTGTAGAGACAAATCCTACTTCCAATGTAGGAATAGGACCAATAAACAGCTTCAAGGACCACACTCTAAATGTCTACAAAGATTATACTTATGGCAAATGGATAGAGTGGGTAAAAGCAGATCTTGCAGACAACAATATTGCACTGGCTAAACTTCAAGCTTATGAAGATAACATTGATACAGAAATGACATCGCCTGTAAATCCTGCAGAAAAGCCAGAGCTGGTAAAAGGCAAGCTGATCAAAGCCACTATCAATACCGACGATCTTACATTATTCGAAACAACCTTATCAAGAGAGATTTACAAAGTTGCAGAGGCATTGGATATCCCTGTTGATAGGCTGATGCAAATGGTAAGAGAAGGTTTCGATTCTCGAATCGGCTGGAGAACATTGGAAAGGGCAGAAGAGGTAGCTCAGTCGTTCCAGGAAATTGAAGAAAAAGGACTCATCACTGCAGAAGATGAAAAGAAATTTGAGTCTGCTGATTTGAAAGAATTCCTTGATTCATTATCCGCTGATGAGAAATCTGAATTCCTAAGCAGGTTCAAGGATGTCCTGAAAAATAATGTCCTGACTATAAACGCAGGAGAGAGATTCATAACAGAAGGAGAGACAGACAGGGTTGCTTACTTGATTTTGGACGGAGAATATAGTGTTGTTTACAGACACTTGCCTGTTGAATGGGGAGCAGAGATGGCTGCAGAAGAGCATGAGAAGATAAAGGAATCTGTTACGCTGAAATTAGGTCCTGGCAGCTTGGTCGGCGAAAGAGGTTTAGTAAGAGGGCAAAGAAGGAGCGCAGACGTTATTGCACAAAAAAGGCTGAGAGCTCTTAAAATTTCTATAGATGATTTGAACAAGATATTCGAAGGCAGGCCTGATCTTCAAGGTAAATTCATAGCAGCAATGGGAACTCTGATGGAAAAAAGAGATCAGCACAGGAAAAATGTGGAGTTCCAGGCAAAAGCGAATGCTGTTGGCTTGATAGGTGTAGAGCAAAAAGCTGCGCTGATAAAGCTAATAGGAGATGGCATGCTTCAGTTCGATATAGAAGCAGGCCTCACCTTAGAAGAAATACTAGAGCAGGAATTCCAAGCAGAGCTGAAGAAAACAGGCATTAAGAAATCAATAATACCTCTGTTAAAGAATCTTATGGAAAGTGGAAGGGTAAAGGCCAGGATAGGATCTGGAATTGATAACGCAGAAGATGCCATGCAAAGGCTCAAGAAGAGATTGAATCTAGTTCCTGGTAAAGAAGCTTCTTTCAAGGAAGTTCTAAACTTAGACAACATAGTAATGACTAAATCAAACGAATTGGATGATTTAATAGATAAGATAGAAGATGTTAGTGGCGCTAGGCCTATTGTGTTTGACGAAGACATAATGGCTGCAGCAGAAATCATGAATGAAAATGAGAGAAAAGTCCGCCTGCGATCTATACTTGACGGAAAGCTAGAGAGAAAATTACAGGCTTACAGCAATAGTGGCTTCTTGAGGGACAGACGAGATGCTTCAGACAGAACAAAATACGATGAAGTCGAGATGGTTAAAGCTTCGTTAACCAGGATGGTGGAATACTTCTTGCAGACTGATGATTATGCAAATAAATTGGAGGACTTTTTAGAATTACTGGATTACACTTTAGACGTATATGTTAGCCAGAAAGGCGGCACTATTATGATTAACGGTGTGCCTGTTGCATATGGCTCTGGAGGAAACAGGCTAAGGGGTGCAAATGATGCAATCCATTCGATAATGGATACTGACAAATTCGATAAGCTTACTGATAAATATAATGAAAAACTGGTGCTGGCTTTAGAGCAGGGAAAGATCAGCCAGGAAGAGTTCAACAATAGGTTCATAACCCCAGATATGCGGCTGCAGATTAGGGTTTCTTTGGCCCTTCATGATGCAATGGCGGGCAATGTAAGAAATGCAAACGCAGGGCTGGGCATTTTCGGAGAAGTCGACGATCTTAAACTAGGTCATGGTGAGGCTGCAACCAAATATCTTGCGACAAAGCGAACCCTGATGACAAGATTGTTTGGTGAAACAGGATTCGAAAGGATGGCTCGAACCATTGCTATACACGACAATACTGATCTTAATTTTGCAGATAGGGAGAGCACAATAGATACGCTTGTGGCGATAGGAGATAATACTGCAGCAGAAGAGAAGTTCTCATACGCATTTACAAAGATACCTGGAAATGAAGCTCTTGTCGGCAAACTGTATGAACTGGAAAAATTGACAGGAGAAGCATTTTCTGCTTTCGTCACAGCTATAAAATACCAGATGACAGAGAATATCAAGAACGCAAGAAAAAATGGATTGATCACAGAATTGGAAGAAAGAACATTCCTGCATACAGTTGACAATGATTTAAACGTACAAACTGCAAAATTCAATCTCGGCGCTTATAACATTGGTGCTTCTCTTGCAAGAGATGTAGATTTTGAATTTGACATAGAAAATGAAAAAGTAAAAGGCATGACTGCTACTTATGTACAGGAAAGATCCTTGCTCGACAAAAGATTCAGGGATTTATATCCAGAATATGCAAGCAAGCACATCAAAAAAATAACTGCTGAGCCTTATGGAACAAAAGGTGTTGATTATGATTATGAAAAAGATACAGAAGTTTCAAAAGAAGAAACTAAGAACGGCTTCAAGAGCAGGATAGTGATACAGATAAGAGACAGGACAAAACCTGCAGCACCTACTGTCCAGGACCAGTCTATCAGCGATTTCGTAGAAGGAATCGAAAACGCACATATCGACGCGACAAACAAGCTTGCGGCTGCAAGAGATACCAAGGCAAAGCTTAGAGTAATAGAAGAATACTTTGGATTGAGTGATTTCGAGCTTGATTCTGCAATAAAAGAAAGAAAAATCACAGAAGAGGAATTCATCGCAGAGTTTGAGAAACTGGTTAAAAAGCAAACCGCATTAGAACTAAGACTCGAAAAAGAAACCCCTCTTGCTGAAAAAGCAGGCCTCAAGCTGTATGATGCTCAGTCATGGATTAAAACAGAGCAGGACATAGACGAGATTGTTGATCTGATGGTAGAAATTTCCAATAGTGCATTCAGTGTCTATGGCGTGCAACAAATAGATGTTGATATGGCAAAAAGCTTCTATAAAAAAATGCTTCAGAGGAAACGGCCTGTACTGTTTGTTACAAAAGACGGAAAGATAGCGGCACACATTACGACGATGACGACTATCAGCGCAACAGCAATGTATATTGATGAGCTTGCAGTCAAAAAGCAATACCAAG
>JAHWHE010000014.1 GCA_019323495.1 Candidatus Woesearchaeota archaeon | reverse complement strand
GTTTTCCTGCAAGTTTTGCAGGATATCTTCTCCCGCTGATGTTTGGAATCTGCTCTGCTGTGAACGCAACCACGTTGTATTCGTTTTTGTCTTTATAATAAGTATTGAAATTATGAAAATCCCTTCCTGCAGCTCCCAAGATCAAAACATTTCTCATTTTATTTTTATTTTACATTCAATTACTTATTTTATCTCCTTAACAATGTGCGTGCCTGCATTCCCCCTAACTGCCTTTTCTGCATTTTCAGGCGATGTAATAATGACTTCGTCCCCCCCGTTCTCTAGGAAATCTATCGCAGCTTGTATTTTAGGACCCATGCTTCCAGGAGGGAAATGGCCTTCTTTCATGTATTCTATAGCTGTATTGATGTCCATCTTGCTTATGCTCTTCTCTGATCTTTTCTTGTAATTTAATTTAACACTGTCAACACCAGTAAGAATCAATAAAGTGTTTGCTCTCGCGCTTTTTGCAAGACAGCTAGATGCAAGATCCTTGTCAATCACGGCCTCGACTCCTTTGTAAATGTTTTTTTCTTCTATCACAGGAATTCCGCCGCCGCCTGCTGCAATCACAATAGTGTTTTGCTTTACAAGTTTTCGGATAATAGCTGACTCTATTATTTTTTCGGGCTTTGGGGATGGCACAACCCTTCTGTAGCCTCTGCCGGCGTCAAGGACGACAGGCAAACCTTTCCTCTTTAATGAGTCTGCTTGTTTTTTCGAATAGAAAGGACCTACCGGCTTGGTCGGTTCTCTGAAAGCGCCGTCATTCTTATCGACCACCACTTGCGTGAGCAGCGTCGCAACGCTTGCATTCACTCCTTTTTCATGTATTGCATTCAATAAGCATTGATCAATAATGTAACCTATTTCGCCTTCGCTTTCTGCAACACAGACTTCCAATGGAAGGGTATACGCTTTTCCTAAAGCTTCTTCAACCCGAATCATGATATTGCCGACTTGCGGCCCATTGCCGTGCGTTATAATCAGATTATGATCCTTGAACAAAGGAAGTATCTGTGATATCGCTTTTTTGACATTTGAGAATTGGCCAGAAATACTTGGTTTTTGCCCTTTTGCCAGTATTGCGTTCCCACCTAATGCGACAACAATTGTTTTTTTCATATGAAAACCCCTTTTAAGAAATAGTGAAGTGTTTTCCTATATAAATGTTTATTGTAAGAAATTTTACTTTTCTTTACTTTTCCTCGTATTCTTTATCAAGCACTTCTTTTATCTTCGATGCCTTGATCTTTCCCACTTTTTCTATTTTCTGCAAATCCTCGATTGACGCATTGACCACATTCTTGGCTGTCTTGAACTGCTGCAGGAGCTCTTTTGCAAGATTCGGGCCTATGCTCGGGAGAGAACTGATGAAATATTCCTGCTGCTGTTTTAGACTTTGGGGCTTGATTGAGTGCGGATTGTAATTTGCAGCTTGATTTTGTTCCTGCTCCCTGCTGATTATTGTTGCCATGATCGCTGCTGTTTCCTTGCTATGGGTTGTCCTGAGAATAGGAATGCCATAGCTTACTGCGATGGTTGCCAGCATGCCTCTTATTGCATTGGGATGGACTTTTCTAATGCTGTAAATGTCTTCTGTCCCTTCTAAAATAAGTACAGGCTTGGCAAAAGTGTCTTTGAGCGCTTTTATCTGAGACAACAGCCTTCCATCAACTATGCTGTCAACAAAGTCCTTGACTGTCTTGAATTCTATGCCCACATTCTTGGACAGGATGTAATCAGCACTTTCTAACCTGGTCAATTCAATATTGAAGCCAAGCTCCACTAACTCCTTAATTATTTGACTGCCCCTCTCCCTCGTGTCCGCGAACAATTTCAATGGCTGTTCTTTTTTTGTTTGATCTAGAAAATTAGTAATTGTTTGCTGATCTTTGCTCTTTGTATCGATATAATCTATTATGTCTGTTCTTAATTTCTGCAGATTCCTGAACATTCGTTTTTCTTTGTGGTGCGCGCTCCATCTGTATCCTTCGTCCCGCGTCCCTCTCGTCATCAAGACTATGACCCTTCCTTTTTCAAGCCTCCCTGTCCTTCCCCTTCTCTGCACCGTTCTTATTGCAGAAGGAATGGGCTCGTAGAAAATCACCAAATCAACTTGGGGAATATCCAAGCCTTCTTCACCGACGCTTGTCATGATCAGAACATTATACTCGTCATTCCTGAATTTTTCAAGTGTTTCTATCTGCTGTTTCTGCGTCATCCCCTTGAAGCCTTTTTTCTGCGCCTGGCCGACGAAAACAGTTGTCCTGATGCCCTCGATGAATCTAATCTGTTCTTCTATCTTGTCCCCCATGTCCCTAAAATTACTGAAGACAATTATTCTTGCGTCTGGATCTTTCTTTATCTCTGCTTCAAGAATTTCTTTTAATTTCTGCAGTTTTGGGTGCTCTGTCTTTGGTATGTATTCCTTTACCTTGATATAGGCTGCCCTGAAATTCGGGTCATTGGCGAGGTTCTTTACGGCTCTAGTCTTACTGGTTTTTGCCTGGGTGTAAATATCATCCATGTACAACAACAAAGGAGTCAGGCCCTGTGTTTCCAGCAACTCAATTGCGTGTTCGACCTTCAATGCCTCTGCTGCAAAACTTACAGATTTAAGCAGTTCGAAGCTCTTGTCTCCCTGTGCGATCTGGCCCTGAAGAACTGCCTGCAGTTTTAACAGATCTGTTTTGCTTCTGTTTTCGATGCTGTTGATATAACCTAGCTTTTTTATTTCTGCAAGTTTTGATTTGAAGCTGTGCTTCAGGCAATTGTGAACAATATTGAGCTCGTCGGGGAGGTCAACATAGATGTATTCTTTTTCAACATCTTGTATGTAGGGCTGTACGTCAGGATCAGACTCTGTCCTTATCTCGACCCTCTCTACAAACAGGTTAGTCATCACCTCGTTTATCTTTTCAATGTCGCTGCCAGGGCTCGCTGTGAGTGCAAGCACTCTTGGGTGCTTGGCCTGCTTGTTGTATTGTTTAGCAATAAAGACATAGCTGTAATCTCCTGTTGCCCTATGGCACTCGTCAAAACACAGCATGCTTACATCCTGCAAATTTATTTTTCCAGAAATAAGGTCATTCTCGATTGTCTGCGGCGTGCTGAAGAAAATCTGCTTCTGCTCCCAGAGATTTTCCCTGTTTTCAGGCGAAATGCTGCCTGAAAAAGTCGTGAACAATTCAGGATCGATGTCGAGGTGCTTTACAAAAGTGTTATAGTGCTGGTCCAGCAAGGGTTTTGTTGGCGCGAGTATCACTATTTTGCTTTTTGGATACTGTGTTAATCTTTTTGCTGCCAATAACAAGCCGATGCCGGTCTTCCCCATTCCAGTAGGCAGGACAACCATCGTGTTATAAGAAGAACAAGTAGCAAAAATAGTCTGCTGGTAAAGTCTAGCTTTGAATTCCCTCAACATTTTTCAGCGCCATCACATTAAAGTGCCTTGATCAGAACTAATAGTCGGCTCTTTTTTCAACTGCCTCTTTAATTCTTCAATTTCTTCTTGCAACAATTCCAGCCCCTGCCTTAATCTCGAAACATCGTCAAAATAGGTCTCCCTGAACGCTTCGAATTCTGAAATAAAATGCTCGAACTCTGTTCTACTCAATGTTTCGCGGAATTGTATGTTTTCCATTTTTCAATAATTGTGTCCAGGACAGAAAATCTCGAACTTCAATTGTTTTAATTTTTTGACAGATTCTTCAAGTTTTCCAGGCACTGATGTGGGAAGGTCTGTCCTTCCAACATAACCATGTCTGAACAAGGTGTCTCCTGAAAATAAAATCTTTTTTTTGTACAGCAACGAAATGCTGCCCCTGGTATGCCCAGGCGTTTCTATAACCTCGAAATCCCCCAATCCTGCTTCTTCTATAGGAGATAGATTTGCAGTTTTTAAATCTTTTGCAGTCTGCCTGTCAAGGACCGTCCCAAAAGGATCATTGTTGAAATCTTCTATCTCTTTTTTGCTTGCATACAATTTTGCATTTTTAAACAAACTGAAGTTTCCGCAGTGATCCATGTGCAGGTGTGTGAATATCACGGTCTTTATTTCTGCAGGGTCTATCAATTTTTGTACTGCTTTTTTGATGCCGTCGCGCTCAAAAGGAAAGCCTGTGCCTATTATGATTTTTTTATCTTTGAAAACATAGACGCTAGCTTCCCCCCTTATCTCATAAAGTTCTTCTGTTA
Source organism: Candidatus Woesearchaeota archaeon (assembly GCA_019323495.1). GTDB lineage: Archaea > Nanobdellota > Nanobdellia > Woesearchaeales > WJKV01 > WJKV01. The sequence continues at coordinate 33,814 of JAHWHE010000014.1, read as the reverse complement.
ACTCGATTGTTTCGACCATTTTCTACTAGTTAATTCCCATAAGCTTTAAATGTTGCCATTATTAGTACTTTGCTATGGTACATCAAGCAATGGGCTTTGTCGATCTGATGGCAGGACTCTGGATACTGCTTTTAAATTACAGCTATGGAAGCAACAAGATAGGGGTTTTGTTCGCAGGCTATCTTATCATCAAAGGACTCGTTTTTAGAGGAAGTTTCATGTCTTATGTAGATATCGCTGTTGCAGTGTATCTTTTGTTCGGCATGCTGGTCGGTTTCAATACTGTGCTAGCGTGGGTTTGCGCAGCATATCTCGTACAAAAAGGTATAATTAGTTTTTTCTGATTGTTTAATGAATTTTGTTTTGCTCATTTTACTTCAGCCTTCTAAAAAAGAAGAATAAGAACGCGATTATTGCTGCAAGAACGAGCGCGATAAGGAGCGCATAAAATATATTGGTAATAAACAACAGAACTGCAAGCGCAATGATGAAAACCAGGGCGAACAGATAGACAGACCTGCTGTAGTATAAAATCTCATAGCCGTTCAGGTTCGCTGTTTCTTTGAAATGCAGTTTAGGCACCAATGCTTCTAACTGGGGGATGGGCAATATGGTGTAAATTGCCAAGGCGACGTTCAATAAGACTGCTTTCTCTATCAACAGGTTTGTGGCTCCTCCTGTAAACAAGACCCTGAACAAGAACGCGAGCACGATGAAAGTAAACGGTCCGAAAAACAGGATGAATGCCTTGTCTTTGAACATCATCAATTTTCTTTCTTTTGCTACCCGGTGCAGCTCTATGGCAGAGATTATCATTCCGCCTGGAAGAAATAAGTACCAGTCTCCATCAGACACGAAGCAGATATACAAGCCAATCAATAAGCCGAGCAGCCAGGCCTTGTATCTTGCATGATAGCCCTTTTTCAAGGCAATCAATTTCTGGGCGAGCACCACGACCAGCAGGCTAAACAGTGCGACAAGAAACATGCCTATCAAGTTCTTTATTCCTACTGAAATGTCAAAATACGCACCGCCCCAGTGCCTGAACGACAGAATAAAACCAAGACAAAGAGAAGTAATCAAAATGTCCCGTATCTCTTTTTTTTGGAAGTCAAGATGATGCTTCAGATAGTATGTGAAACGCATTGTGATTGTTATATATTGACGGTATATAAATATTATTGTTATTTGATAAAACCCAGCTCTTTTTTTATCAACATCAATAATTCTCTTTCATGGCCTGCGCCGACTATTGCAAGTATCTTTTTGTCAGGGAATTTGCTGAGAAGGGCTGCAAGCCTCTTTGCCATGAACTGGTTTCTTTCTTCAATCAAGACCTTGTAGAAATTAAGATATCTTTTCTTGACTTTTTCTATCATGAGAGATATTATCTCTTCCGGAGGTACTTTTGTCAAGTCTATCTCTATCTCTGGCTTTCTGAGGATCAGCGCTTTCAGTATGTCTGCTACTATTGAGAACTTTTCTTTCCAGGTTATTGCTTTTGACAGGCGTTTTAATGTAATCTCAATATTCTGGTCTATCAATGCTATCTTCAGCCTGTGCTTTTGCGCTAGCTGGTAGGCAAGGCGCATCTCGCTTCCAGGCTTTACCCCCACCATCTTGCCTAACTTTTCTTCTATATATGCGCCTATCAAGTTAAGCACATATACTTTTATACCTAATTGCCTGATGTCTTTGAATCTTGCCCTTTTCTTCTTGCCTGCCAAAAGAGCATAAAGCCGCTTCTTGTCGAGCTCCAGGGCAATAATGTCTGGCAGTTCCTTTTCTATGTAGTTTGCAACCTGTTCGAGGCTTTCCTTTGCAATGTGGCTGGTGCCCACGATTGTCAGGTTATTGTATTTTATGGCCATTTTTCCTTATATATGCGAGTAGTTAAATTTAAATAGTTAAAAATGTTTTCCTTTTTCCAGAGATGAGGTAATAACGGAGGGCTTCAAGATGTTAAAGATGAAAAAGATTAGCGAAACTTACGATATGCGCGTTTTTACTGACAGCGGAGATTACTTCGGCAATATCGAAGAAGGCATTCTTACTAAAAACAAGGTTTTCGGATGGAGGGTCAGGGCTTCAAAGAACAGTTTCCTGGCAAAAGTCTTGGGCAGTGCCAAAGGCGTCATTGTCCCACACCAATTGGTCAAAAGCATAGGGGACATAATGATCATCAGCAAGGCTGCTGTACCTTCATACCAATCAGAACCTGAAGAAGAAGAATAAATTCAAGTTTTGGCGTTAATATAGGCTTCAGCCATAGAAAGGTTCTACATTCTGAAACATACTTATTAATCCTTGCTTTAGGGATTTCTTGTCTGCGATTTTGTGATGCACAGCAGGGCTGATTATCCATTTGTCATTCACAGCAGGATTCGCGAAAATTATAGATAAAGTAGGAAACTCAAGGAACGCATCCCAGGATTTGAGCAATAGTTCCATGTTCTTCTTTGTGTTGTACAAAATCAAGGTCAGCTTCTGCGCTTTGTGCAGGGCTTCATATTTCTTAAAATCGTCCAGGACAGGCTGTACTGAATCGAGCTTTTCCTTGACTATGACAATAACATGGGTTTCGTCCTTATTCTTAACAAGGATGTAGCTGCCCTTGTCCTCTATAGTAGAGATTCGTTTCAGCATGATGTCCTTGTTTTTCAAGTAATTAAGCGTCCAGTCCTTTAGCATCTAACCACCTTTGATGATGGTAACCTATTTGTATTTAAAAATATTGCTCTCCTGCAAATTTAATTAAATTTAAATATGGGGTTGCATTTGAATCAGTGATGGCTGGAAAAAAGAGACAAACAAAGAAAACAGGAACGCGCAAGCCCGGGATTGCCAAATCCGGAATTAAATCCATCAATTATATTTTGAGAAAAGACTTTCTGTTCAAACGCGTTTTCTCTGCCATAAAGGAAAAGCCAAAGTGCTTCTTTTTGATGATTGTATTTGATGTTTTGTTTGTCATTGCGTTGCTTTTGTTCATCAAGTTGCTTAATGTTGCTGTGCCACAGAGCCCTGCCCAAATCAAGTCCTTGTTTTTCGGCAGCTCCACATTGATATTTGTATTCGTAGTTATATACTACCTGCTCCTGCTTTTGATATACAGCTTTTTCAAGTACTGCATGCTTCATTACATAGAATCATTTGAAAAGAAAACGAAATTCATTATAAAGTTTTTGAAACAATTCTTTCTGCTGAATCTCTTTAATCTGGTGCTGTTCCTTGTTTGCGCGATGATAATCAACTTCCTAATAGTCGCTGTCAAGGACACATACCAAACAAGTTTTGCATTCTGGACAATCACCATATTCTTGTTCCTTTTCTATATATTTTTCAATCTGAGCCACAGCATCTTTATCGAGGAGAAAAACACAATCAATGTAATAAGGTTGACTTTCAGGACAATGTTCGGCAGAATCAAAAGCTATGCGGGCTTCCTGATACACACAATAGGCATGATCATCATTTTCTTTATCCTGCTGCTCATTGTGTGGCTGATATTTTCTATAGGTTTGCAGATGCAGTTAGTGTACGCAGTCTTGTTCAATGTTTTGAGCGCAATATTGCTGTATGCGATAATCCTAACCAACAGAATCTACTTCTTTCTTGCAATCAAGAAGCTAATGAAAAAGTAAGAGCTAAATGAAGAAATAAAAATCAAGAAGATAAATGAAAAAATATAATATTAAAATTTAAAATCAATATCCCCATCTAATGTGCCTGTTTCTTTCAGCATGGATCCCGCGCAAATAATTGTTGTATGCTTCTTCTTCATGTCTTTGCTCGTTCATCATGTATCCCTTGTCCAACGGATAAACCCCGTATGTGTACTGAGGAGTCCTATAGTAATAACCAGAGTAACCGCCATAGTAATTATAGTGCGCCAATTGCGCAACTATGTTGCTATTGATATAGGTTCCAACATTTTCATACTTATTATATGCTGAACATGCAGTTGTTGCTAGAAAGAGCGCACCTATCAGTATCAAACAAAGTATCACGACCTTTTTCATCACCTTCATAAATTTCACCCCCTTATGAAACTAATAGCTATTCACTATGAGAGAGGAAATATAAAAATGTTTTGATTAAGCTGTTTTCTGCCCTTCGTCACCGGTCTGGGGTTCATTTCTATGCCTTGCGCATTGAGAGAATTTTAACAAAAGGTTTATATATGTATAATCCAAGAAAGGTTATTAACCCAAATCATATTTGCTTAAAAAATCGAGGTGTTAAGATGGAGTTGTTAAAACAATTAGCTAATCTTCTAGGTCCTAGCGGTGCAGAACAAGAAGTGCGCAGCCTGATTCAAAAAGAAATCAAGAAATATGTGGATGAAGTAAGGGTAGACAAATTCGGAAACTTGATTGCGCACAAGAAAGGGAAAGGCGCCCGAGTAATGCTTGCGGCGCACATGGATGAAATAGGTTTGATGTGCTCCAACATAGAAGATGATGGGAAAATAAAAATAAGCGCTGTAGGAGGCATAGACCCTGTGACCCTTGTCGGACAGCAGGTCTATTTGCTTTTGGACAACGGCAAAATAATAAACGGCGTAATCTCCTTCTTCGAAATACACGAAGGTCTTGAAATTGATGAAATGCCATTACAAGATGACCTTTATGTTGATACTGGCCTGGACAAAGACGCGCTAGAAAAACTAGGAGTTGCGACAGGAACATACATCGTGCCGAGACACACATTCATCACATTAGGCAACAAAGATATCGTGAGCGGTAAGGCGTTCGACGACAGGATCGGCTGCTATGCGCTGATTGAGCTGGCGAAAAGACTGAAGAATATTACAAAAGAAGACATGTATTATGTCTTTACAGTGCAAGAAGAGGTTGGACTTTATGGCTCTGAGACTGCAGTATATGACATAGATCCTGACTGGGGAATTGCTGTAGATAACACAGTTGCCACTGATTCGGGCGACCCAAAGAAGATTTGTTTGGGAAAAGGGCCGTGCGTGACAATAATGGATGCCGGAATGATCGCGAACAGGTGCTTGAACGGGCACATTGCTGCGGTTGCAAAGAAAAACAAGATTCCTCTGCAAAAAGAAGTTGTAGAAGCAGGAACAACTGACGCGACAAAGATCATGATGTCCCGGGGAGGAGTTCCGTCTGCAGTGCTGGGCATCCCTCTGAGGAATATGCATTCTACAATAAGTGTTGCGCACATTAGGGACATAGAGAACTTAATCAAGCTTTTAGAGTTATTGATGAAAAATCCGCCAAAGGTGTGTATTGTTTAAAATGGAAATCGGAATCTTAAGAAGCAGTTTCAAATCGTATGGAGCAAAAAGGATACTTGAAGAAGCAAATAAAGTTGGCAAAGGTGTCAAATTGGATCCTAGGCATCTGTGCTTGATACTTGACAAGAAACTTGACGGGCACAGCATTTATGAAAAGCATCTTGGCGCTTTTGATGTTGTCATTCCAAGATTTCTTACCAAGTATTTTGACTTCGGCTTGCTTGCAACGCAGCACATAGAAAACATGGGGATACCTGTTGTTAACAGCGCAGCCGCAATAAAGACTTGCAAAAACAAATATCTCACGTCTTTGGCATTGCAGAGGAAACGGATTCCGCAACCGCTCAGCGCAATTGCGTTGCATTCCAAGGACATCATGGAGGTCGTGAAACATCTCCCAAAACCTCTTGTTTTCAAGGCGCTTGAAGGCAGCGAAGGGTTTGGCATCACTAAGATAAGCAACGACGGCGATGCAAAAGACTGGGCACAGACCTTTGCAGGGTTCCATAAGCCAATCTATATCCAGGAGTTCATCAACCATGGCGGAGAAGATTACAGGGTCGTAGTGGTCGGCGGAAAAATCATCGCGTGCATAAAGCGCGTCTCAAAAAAAGGCAGCTGGAAGACTAATTTTTCACAGGGAAACGTTGCTAAACTTCACAAGCCTGATAAGGAGATGCAGGAACTCGCACTTAAATGCACAGAGACAGTTAAGACAGATGTTTGCGGAGTAGATATTGCCATAGACAAAGAAAAAGGGCATCTTGTGATTGAATTGAACCAATTTATAGGATTCAAAGGCACTGAAAAAGCAACAAAAAAGAACGTGGCGAGGGAAATAGTAAAACTCGCGGTCAAAAAGGCAAAACAGTGAGACAAAGATGGATCTAAGCAGATTTTTTAATGCGAAGAGTATTGCAGTTATCGGAGTCAGCAGGGAGAGCGAGAAAATAGGCCACGTGATATTCAAGAACTTGGTAGATTCTGGCTATTCTGGGAAATTGTTTCCTGTGAATCCTAATGCGCACGAAATTCTAGGACACAAATGCTATAAAAACATAAGTGATATAGGAGAAAAAATAGATCTTGCAGTTATTGCTATATCGTCAAAAATCATACTTAAAGTAATAGATGATTGCAGAAAAAAGAAAATAAAAGATATTGTCATCATAACTGCGGGTTTTGGAGAGATCGGAAACAAGAAATTAGAAGAAGAGCTAAAGCAAAAATTATTGAAATACGGGATGAACGCGATAGGTCCAAATTGTTTGGGGCTCCTTGAAACAAAGAACAATATCGACACATTATTCCTTCCAAGATACAGGATGCAAAGACCGAAGAGAGGAGAAATATCATTTATCTCCCAATCCGGCGCAGTGGGAAGCGCGATCCTGGACCACGCAGTGAAACAAGGACTGAGATTTGCTAAATTCATCAGCTATGGAAATGCTTTGGTAGTAGACGAATCAGACCTAATAGAATATCTTGGCAGTGACAAGGAAACAAAAGTCATCTGCATATATGTAGAGGGGGTCAGGGATGGAAAGAAATTCCTAGAAGTTTGCAGAAAAGTGAGCAAGAAAAAACCCATTATAGCCATCAAAGGGGGCGTCACTGAAGCAGGGGCTGCTGCGACCTTGTCTCATACAGGAAGCCTTGCTGGCAGTTCTGCTGTATTCTACGGCGTGTGCGAGCAAGCCAATGTGATAATTGCAAAGAACCTTGAAGAGATGTTCGATTTCGCAAGGATGTTCGACCGGTTCATACTTCCAAAAGGCAACAGGGTTCAGGTCGTAACTAATGGCGGAGGCTATGGGGTGCTGACTGTTGACGCAATACATAACAGCGGCTTGCGGCTGGCTGAGATGCAGAAGAGCAATGTTAAAGAACTGAAGAAATCATTTGCAGACTATGTTGTAATAAAGAACCCGATAGATTTGACAGGGGATGCGACAACAGAAGGGTTCGCAACTGCGATAACAAAGTGCCTCGAAGACAAGAACGTGGACATCATTATTGCGATAACATTGATGCAGACTCCGATGATAACTGCGGAAATCGTTGATGTCATCACCAGATTGAACAATATGAAGAAAAAACCCATCATAGTGGTCACGACAGGAAGCCGGTTTGTTGAAACAATCAAACAAGCGCTTGAAGAAAACAAGGTGCCAAGCTTTACATTCCCTGAAAACGCAGTGGCCGCAATCAAGCAACTCGTTCTTTATGCCAAAAGAAAATAGATATAATCATATTTGATTCACAGATTGGCGATCATTTAGAGAAAACTATCCTTGCGTCTGCAACTTTTCCTGTTTTTTCGTCTATCATGAAAGGATTGATGTCTAATTCTTCTATCTTCTTTTCCTTAAGAGGTATCCTGGAAAGCTTGACCAAAATCTGCTTCAATAACTTCATGTCGATTGGTTTTTCACCCCTAACCCCATATAGCACTTTTTTCGCTTCAAGATCGTCGAGCATGCTCTGGAAGTCTTTTTCAGAAATAGGGCAAATCCTAAAGCTGACATCCTTCAATATCTCTACAAAGATGCCACCGAGCCCCAGCATGACTGCGTGGCCGAAAATAGGGTCCTTGCTTATGCCCAGTATCAGTTCTTGGCCATGTAATTTTTCCTGAACTAATATTCCGTCAAGCTTTATTTTTAATTTCTTTGCCAGCTGCACCAGATTATTGTATTCCCGTATCAAGGAAGACTCATCATCGACTATCCTCACGCCGCCCACCTCTGTCTTGTGCAGGGCCTGCTGTGAGATGATTTTCAATACTGCAGGATACTTTATCTGCTGTATAGCCTGTCGAGCCTCGCTAAGGCTGTTTACAAGCCGGCTCTTTGCCACAGGAATGCCGTAGCTTTCTAAAAATCGTTCTGCTTCTTTTTCTGTAAGAATCTTTTTATTCTCCATTTGCTCCCTCTGTCTGTTCTTCATTCTCTTCTGGAATATAATTGTTTTGGTCCCTGAACTGTATATTATAATAGTGATAGAATATTCCTTTCTTTTTAATCAATTCGTCAAAGCCGCCTATTTCTGCAACTCCGTGGTCTTTCAGCACAACTATCTTGTTGACATTGTGTATTGTCGATAATCTGTGGGCTATGATGATGGTGGTCCTGCCTTTCATGATGAAATTCATCGCATCCTGTATCTTTTGCTCGCTTTCTGTATCTAAAGAGCTGGTCGCTTCGTCCAGTATCAGTATCTTTGGGTTCTTCAATATGGTTCTTGCTATGCTCAATCTTTGCTGCTGGCCGCCGCTCAAATTGACCCCCCTTTCACCGATCTTTGTATTGTAGCCATGCTTCAAGGACATTATGAAATCATGGATATTGGCCAGTTTGGCAGCTTCTTCTATTTGCTTATCTGTTGCCTTTAAATTTCCAAGCCTGATGTTTTCTTTGATCGATGTATTGAATAATATAGTGTCTTGGCTGACTATGCCTGAATTTTTCCTCAATGACTCTACTTTAATATCTCTCAAATCAATCCCGTCCAGCAAGATCTTGCCTTTCACAGGATCGAAGAATCTTCCAACCAGATTGGCTATCGTGCTCTTTCCGCTTCCGCTCGGGCCGACCAAGCCAATGCTCTCTCCTGGTTTGATAGTTAAAGAAATATTTTCAAGAACCGGCTCGTCTTTATTGTAGAAAAAGGAAACATTCTTGAATTCTAATTTTCCTTTAACATCCTTTAGCTCAATCGCACCTTTCTTGTCTTGTATCTTTGGCACCCTGTCTAGGAACTCAAAAACCCTGTCAACAGAGACCATTGTGCTCTGTATTGCCACATTAATGCTGCCGAGTTCGCTTATCGGACCGAACAATTTTCCAATATATGTGTACAGCGCCATCAAGCTTCCTACTGTTAAGGCGCCTGTTATGACTTTGAACCCGCCGTACCAAAGGATGATCAGCAACGGAGTGAATGTAATCAAGCCCACCACTGCGCCGCTGTAGCTTTCAAGCAAATTGAGCTTCAAATCTTCCCGGATCAATCTTCTGCTGGTCCTTGTGTACTTCTTAAGTTTCAGATTCTCAAGAACAAAAGTCTTGATTGTCTTGATTGATACGATGCTTTCCTGTAAAAAGGATAGAAACCCGGCACCTATCTCTATCAATTTCTTCCTTTGCTTTTTTATCTTCTGGCCGAAATATTTCTGAGTTATTATGAAGAACGGAAAGAATGCTAGACAGCTCAAAGTTACTTTCCAATTTATCAGGAAGCAAATCACCAAAATGAAAGTGCCTGTCAATACATTCATCAAGATGCTGTCTATCAGGATGCCGATAAAGCTCTCTATCCCGTAAACATCCTCATCTAATCTTACCAGGATGTCTCCGAGCTGTTTCGTATAGAAAAAACCCAAATCCAGTTTTTCCAGATGCTTGAACAACTGCCTCTTTACGCCAAGGACAACATTCTCTTCTAATTTTTCTGCCTGGTATGAAAAGAAGATCCCCACTATTGTCTTCAAGAAGAACACAAAGATGAAAAACAACATCAATGCCACCAACAGCCCATAATTTTTTGCAATAAAAATATCGTCGATCAATATCTTTATCAGATACGGATTTACTATCTCGAGCAATGACAGAACTATTGTAATTATAATCAGCATCAGAAATATCTTCCAGAAAGGCCTTGCATAGCTAACAATCCTGATTGCTTTCTTAAAGAACGTCTGTTTCTTTTTGTTCATAATCTATCACTCTTTTTTTTAACTGCCCCTTCTTGCTGCAATGCCAGGATTATTCAACTGATTACTATATTTAAATTATTCGTTTTAAATCAAAGAAACATAGAGAAAAAAGAGTAAAAAAATAAATTTTAACTTTGAGCGTATTTTGATGGATCGATTCCTCTTGCTACGATCTTCCATTTAGCCTTTTTTCCTGTTGTTGCAGCTCCAATGGATTCCAAAATCACGAATGAGTGCAGCGGTGGTTCTGTACCAACTGGAACACTTACTGCAGCTTCTGGTCCTGTTCCGCCCTGAACGTGCGTGTTAAATCTGATTAAAGATGATTTTTTTCCACCAGCAAAAGGGCTTGCAGAAGTAACCGCTTCAACCTGAGCTACAACTTGTCTTTTTCCTAACTTAGCCATCAACATTCACCTCCGTTTTTACAATGTGTTAATGTATGAGACTAATAAATAAAGGTAAGTATATAAACTTTTCGATTTTTAAAGTGGCACTAAATTGTCCCTTTTAGAGGACGTTGTAATAATCTAGTATCTTTTTTTCCGTCTGAAAAGACCGTTTTCTTCCACTCTATCGATAATCTTTGCTTCTCCATTCGGCAGGATCTCAAAATGCACCATGTCGTTCAGCTTGTACTTGTTTCTTGGCGCCCTGAAATAAATGTCCTTGCCAAAGAAAATCCTGATCTTGCCGACGTCATTTGTCCTGCCGCCAGCGTTTATCTCCTTAATCCTTCCCTTTTTGTAAGCCATCTTGATGACACCTCATTTGTTTTTTGCATTAAATCTTTTCAGCTTGATTGCCCAGCTTTTTGTTCCTGTCAGCCCCATAAAACTAGTTTTCATCTCTCTCTCATAACTGACTTTTTCGTAAATCTTGAATTTGAATTCTTCTCTAGAAATGGGCTTCATCTCTATCTTCCCTCCTTGATCCTGGGAAATGATGCCCCAGACTTCTTTGCCGTTCGACTTCAAGGATACGATGTGGCCTGTTAATTTTGAGATTTTGCTCACCTCTTTGTTAATTTAGTAATTAGTCTTACTTATTTAATAACTTTTCTAAAAAACAAGGTTTTTATATTCGCCGAATTTTGGAGTTTGCATGAAGACGGATCCGTTTGAACAAGCACTTAGATTAAGGGAAACTTTACTTAAAGATAATAAAATTCTTGTTGTCGATTTCTCAGACACATTGCAAGGCAAAGATACTTCCAGGGTTGTTGAACTGATGCCCAATATACATTCAGGGAAGTATTTGTTCAGGACAAAAGTTAATGTGAAGGAAATAGATCCCGTTGCTTCTGCTGAATATGGGACAGATTTTTTCGATATTTCAACTATGTCAGACAAAGAGATTGAAGATTTCATTAAGATGCAGGAATTCGATTTTCCGTTGTGGTTCAAACACATAAACGGCTTCCATATAAGGAATATAATGGATTATAATCCTCCATTCATACTCCAAGTGGCGGGCTGCAATTTCCACGACAGCCAAGGAATCGGCGGGTGTACGTATTGCTTTGTAGACGATGAAAGCAATGACGGTAAACCTAGTAGAAAAAAAGAATATTTATCTGTTAACGATACAGTAGACAGCTTTGTAATTGCCCGGTCCAGGATCAGAAAATTCTATAAGGAATATGGCCTGAGTTTAATGCCGTCTGTTCTCAGAATGTCTGGCGGCGAACCGACATTGGCGCTTGATTGGGCCCTGAACTTATGGAGAATTATTAGTAAGATGGATTTTAATGTCGTAGGGCAAATCGATTCTAACCTTTCGACCGGCCATTTGATAGAGCGATTTGAAGAAACCGGCACTTATGAAAAGAATATCTTGGAAAAATTGGCAGAACACCCCATAAAGATGCTTGCTGCTTTGAAAGGGACCGACGAGTTGAATCTTCAGGAGAATGCCCAGTCAAAAACCACATTAGAAGAACAATTGTATTCACTTAAAAAATTGATTCTGGCAGGATTCGATGTCTTCATTCAGCTGTATAATCCTAATCCAGACAGCCTGGAAAGCTTCCTTACGAGAATGGACAAGGAAATAGAAGATTTCTCTTTAAAAGTCCACATCGGCCCTTTGAAAATGTACGGGCCTAATCGTGCCAGATTGCAAAAGATAGCTATCGGTAAAGGATTGAACCCTGAACAATTTATAGAACGAACTGCAAGCCAATGGAAAGATAATTATGAAAGAAGTTGCGAAATCATTGACAGATATATAAGGAAAACTCGTGGCGGAATAGGGTACAAAGACACTGTCAGGGCTGACGTTGAATTAAAAGTAAAAAGATAAGAAATTAGATAATGCAAAACGAATCCTAATCAGTATCCACTCTTGGCGCAAGGATGAATGCCAGCAATAATTTGTCTATGACCTTGTATTCAACTTTTAATGGATAATCCTTGTTGAACTGCAGGCTGACGTTGTTTGCCAACTTGCTGCCTTTTGTTATCTTCTTCAAATATTCTATGCTATATCTTGCCTTGACTTTTCCTTTTGTCTGGATCTTTGTCTCTTCGTCTTCTGCAATCTCGATCTTTGCCTGCGATAGATCTCCTTCTGCAGAAATTATGAAATTGCTAGGAGATGCTTCAAGACTGACAGATTCTGCAACAATGTCCACATCCTCGATCGCTTCGTCAATCACGGTGGTGGTGGTGTTAACAAGAACAGGAAACTGAAGGTCCGGTATCTTTTGCTCTTTGTCTTCTAATTCAAGAATAGGCAATGAGAATGTCCTGGTACTTTTGCCTTTCAATGTGATCTTTAATTTTGCGTCTTCTAATTCAAGTGTCAGCAAATCTGCAGGACTCGCCCTTCTAAGGATCTTTTTCAAATTGTCAAGATTTATTGATAATTCTGTGTCCTTGTCAATTGTATATTCAACAAAAGAACTTGATAGAAGCTTAAAAATGACCATTGCAACATTTGCAGGGTCCATTGCGACCAATTCAACCGCGTCCTTTGTAATCTTGAATCTCGCTTCATTAACTAATTCAGATATCACTGAAATACTGTCTTTAAGATACCTAGGTTCTGCTAGTGTAAGTTTCATAAGTTACCCCCTCTCTGTTTAGCTAAAAGATTACAACCTAATATTTAAATTTTGCTCTCATTTAGCTGCTAATTTAATATCAGCCGGCTTGACTGTTTTCCTTCCAGAATGCCTTGCAAATTGCACTGCCCTCAAAGCAATCTCCCTGCCGATGTCCTCTAATACCTCTTTTAATGCGGCTTTCGCGCTCTCGCTGACTCTTGGTGCGCCTGCCTTTCTCATAATCGATTCCATAGAAGCTAAGGGCAATAATTTCTTTGATTGCTTTTGGTTCATCGTAGTATTTATGCCCCTCAGGATATATAAATGCTTCGGTTAAAGGCATGTGCGTGGCTCGCTCCGCAAGTTTCTTTAATTGACCGTATTTACGATTCTTTGCTAGCCTTTGTCTGATTTTATAGCTGCGCTTGGAGCTACGCACATGCGATTAAAGCAATAGCTTTAAAAATTAATATGTCTAAATATAGGGTATGAGCAGAAAGAAAAAAGGTATCAATGCTGAAAGAGAGCTTATACACCTGTTCTGGGCAAACGGATGGATGCCCATAAGGGTGGCTGGTAGCGGTTGCGCACCCATTCCCTGCCCCGATGTCCTTGCGAGTAACGGGGAGAGGAATCTTGCTATAGAATGCAAATCCTCTAAAAACAGCAATTTATACGTGAATAAAGAGGATGTTGAACAATTGACAGAGTTTTGCACCAGATTCGGTGCTGAGTGCTGGCTTGGTGTGAGATTCGACAGGACAGAATGGCTTTTTTTGCCAATAGAACATCTAGAAGAAAAAAAGACCAAATTTCTAATCAGCATTGAAAAAGCAAAGGAAAAGGGGCTTCGTTTCGGCGAGCTCATAACAAACGAATTTGCTAAAGAATAAGCGAAAGTTTTAAATACTATTCCAAGGAGAAATTATATGATTTTTAAGGGATTCAAATGAGGCTGACAAATAGTCTTATCGAGAATGTGATTTCTGAAACAGCCGGGCCGGATGTGGTGCCGCTAGTTATGAAACTAAAGAACAAGAAGAATTTCAGCGAGTTCAAGCTTGCAGAAGCGCTGAAGATGGAAGTAAACCACACAAGAAACATGCTGTACAGGCTTCTGAAACACAATCTGGTCAGCTTTATCAGGAGAAAGGACAAGAGAAAAGGGTGGTACATATATTACTGGACATTCAGACTAAAGCAGATAAAATATGTTGTGACACAATTGAAGAAAGAACGATTGGAAAGATTGCAGGAAAGACTGAAGAGAGAGCAAGAAAATTACTTCTTTACGTGCAAGAACAAGTGCATGAGGATCGGTTTTGAAAATGCAGTAGAATTCCAGTATAAATGCCCTGAGTGCGGCGAATTATTGATCCAAGAAGACAATGCTGAGAAAATAAAAGAGATCCAAAAAGACATCAAAGACATTGAAAAATTTCTAAAGACTTTATAGAGCAAATAACTCTTAGAATCCTTCTAAATTTTCCTTAATTAGTTTTTTAAATTTTCATCCCTAAGAATATATCGAACTTTGCAAGGTTCTAAATCTAAAAATTAAACTAGAGGTGCTAAAATGGCTCAAAAACCAGAACAAAAATTCAGAGTTGGAAACATAAGTGCAACCATCTGGAACAATGAAACAAAGAAGGATGGAAAAATCAACCAGTTCAAGACAGTTAGTTTTGAAAGAAACTACAAAGACAAGGATGATGAATGGCAAACCAGCAATAGTTTGACAGTAAACGACTTGCCAAAAGCAATGGTTGTGCTTGGCAAGGCGTACGAATTCCTTGCATTGAAGCAGCTAGAAACAGAAGCGAGCGCATAAATAAACAAAAAGCTTAAAAACCACTTTTTCTTATTCTTTTTTTAATGCCATATACAAGCGAACAAGCAGAGCAATTAGCAAATTACCTGAAAAGGCAAACAGAAGCAGGGTACAGTATAACGACTTTGAGGAACTTTCTTCTTGGCAGGGGTTATGATGCGCAATTAATAGACGCCGCCATTGATCAAATGTACAAGCCTGCAAAGAAGCCTTTTATTCCCATAAGTGTCCACATGCCCAAGAAATTTGTCTTTTTCCTGCTAATAATTATTGTAGTCATAGGCGGGGC
Organism: Candidatus Woesearchaeota archaeon; assembly: GCA_019323495.1. Classification (GTDB taxonomy): domain Archaea; phylum Nanobdellota; class Nanobdellia; order Woesearchaeales; family WJKV01; genus WJKV01. The sequence continues at coordinate 18,659 of JAHWHE010000014.1, read as the reverse complement.
AGGATTTTCATTGTATTTTTTCATAGGAGGAGAGGAAACAGCAGGACCTGCTGAAATAAGGATTCCCGCGCCAGTAGGGAGAGAAGTCGAACAACCGACTATTCCAGATGTTGTAGTTCCAGAGACTGCCCCAACACCAAGCCCTGCGATTAAAGAAGAGGAAGAAATAACCCCTATTACTGAAATTCCGACGCCCACTGTAAAGCCTTTGATTGACGAAGAGGCGCCTGATCCTAATTCTATTGAGATAGAGAATGAGATAAAGAAATTGAGCGAGAACAGTGGCTTGGATTACTGCAAGTCCCTAGCAGACAGGAGAAGGAATACGTGCTATAAGTATCTTGCATTGGAGCACAACGAAACACAGTACTGCGGCTATATCGATGAAAGCAGCCTACGAGATAATTGCTATATCGTATTCGCGTTTAGCGGGGATTTCGCAGTCTGCGACAAGATTGAGAATAAATACCACCAATTAAGCTGCAGAAGCCTTGGCAGGGCAAGAAAGTACAGCACAGAAGAATTGCTCGCAAAGGCAAAAGCAGCAGTAACCCCTGTGACTAACTCTTAAATGCTTAGATAAATCTTGGCCTCAATGTTGTACAGCTAGTGTTTGTATATTCTGCTATCCTTCCCAATTCTGAAATGTCCTCGACACGTATAAATGGCCTCTTGATCAAAAGAGATCTTATCTCGAGAACATTATCTGCATCCAATTCATAATCGTGTACATTCACTAAACCGCACGTGTTATTGTTGTATTCAAGGCCGCCGCTCATCAATTCGTCAAATTCTATTGGTTCTGGAGGAATCCATACCTCGTAATCTTCGTCATCAACCTTATACACCCTTTTCTCTGGCTGGATTGTCATATTCCTGCTGTCCATTATAATGACATTGATGCTGTATTGGCCTGGAGGGATCTCCACGATCTTGTTCTCTGCTGTATCAAAAGAAAGCGCTACTGACAGTTTGCTGTCATAAGGAGAGGTTTTTTCTTTCTGCAAGATAACTATGGCCTTTTCATAAAACTGCAGATCTTGGTAAATATTGGTTACTGTAATATTTTCCCCGCTAGGTTCTATTCTTGCAACTTTCTTGAATGATACTTCCTGCTGTCTCACTGGTTCTAGCTCTGCGGTCAAAATTAAATTGCCGTCAACTTCTGTTGATATCGGTCCTAATGTCAATGTGTCGTAATTTATCAGGTCGAACCTCAGTCTTCCGTCGCCGTAGCAGATCGGTGCTTTTGTAATTATTCCGCTTTTTCCATCTTCTAATAATTCTGTCGCGCCCAATGATGCTGCTTTGTATCGTCCGCAAATGAATTCGACTGCTACCTCGGTCAGGTACTGGCCTGTTTTCTTGTCTTTTGTATAGATTGTTACATTTGAAATTTTTTGCTCAAAACGATCAAACAAGGATTTTGTGTGTATTGGCGTAGTTGCATTTAGCACGAATTCGTTTGATGCATTAAACTGGCCAAATATCGCTTCTCCACCTTCAAGAGTGTGTGTTCCTCCTGCATCTGGATTTATCTCTATACTGTAGATGGACTGGTCCCATGAAACAGTACCTAGGCCCTGGTTCCAGTCAAGCAGATTCTTGTTGTCCAGTATGTTTCCTTCAAGCGCAAAAAAGAAGCTGTAGCCTTTGCCCCCAAGCGCCTTGCTATCATAAATCTCTACGACAACAGGGAATGAAATGTCATAAAAGAATTCGTACAAATTTCTCTGCGAAGACTGCCATATGCCAAATGGATACTCTGTCTTGTAGCTCTTTGGCTTTAGAATTCCTGGCCCCGCAGGCGGCGTGACATGGAAATCGATCGGCCAGTCAAGGAAATAATAATTTATTTGCGTGTCTGGGAATTTATAGTCTTCAAACATGCTGAAAAATAACGAATCATAAATGCCTTGGGCCATCGGGTTTGGATCTGTAAGTCTCATTCCGTTCGCGGTACCATTTACTCTAATAAACGGAGTATACAATTTCAATAAGTCTTTCACTTTCGTCTCAACCATTACTTTCGGCCAGACTACAATGTCATAACCTTCTGTTGTTGCTGCGATCGGCGGCAGTTTGTTGAAATCAACATCAGAATAAATGCCAAGAAGGTTCAAGAAAAGGCTGTTCTCTAGTCTTTGCCCATTTATCTCGTCGCTGGTTATTGTAAATGCTTGATTGTATATCTGCCTGAAATTCAAGTCAAGAGCTTTTGCAAAGCTTTCCACATCTAGTACTTGATCTCCTTTTTTGATCTTTAATGGATATTTCATGTAAAATATCATATTCTCCAAAAGAATCCTGCTGTCTATCTCAAGGGGGCCCAGTTCTGTTATCTCAAAACCCTGTTTTCTCAAGTCTTTGAACTCGTTAAAACACTCTGGCAGATGTTTTTTGATGTAGATATTCATCTGCTCTTCCATCTCTGTTATTGTAGGAACATTTTCCTGCGTTGCAAAACACGGCACCTCTGTTCCGCAGCCATAAGGGGTCTTTACATGCCACCAATACGGCACGAGATTGTTTCCCATCTTGTCCATCGATACAACATCAGAATCGTACGGCTTGACAATGTCGATATTGAATTCTTTCTCGAACAAAAGAGGATTTCTTACACTGATCCAGCCGCCGTGAGCACCCAATTCCCTCAATGCAGTCTCTGCTGTCTGCTCTAGACAGTCTGTTATGAAGATTTCTGCGCTTCTGTATGCCAGAGGCATGGTGCTGACTTCTGGAACTGTTCTCTGGACTTCTGCTTTTCTCGCGCCGTAAGTAAGATATATGATCAGTATTACTGCAAGCAAAATGATTATTCCGATTATTATGTAGAGTGTTATTTGGGCTTTCCTGTTCATCTTTTTCTGTTTTATCATCTTTCAACACCAGATACTGTCTTGTACAAGTAATTTCTCGACCACGCAGACATGTAATAATATAATGGAACTGACAATAAAACTGCGAGTATTTTGGGCAATAAAGTTATCATGAGCAATGCAATCACCACAAAAGTTAGAAGGATGATGACTGTTCTTAAAAACGCTGAAAAATCCAGCGCATTTCTCAGCGCGGTCTTGAACTCTAGCCTGATATTTTTCCCCTTGAAATGCATCCTGAAGAAAGGTGTAAAATAAAAGTATAATAAAATGACTGCTAAAAGGATCTTAACTGCGACCGTCAATTGAAACAGCTTGAAAATACAATATAATAAAACAAAGATTACTACATAATATACTATATTGAATAGTGAAAATTTCAAGAAATACTGCTTATTTAGTTTTGTTTTTGTCAAGCTGCTGTAGATGAGCCCTTTGAAAAAGCTAAGTGCGAAAATAAACAGCAGGAATCCTGCGATTGAAATTATGATTGTGAATATTAAACCTGTCAGCATTGTCTGTCCTGGCTGCAGGGTTTCTAGTATCCTAAAAGCCGCCTCTGTTCCTTCTGCTTTCTGAACTTCAACAAAGGTCTGCGCCATTGCAAATGGTTTTTTTGCGACCAGCGAAATTAGGAATACGGTGGCGTTGAATATGCCGACAATTCCTATTAGAAAGAAACCAAAATCGTAGAGCAGGCATCTTAACAAGAATTTATAATCCGAAAATGATACAATGTAATTAGTATTCTTTAACCTGTCCAAGAAACTTCTTCCTTCTTTGCCTCTTTTTTTTGTTTTTTTCATCTTACTTAATCACAATTAATGCATCTAATCGGCACTGCAATCTGATTTCCAGGTATTGTCAATATTGCTTGGCTGTATTCTGTAGTCAATTCTTCTGAATAATATGATTTTGCAGGCGAGTTAGGTGCTGCTGTACCTTGCGCCAATTGTTTTGTGTTTGATGTGCTCTGCATTATTATTGAATATGAGATTTGGCCTTCTTTCGGCTCAACATACCAGGCAACTTCGTACAAGACTTTGCTTTCGTCCGGATAGACTGTCTTCTGCGCCTGCACAGTAACAGTTGTGCTTTGAAGGTTATCTCCTGTTGACGAGAAACTGCCGTGGGCATAACCTTCTTCTACTGAGCTTCCGCCCCATTTCTGGCAGACTTCCTGCTCCCAGTCTGCAACACCGTACCAGTCATCTATTACGGCGCTGCTAGGAACATTGTCTTCATTTGCGCAGAAGAATTCTGACAATTGCCTGTCCTGGAACTGTTCAAATGGCTTGGTATAAACATCTGCAAACTCTAATAAATTAACAGCAGCCTCTGCTATTCCGCATAGAGCCGGCATAAGTCCTTCACCGCAAACATTAGATGTGCACTTCTCTGTTTTTTTATAATAATCTCCACAGATTGCTTCAAATGCTTTGTTTGCTGCGAAAAATATCATGACCCGTATTGCTGCGTCCAGGAGATTTTCCCAGAAATTAAATCCGTGCAGTTTGTATTCTGCACTTTCTACATACAAACACTCCATTTCCCTGTACATGTCGTCGCATGAACTAACAGGAAGACCTAGTTCAAGATGCTTTTTCACGCAGTTCTTATAAGCGCAAGTTATCTCTTTTTCCTTTCTCCAGTTGTAGACAATGCCTCTGTGGCATACACACGCCTGTGCATAATGGATGCTCTTGAACGGATCCCATGTAAATTCGTCAGGCGTCAATATCCTCTGGTATGTTGTTGATTTTCCCAAATCCTGATAGAAGTCGGTTCTACCTTGGTTTACTGTGCTTCCATATCTATAATAATCTCTCGTCCCAGTTCTTCTTAGATCATAACCGCTGTAAGTATCTGATCTTCCTGTCTGTCCCCTGTATTCGCCGCTGGCCGATTCGAGCCTCGCCTGTCTTTCATTATTTATCGCTTTTAACTCTTCCCCCGACGAGCCGGCCGCCTTTGCATCATAATCTGTATTTATTTCATTAACCCTTTGGCTATATTTAGCGTATGCTTCATCACCGGGCGCTGCTGTTGCAGTTGCTTCTGCATTTTCTGCCTTTTCATTCATTTTGCTTGCATCTGCGTCCGCACCCGCCTTGCTTATCTCGCCTGCTGCGCCTGCAACAACATTAATAACCTCATCAATATTGCAGAATTTGCAGGCAAGAATCATGCAGATGTACTTGCTCATTATTCCCAGGATTTCTTTTGTGCTTTTCTCGTCTGTCGGAAGATAGTATTTTGACCAGAAAACGCTGCTTAATGCAAGATCTGCCCACATATTTATTGTAGTGCATACTGCCTTCCAAATTGTCTGGGCAGCGCCTTTAGTGTATAATATGTTTTCAAGGATGCAGCAAACGCCCCACACTATCAGTTTAAGCGATTCTATAATGGTATCGACCATATGGATTCCATATGCCAGGCTGCACCAGTAACCTAAATATTCAATGCCTTTTTCCTTGCTCTTGATGTCCCTGTCAATCTTGTTTATTCTTCTTGTGATTGTATTTATTTTGTCTGTCGCAGAACCACCCAAATCTCCTAACGCATCGTTGTATAGCTCGACTGTCTTTGAAAATGACTCTATCTCTGGCTGGTCACATTTCACCCCGTTGTGCGCGACCTGGATGCTTATGTTGCATTCAATTGGGATGTTTGCAGGTGTCTGTCCTGTTCCGATTGCTGCTGATAAAACTAAGAATGGAGTATCTGTTGTCTGCGCTATGACCTGGAAATTTCCTAGAGTAACTCCTTGGATGTCTTTGCAAGTCACAACAGTATAGTCTGAAGCTTTGACTGTCTGCGCATGGGTTACTTTTATTGGAAAGAATAGGCGCGCAGCTGTCTGGCTGCTAGCTAATCTTCTGTCCAATTTATCAGGGATAGGGTTCCCTACTGTCATTGAAACAAGGCCGTCTGCTTGAAAACTGCATTGCGCAAGCTCGTACAATTTGAAAGGATATTCTTTCTCAACTCTATTGCCTGCAATATCAGATATAATGAAATGAACTATAAAATCTCCCCACACAGGATTTAAGTCAGGAGGAGTCATGATGCAGTTTTGAGAATCAGGACAAGTCACATTGAAAACTCCGCTGTCTGAGAATTCTGTCAAGTCTGCTGAAACAAATAATGGGCTGTCATCTACGGCGCTTATCCTGAATCCGAAGATTCCTTCGTCTGCTGCTGTTGGAAGATTTAGTGTTTGCGAGATGACTGCTCCTGCAGGAGCGACTCTGTCAATGATTATCTGTTCTGTCCTAGGACTGGCTGCGTTGCCTGCCCTGTCGCTAACCCTTACACTGAACTGCACAGTGCCTGTCTGTTTAGTGGTTTGCATGTTTTCAAACATACAGATCGTTTTTGTGCCTGTCTGATTGCAGGAAGTGGGGTTTTCTGTTGAACTGTATTGAGAACTGACATCTGATAAATCTAAAACGATTGTTGATGGATCAACACCGCTAACATCGTCAGTAACATCGATTATTATGTCTGATGTTGTACTGATGTAATTTATACCCATGTAACTTGTAGAGGTTCGTATGTCGTTAATTGTTGGAGCAGCATTATCTGGCTGCAAATTTATCGTCTCTCTATGCACCTGTAAATTGCCTGCTTTGTCCTCTATGCTGATTTCATAGAAACTGGGTGCCGCAGTGCTTCCTGCTGTGAATGTCCAAGTCACTGCGTCCCCTGAAATCACAGGGGTTGGTGCCAGTGTAGGACTGAACTGCGATATGTCCAATGAAAGCGTGCTGAAATCTACTTCGCTGTCGTCTGTTATTGTCGCTTTTATCTTGTAAGTGACGCCTGATTGATAATATGTTGCTGGCTGGTCATTTGCAAGCAGAAGCTCCGACTGCACGTCTGGCTTTTCCCTGTCAACTATGATTGTCATGCCAACTATGTCTTCACTGCATTGGTCAAGGTAATCGCAAACCTGTATAAATAAATCCTTTTCCTGCGCAGTATTGGCCGGAGCCAAATTTGAAACCGGGACTGTTATTGTGCCGTCTCCTTTGTCACAATCAGTTATACTGTCTCTTTCGAATTGGACACTTCCAACTATGTTGCTTGCTGTAAAACTGTCCTTGTAAACTTTCAACTCTTTTATTCCTGCGCAACCGCCGCACTCTGCTTCATCTCGCAGATTATAATAATGCAAAACAAGGTCGCCCTCGCCAATGACTTTTTTGCCATCAATCTCCACATCTGAATCTACATCGACAGAGTCAATCGAAGGGGCTATCCCGTCTATGACAAAAGCAACAGGCTGCTGCAGTGTTTTGTAATTAAGGTTTCCGCCGCAAACCGCAGGAGAGAATGATAGAAAACATTTGCTCTCGCTTCCACCAATGGGTTCGCAATTATTGAAGGGTATTGTTTGGAAAGTAAGCTCCATGGGATTTACTGATGCTTCGTTAATCACAACTTCCATCTGTCCCTGTTCTCCTGCCTGTATGACAGGATGCAGGTTATTTACAGGGTCGTATACCTTCACGCTAGATATCGTGCCTGCATATTCGTATTTATCCGGAATAGACGCCAATGCAATGCTCGAAGTAAAAGTTATACTAAGAACGAGTGCTATCATGAATAAGGCAATTTGTACAATGTAATTCATCTATTCCTCCCCCTCACTAAAAGGTACTATTAAGTAGAAAAAAATAAACCACTTATTTTCTTCGTCTTTTAGTTGTCTTTTTTGCTTTTCTTACTGCCTTGCCTTTTCTTTTGACGCCGAGTGCTCTTTCAATCTTTGCTTCTTCTGCTTCTATCTTGATTTCCTCTGCTTCGACGCGCCTGACAATCGCTTCTATGTTAGAATCGATGCTTGCAATGCGCCTTTCAAGGAAAACCAATACTCGTAAACTGAATACAACAGCAGCAAGAGTACCTATGATTACTGCAAGGGTTGCTTGCTCGATTGTTAAACCAACCATCATAAATCACCTCTTTTCGCATTTTTAAATCGTTATAGGTTTATAAACTTTTCTATAAAGCCAATATAAAAAAGGAGGAAAAAGGAAAATTTCAGTAAGAATCAAACATTTGCGACAATGCAGATGCAAAATAAGGCGAGTTCATCCATACTCCGCTGTCATAATTTTTGTGCACTTTTGCATCATCAACTAGCATGAACAGCATTTCCTGCTCATCAACTATGCAGAATCTCGTATTCAGGTCATGATTTTTAATCATCCCCAATTTAGAATGTTTTTTCAGCAATTGCTTGTCAGAATTGCTTAGTTTAGAAGCGATTGTTATCTTCACTCCCCTCTTTTTTGCTTTTTCCAGATCAACCTGGAAGAGCTCGAGTATCTCGGGCAAAGAACCAGGAGTCAATACCAAATTAATGGATTTCCTCGCAGCCTTAATCAGCATAAGCAAATGATTAAGGATGTTTTCTTTTCCATTAATCACGCCTGACAATTCTGTGAGCTCAATAGAATCCATTCCTTTTGAATGCAGATTATTTAATTCGTCAATGATCTTGCTTTGCTTTAAAAATTCCAACTGATCTATCTGTTCTTTTGTTCTTAATGCTAATTTTGACTTCATTTGGCTTAGAACTCTTTGAGGGGCTACTGCGACATATTCTATGGGCTTCGCATTCTTCATTTCTATGAAGCCTTTTTTCTCCAGGCCTTCCAATACATCGTAGCTTCTGCTTCTTGGAACCCCGCTGATGTCTGCTAGTTCACCTGCTGTGCTTTTTCCCCTAGAAAGTAAAGCAGTCCATAACTTGCTTTCGTAAGAATTTAACCCGAATTCTTTTAATTTATTTAAAAAAGCCTTCTCAACAATCATTCTCGTCTCCCCCAAAATTAAATGGCCCCTCTTTTAAATAGAATATCTAACAACCCCTTGTTTATCCAGAATACACTACATATTTATAAATATTTTGTTTTTTGCCATTCAGGAGTAGCAAATTTTACTATGAGAACCACTTACCCAGACCTTCCTGCTTTTCTTTGTCCTTGCCGAATACGCTCTCTATCCTTACCTTTGTCAGCTCTAATGTCTGCTTTATATATGGAGAGACATTGTATCTCTCAGCTATGCTAAGGCTCGGCTCAAGATACTTGACAACACTGCCTTCGCTGATGGTGAAAATCAATCTGCCGTTCTTGCATTTAGGGTTAATGCATTTGCCTATCAAAGGAGGTCTTCTGTATTTTGAGTTGCAAGCCACGCATCTGAACAACTGCTGCGAGAATTTTCTTAGATTGCCTTTTGTGTCCTTTACAAAATGCTTGTTGATGACCAAAGCTGCAACATCTGCCTCGTCAACTGCCCGTATTTTTTCGGCAATGTCCATCTGAACCAATAACTTTTCCTGCATTGCCGGCAAGGTTTTGTAAGAAGATATCAGTACGCCTGTATTGAAATCGTCTGTGTCGTGCGTAAATCCGTAACCTTCATATTGCGCAGGGGTCCCAAGGCGCTCTAATACTTTTTGAATTTTCACGTCCCAAGGATTTTTCCATTCCAGGCAAGCATTGTAGAACTCTAATGGATATTTCCAAACAGTATCCATCTTGAACACCATGTCGTCAACTTCTGATGCTGTCAAGACAGAAGTCAATACCAAAGGGGCGTCCATTGTGCTTCCTCTTGTGCCTGGCAGATATTTTCTTGAAAAGTTAAGCAAGCCGTCCATCAGCATGAAGATTCCGGCTTCATCTCCGTCACAGTCCCTCCTCATTGCGCTGTGGATCAAAGGATGCGCCATCAAGCCCTGGTTTTTGCTGAAGCCGAGTATCCTTACTACCATGCCCGCACTTGTGTGTGGGGCCAAGCCTATCATCAGTTTTCCCACTAGATCGTCTCTTGTCTTGCAGTTGTAATAAGCAGGCTGCTTGTATAATTTAACCAATAATTCGTCTATGAATTTTGTAACCTTGAGAAAAACTTCGTCTGCAGGATATTCAATTTCAGGACAGCAAGGAAGAACAATGTCCTGAGGTTTCAGTTCGATGACTTGGTCATCCCTCTCTATAGGTTTGTTGTTTATGTCTTTTTCATAACCAAGCTCTTTCAATTTCTTTATCGTAACGCTAATTTCTTTTGGTTTGAAATGGGTGATGGGGATTTCTGTTGCATCATATCTTATTGTCCCATCTTTATTGACGTACAAGTCATATTTTGCTCTGAGGATTGCTTTTGCCAAGTGCTCTAAACGATGCTCTTCATTAACAGTGCCTTTAATGCCTTTGATTGTATCAGGGAATAAAGTCGTGCCTAGGATCTTTAGCGCATTGTCAAAATAGTGTTTTATTTCTATCTCCCTGTTGTTGTAAGGCATTAGATGCTCGTGCTGGCATTTTTCTACATAGCCGCAGACTTTGCAGAACTGCAGTTTCTTTGTTATTTTGCCGCAGTCCTCGCAGGAAGGGTAGATTGTGATTTTGTTGCAGCTTTCGCATCTAAAAATAGGAAATGAAGAAGTAACTTTCCCTGATTCCAATGCAGTATGGAAAGAACGCATCCTTCCCCCTTCCTCACCTATAGGAAACAGGCCGTGGGGGCTTCCTTTCAGTTTTCTCATCTTTCCTTTTTCAGGCCTCCCCATTCTAGTTCCTATGTATATGCCGCTCTTATCCCTAATTTTTATCTTTGCGCAATCGTTCAAAATTTCCAATGGGGTTTTTCCTTGGCTTGCTTTTAATTTTTCAAAATCAAAATCTGCCATCTGTGTGAAAAAAGGTAACGCGTCTTCCTTTTCGATTACAATAAATTCTGTCGCCACTATGTGCGGAACCCCTAGCAATTCTAAAACGCGCTTTGGCTGGGCAACCTTAGGAACTACTATTTTTTCAATGTCTTCTCCAATCTTAACATCGGCTTTTTTCAGCCATTCCTGCAATAAGTCGAGTTGCTCCAAAGAAATGTCCTCCCAATGATAGGTGTATCTTGGGTGCAACGGAATGTTCAGATTATAAGAAATTGACAGTGCCTGGCCAGGCGAGGGCTTGGTGTACAGTGGTTTTTCCAGTAATTGCAATAAAAATTCTTTCTTGATATTGCACAATTCTGCTGCCTTGTCCATATCGAAGCTGCCAAATGTGTCGACAATCGCCTTCTCTAACTCAAGGATCCACCATTCTTCGCAATAACCAGGAGGGACCAATTTATGTGCCCTATCAAAAAAATCCCCGTAGCAGATAAGTATGTCCCCCAGAAACAAAATCTCTTTGATTTCTTTTTTGTACTGCTTTGCTTCTTTTGCAGAATCTATTCTCATAACGTTTCCATTCTCTAATTTTATAATCGGCCCCTCTATAGCATCGCAGGGAGTATAAATTGCGCCTTTGCTCGGCCGCTCAACCTTCATGTGCGTACCGACAGCGATAAAATCGTTCAATACGTGCATTGTTGCAGGGTGGATGCATTGCGCACTGTCGCCACTAGTCCTTGACCTGCCATAGCGCAATCTGAATCCTCCTTTTGCGAGAGGGTGGGCAAGAACAGGCCTGCCGCCGACCAAGTCACTAATGTATGCATGATCTGGCAGGAGTTTTGGTTTTTCCTCGTTTTTATTTCCATCCTTTTTCCTTGTCTCAAGCTTTGCCCTTACATCCTTCTGGACCTTGATGAATTTTTCAAGGAAATTCCACTGCTCCATGTCGAATTCTTTTCCCCATTTAGACAACTGGCTCCATAATTTAGGACCTTTCAAAGGGATACAGCTCGACATGATGAGACACATCCCGCTCCTGATCAGATTTGTCGGGACTCGCGGCAAATTTTTGTAATTGGGGACTTCTATTTTTTCAGTGGGATCCCCTCCTATCTCTAATGGCATGTGTTTTGCCACGAAATCCACTTCTTCTTTAGAGGGCATGTATTGTATCCTGACACACCTGTCATTGTAGTGTTCCACTTCTGAGAAATAACGGTTAATCTCGTCTTCGTTAGGATCGTATTCTGCATAACCCATCTTTTTCCTAACATAATCGCCAATCAGAACACTTACAGCTGCAGCAGTGCCGCCCGCATTTCTGATCGGACCTGAAAAGTTCATGCAGAAATATTTTTTCTTGTCCCTTCTTTCCTTTATTTCCAGTCTTGTGAAACCCTCTAGGCATGCACTGACTACGCCAACTGTGACATATGCAAAACCTGCTTTGATGCCGATTTCCATTGCTTCTCTTTCACTATCAAACTTGCAGATTTCCTGTTTTGCAATCTCTTCTGCTATCTTGAATGCAACCCTCCAATCAAGAACTCCATACTCTTTTTCTAATTCCTGGATCCTTGGAACCAGGTTGCTGTCTTTTATCTGGGGCGCTACAGAAGAAATCAAGCCGACGACCCTTTCTGCCATGTTCTTTGCAAGAGATATCTCTACTTCGTCGTCAGGATCAAGATTTTTCTGCCTTGCTTTTGCGGCTATTGCATGGCAGTCTTCTGTTTTTTTCCTGATGTTTTCAAAATACTTGCCCATTTCTTCTGAAAATTCCATTTTAATCTGAAGTGAATTTCATTATTTTTACTTTTCTTGTCTGCAAATTCACAATCGGGACTTTTGCCGGATCAGGATGCGAACCGAATTTCAATGCATATTCGCTTATTCCGTTCCAACAACTTCCTGTGATCATTGTTACATTTCTATAATTAGATGCGCCTGCTCTGTGCGTGTGACCGGTAATCAAAAAATCAGGCACTTGCTCGATAACTAAAGGATCTTTTCTGCAATCAGGAATATACAATGAACTTGTGTGAGCGGGCGCAAGATGTCTCATCCTTAAAAAGTATTTCAATATCTTGTCAGGATTCATCACGCCGCCTTCCTGCCTTATTTTTTCCACATTGTCCAAGTAATAGAAAACAGAAAACCCGTGATAGATTAATAAATCGAAACCCGGAAAGTTTTTACTTTTATGGATATTTACCATCCCTGGGCTGGTTATGAATGTCGCATTAGGCAATTGCCACAGCGGCGCTGCATAATCTTTTGGCAAAAGGGGTTGCGGATCTGCAATTCTCATTGCGTCATGATTTCCCGGGCCAATAATAATGTCTATGTGCCTTGGGATTTGTGCAAGCATTTCAGCTGCTTTTTTGTATTGATCGTAAATGTCCTTTATAGCTAAATCGCTTTCTTGGTTAGGATGGATGCCTACACCTTCAACTGCATCTCCTGCCAGCACGATGTATTTTACCTTGCTTGCAATTTCTCTTTGCTGCTTTGAGCCAAGCTCTCCGTTTATCCATTTAATGAATTTGCCAAACTCTTCATGCATGAATTGCTTGCTGCCTATGTGCAGGTCAGACAAAATGGCCATGTAAGCTTCATCAGGGGATTTTCTTAGTTCTCTGTTCAAAGGAACGTCCGGGATGTAGAGATTGTTCGCAAAAATGATTTTTTCGCCGCTCGTGCCGTTGATAGCGACAACAACATCCGGAACCAGCTCTTTTGCCAACTGCAATAACTCGTCCCTATTTTTATTTATTAATACGTTTATGCTTCCTGTCATGTCTTCCAATTTCAGCATAATGTGGCCGTTCTTTGTCTCTGATATCTCGTTAACCATGCCTATTATCGTGACTTCCTCTTTGCTTTGCTTGTTCATCAATTTATTTATGGAAACCGGCGATTTTATATCGACCCTGTTCTTTAGGATGTTGCTTAATGCCTGGAAGCGCTTGTTAAACATGTCAACAAAATCCTGGACATCTTTTTTCTTGAAATGGTCCTCGTAATTGTTCAATATAATTACTCTGCTTTTTGTTTTTTGCTCCTGCACTAGTGATCTTACACTTGATTCTGCCTTTTCTACTCTGCCCTCTTTTCTTAATTCAGGTATTTGCTTCAAATCATCAGAAGATATAATGAATCCGTCTTTTTTATTCTCGACGAATTCTGCAACTGCGGGAATATTATTCTCGTTTATATTGTCCAAGACAGATTGCTCTATTAAAATGCCTTTTTGGAAAAGATATTTCACTAATTCTTTTTTTGTTTGTATCTGCTCTGACAACATTTTTCAAGAACCTACCTATAGATCAAGTTTGTGCTTCAATATATTATCAATCTTCTCTTTGATATTATCAGGGATGCTTACTGTTATCTCTCTTGTTCTTCCATATCTGCCTTTGGATATTGTTTTTGCGTTTATTATACCGAGCATGTCCAGCTCGCCGATGATGTCGCTAACACGCCGCTGTGTTAACGGCCTTAAATTTGTTTGGAGGCAAACTGCCCTGTAAACATCATAAACTTCGCCTGTGTGGATTGTGTCTTTCCTTTTGCCATAAATAGAGAATGTCGCATAAAGAACCGCATGGAATTGTTTTGGCTGGAATTCTACAGAATCTATGACCCTGTCTTTCTCAATCTTGCTTTCTGCTTCGTCAATGTGCTCGATATCTATTTTCTTGCTTCCCTTTCTCTCTGCGATTTCTCCGGAAACCCTAAGCAATTCCAGAGCACGCCTTGCATCGCCGTGCTCTCTTGCAGCGTATGCAGCACATTTGCCAACAACGCCTTCTGATACGACATCTTCTTTGAATGCAATCTTGCTCCTACTCGTCAGAATGTCCTTCAGCTGCATCGCATTGTACGGCGGAAAAACCAATTCCTCTTCTGAGAGGCTGCTCTTGATTCTCGGATCAAGATTATTTGCAAATACCAGATTATTGCTTATACCTATCAAGCTCACTTGCGCATTTTTCAAGTCGCTGTTGATCCTTGTCAGGGAATAAAGAACCTCGTCGCCTGCTTTTTCAACAAGCTGGTCGATCTCGTCAAGGATGAGGATGAGCAATTGCTTTTTGCTGTCTATGATATTAAAAAAATTCTTGTAAACCTCTTCTGTTGGCAAACCAGTCGACGGAACCTCTCCCCCCATGTTTCTTATAAGTTCTGCAATCACCCTATATTCTGTGTCTGCAATTTTCTTTAGCTTGCAATTCACATAAACGACATTGATGGGTATTTCTTGCTTAGAAGCAACTTCTTTAATTTTTTCAATAGTGAACCTGACACTCACTGTTTTTCCTGTTCCTGTCTTCCCATACAAAAACAAATTAGAAGGTTTTTCTAGTCTTAGGCAAGGAGCAAGTATCTCTGCGATCTGGTTGAGCTGTTCTTCCCTGTGCTCGATCGCTTCAGGAGTATAATCTGACTGGAGAACTTTCTTGTTTTCGAACAATGGCTCTCGCTTCAGAAATTTCTCAAAGTAATTCACCAGCCCCTTTTCCTGCTTTATCATCCTTCACCCCCTCTATTCTCCAAAGGAAAAATAGGTAACTATGTCATATATAAATGTATCTTTTTACCTTTGGTTAGAGTGACCCCCTGATTTCGTTTGGAAAAATTAAGGTTTTTTGTTTGGGTTTGCTCGTGTTGAATTTGTTTGTTTTTGTTCATATTCTTGCTTATTGAATTAAACTTTCATTTGAGTATTACTATTTTTAATTTTATTTTATTATTTATTTATTGATTATATTATTATTAATTATATTATTATTAATTATATTATATATTATTATTATATACTATCTATTATTATTTTCAATATGGAAAATAAAAAATGTCGTCGTTAAAAACATAGACATTTTAGATTTTGAATGGAGAGTTTTTTATAAATTCTTGATTTATATAATAATTTATTTTTTATTATAATAATAATTTATTTCCTATTATTATATTATTATTATGATTAAACAATATAGTATATACAATAAGATCAAAACAACATAGCTAGAGCAAAAGGTAATCATAATTTCTATACGAAATGAGGGGGTCAGGCCAATGTGTTCATAAGAAATATAGGTTGAAATTCATTTCGCTTGGAGCAAAACAAGACCAAAACCAGATTAAATTAGTCTTACAGGATGTTTTGAGCCGCATGCTGCGCATTTCAAAGACGAAACGTTCTTTTCCTTAATCAATTTAGTATCTGGCTTGCCACATTCAGGGCAAAGAACATATGTATCAGTGTATAGTTTGATCTTTTGATTGATCAATGATGCTGATATTTTGCTTCCGACAATCAGTCTTTGTCCGTCTAGCTTGCCAGGCGCTGCTATCTCTTTTAATACAAATTTTAGCAAGTGTTCGGGCTCCCTGCCTAATGTCTTGGCAATTTGAACAAAATTAACAACAATAGTATTATTCCCCTGAATAAAGCCTTTGACCTTAGGAATCTCGAATCTTTCTTTGATAAAGACAGATTCTGGCAGCTCTTCCCTTGCCTTTTTCAGCAAATTTTCATATGACGTTTCCATTTTTCAAAAAATTATCACTTTTGAGTATAAAACTCTTCAATTAGTATATAAAATTTATGCTGAAAATAGAAATATTTATATCCGTCAAAGCATCTTTTAAAAATAAAGGTAGTCATGACAAAATGGTACTAGAATCCTTAATCAGATATGACACAATCAGAAGAAAACCACAGTACATCTTTATTATGGGTTTTGTATACTCTTCTGTTGCTATTATTTTGAGCTTGCTGCTATTCAAAAACCAAGCCAGCCTAATAATGGTGTTCTTTACAGCATTTGCCTGTTTCCCGTTCATTTACTATGCTATTAAATGTGAGGAGCAATATGACATAATATTTGATGATGAGAAGAGAATCCTGAAAGAGCATAGCAAGACAGTGATGACCTTGGTGTTTTTGTTTTTGGGCTTTTTCATATCCTTCACACTATGGGCCTTGATCCTGCCAGAAACAACCACAAACACTTTGTTCAGCACACAGTTCCATACAATAAATAATCTCAATGCGCATGTCACAGGAAATGCTTCACTTTATTCTAAATATATAGTATCTATTTTTTTCAACAATATCAAGGTGCTTATCTTTTGCATATTCTTTTCTTTCTTGTACGGCGCAGGCGCAATCTTTATCCTGACATGGAATGCGTCTGTTGGCGGAGCATTTATTGGAAACTTTATCAAGACAAAATTGATTGCGTATGGAGGACTGCACGCGATTGCTCTAGGCTTAGTTCGTTACATGCCTCATGGCGTGTTAGAGATGGCTGCGTATTTTGTAGGGGCCCTTGCAGGAGGCATTATATCTGTTGCAATCATAAGGCACGACCTGGGTTCTAAACATTTTTTTAAGATAATATTTGACAGCAGCGAGCTCATAGGCATAGCAGTGGCAATGCTGTTCGTCGCCACATTAGTAGAAGTGTTTGTCACGCCTAATTTGGTTGCAATCCTAGGTTAGTTCAGAACTTTGACCTTGCCTGGCTGGACCATGAATATGTCCCCGTTTTCTAGAAGTTGGTTGATTATCTTTTCACAGCCATCCATATTGCTTTTCTCAACTACGTCTTTTATCAGAACACCGCTACCCTTGTCCTCGTCTTCTATGATTTTGCAGATGATTTCTGCTTTATTTATGATCTTGTCGAGAGGGGCGTCCATTATCTCTTCTTCCTCTGGCTGATCTTTTATTTGCGGTTTTTGCATAGGCTGTGCAGCCTGGATAGGCTGCTTTTTAGGTATGTTTTTATTTTTTATCTTTAAATCCAGCTCTGTGATCCTTGCTTTCAGCTGGCTGTATTTCAGCCATTCCTGAGATGATTTCTTGACAATCTCTGCCTGTACATGGCGCTGGCCGCCAAACTCTTTGATTTTTCCTATAACAAGAATAATGTCGCCGATATTTGTTTTGCTCAGGCTGGATTCTGTCTGCTTTGAAGGGTCAAGGAATTCCCTCACTTCTATTGTTGAGCTACTGTCATCTATTGTTATAGTTGGATTCTGTTCTTCTGTTTTTCCGACAATCATTCCTGTCAAATTAACGCGAGAAATCTGCATGCTGTGCGCATCAAGATAATTGGGATCGAACTGAGCTTCTCCTTTCTTGTAATCGTATTTGTATATATTGTTAATAGGGATGAAGTGCGCAGGAAACCTGTTGAATCTTGATTCAGCCATGATCCCAGAAGGAAAATAGAAAATATTTAAGCATTGCTATTTATGCATTGTTTGTATTTAAAGCCTAGAAATGAATCCTGGTTTTGGTTCGAAGATGTCGCCGCTTCTTTTCAGTTTTTCAATGCTCTCTTCTACTTTTGTTGCGCTGATTCCCTTTGTTTCTGCTTCCTTGATAATGTCATCAGTAGGGATGACCTTTCCTAATTTGTTTTCCAGTTCGATGATTATGTCTCTTACGCCAACAATCTTCTGCCTTTCTGAGGATGTTATGCCTGAAGCTATCTTATCGATGTCTATCTTGCCCGTCTCCTTGTCCATTGCGAGCTCTGACAGCCAGAACTGCATCAGATCTATAGCTCTTCTTGCGTCTTCTACTGTGACTTTCTCTGCAAGTCTGACTCTTGCACTTGCTTCTGCCAAACGAAGGATACCTTCTAGTTGTCTTGCAGAAATAGGAACTGATTTGCTTCCTTCTTCAATTCCAGAAGATCTCATCTTGACATAGTAATTCTGTATCTCTGTGATTGCATCGTCTGTCAGTATTGGGAAGCATCTTTGTTTTGCATATGCAACGTATTTTCTGATCAAACTTGTTTCAATAGGAACGTCTTTTGAAACTTTCACGTTTTGATGAAGCTTTAAGATGAAGCCGGACATTATCTTGTCTCTTTCTTTGTCAGGCAGGTCTTTTATCGCGAAAATCAGATCAAAACGGTTGATCAATGAAACAGGCAGTTCGATCTGGTCTGGGATGGGCATGTAAGGATCGAAGCGGCCGAACTTAGGATTTGCAGCTGACAGGACAGTTGTCTCGCACCTTAGGGTTGCCTGGATGTTTGCTTTCGATATGC
>JAHWHE010000076.1 GCA_019323495.1 Candidatus Woesearchaeota archaeon | reverse complement strand
GATCCATTGGACAATATGGATAAAGGAATGAGCAAGTTTGGAGTTAAAGCAGAATTAACAAGTCTGACAAACGGAAACAATCTGAAATTATATTATCCTCCAGAACAGAGATTCGCAAACATCACTGTCATGAGAAGCAGAAATTAGTTTTCTAATTCATTTTCATTAAATTTATATATCCATTCTTATTATAGATGTGTATGAAACTAATAATAATTGCATTTATTCTTTCGATATTCGCATTTAGTATAATTGGCTGTACTGCTGAATGTTCGTGGTGGAACAAAGAAGGCTGCGATACATCTTGCTCTAGCGATTCTGATTGTGTATATAGGGAGTGTTGCACGTGCATTAACAAAGACGAAACTTGCGCTACAAGCCGAAAAACAATATTAGGAGCGGTAGAATCAGTATCTGCTAGCTGTATTTACGCAACATGCAAATGCGTCGATAACAAATGCGAATCTGTTCCTGTTTGATTCATTTTCATTAAATTTATATATCCATTCTCTCTATTGTTGTTAAAAAGGTGATAGATAAATGATTAAATTCGATGATTTAGGTCCTGAGAAGATATTCGAGGTTTATGATCCTGTTTCTAAGATGAAGGGTTTTACTGTTATAGACAATACTGCACTAGGTCCTGGGAAAGGCGGCATAAGGATGACCGCCACAGTTGACATGAACGAGGTTGCGAAACTTGCAAGGACAATGACGATCAAGAATGCAATGGCAGATCTTCCTTTTGGCGGGGCAAAGAGCGGGATTGTTGCAGACCCGTACAAGACAGACGCAAAGAAAAAGCAAGAGATTATCAAGGCGTTCTCGAAGGCGATAAAATGCGTTTGCCCGAAAGAGTATGTTGCTGCCCCTGATGTTTCGATGGGAGAAAAAGAAGTAGCTGTTTTTGTGAAAGAAAACGGTGACAAGAAAGCAGCTACAGGAAAGCCAAAGAGCATGGGGGGAATACCGCACGAGCTTGGAAGCACTGGCTACGGAGTTTATACTGCAACTATCGAGGCTGCGAATTTCATGAAGCTAAATCTGAAAAAAGCGACTTTCGTTGTAGAGGGTTTCGGGAATGTTGGCTGGTTTGCTGCAAAGTATCTTACAGAACACGGAGCGACATTGGTAGGAGCAAGCGACAGCAAGGGAAGCATCTATAATCCTAAAGGCATCAGTTTCAAACAGCTTGATGCTGTCAAGAAAAAATCAGGGCGAGTCATGGACTATCCAGAAGGAAACACAGGAAAGCCAGAGATGATAAGGACGTGCAAGGCAGACATCTTTATTCCTGCAGGAATCGCACAGGATGTTGTCACTGACAAAAATCTTGGAAAACTAAAGTTCAAGCTGATTGTATGCGGCGCAAACATTCCGTTCACTGCAGAGACAGAAGAAAAGATTTTCAAGAAAAAGATAGTTGTCGTTCCTGATTTCGTCGCGAATGCTGGCGGTGTGATTTCTTCTTATGTCGAATACATAGGAGGGAAAGAACAGGACGTTTTTCCATTGATACAGAAAAAGATAAGCAACAACACAAAACTAGTTCTGAAACGGGCAGAAAACAGGAAAATCAGCCCGAGAAAAGCAGGAATGGAAATAGCTTTAGAACGAATAAAGAAAGCAATGAAGAAAAGAAAATAAAAGTATTTTAATACTTTATCCTAATTATTTACTTGCAAGCAGATTCTCTCTTTCCAAGGTTACTGCAACTCTTCCGACTGCCTGTCCTACTGCCCTTCTTCCGCTGATTGGATAGAAAAGCTGTATTTCGTCAGGGTCATTGCTTCCGCCTCTTTCAAGAACTTTTACCAGGACACCGTATCTTGACATGCCTTGTTCTTCGCTTCCGCTTGCTTCTAGCATGTCGATGTCTGCCTGGTCAGGAACATCTGCATTCAAATAATCCCCGCCGTCAGTGATTATAATCGATATCTGCTCGTCTCCTGCTGGCTCGTCAAACATCTTTTCCAATGTCTTCACTTTCATTGCGCCAGGACCAAGGTCGATTATTCCTCCGCCCATGACAACGACATTCGCTTCATCTCCCCAGCCATTGTCGCCTGTCAAGTCAACAGCGATAGGGAAGTCAGGGTTTCCAGTGTTCACATATACTGGATATGTCTGTCCGCCAATAACCAGGTTCCCTCTTCCTGTTGCAGGATCGATGATTGTGCTGTAGCTTCCTGACGAAAGGTCTTCAAAAGTTAAAGAATTGCTGCCGCTGTTATATCCTGTATACCTCAAAACATTCGTGAAACCGCTGTTGTCATTCCTGTTTGTCGTTATAAAGAAATCATTCCTCGCTATTGGGTATGCAGGAGGACCGCCTCCTTCCTGGAAATGTAAAGCGCCTTTGTCATAACCGTATCCAAAGCCGTTTTCAGTCGTGACAAAAGGAATATTGTATGTCTGTCCTCTGATGTTTGTGAAAATCAGATTGTATCTGTCATCTGCTTTTGGCTGCAGCCGGATCAGGTTGGATGGAACTGCCGCTCCTGTCCCTCCTCCTTCAAGTCCTCCGCTTATTATCTCGAAATTGTTCACCAGCATTCCTTCTGGCTCGAATAGATATTCTCTCAATCCATGGCTTGGCGGAACATAAATATCTCCGCCGCCTCTTGCGTGCGATAACAATCTGTATTTTATGCTGCTAATCCTGAATTTTTGGTTATTGTCATATAGCTGGCCCAGAATCATGACTTGCGCGTCTTCAATGTTCTTGCCGTTGACTTCTACTTTTCCTGTTGCAAAAGTAGTGTCTGTGAAATCTGTGTCCCTGAAACGAACCTTGCTTCCTGCGACACCACCTGAAAGGACAACCAAGTCCCTAACTTCTTCTCCTGCTTCTGCTGTCATAACTTCTGCGATTCCGATGAATGTTCCGTCAGGGAATGATGCCACATCTCCTTGCTCCAATGGCTTGCTGTCGACACCGTTCACTCTAAGGATGACTCTTGGCTTTCCTGCACCGTCGCTGATGTACAGAACGCTTATGACTGTCCTTTTTCCTTCAAATGTAAGCACCTTTGTCTCGCCTTCCTGCATCATCAACTGGTCCTTTTTTCCGCCGACCATTATCAATTCTACTTCATTCCTGGTTGTATCTATCTCTGCCCGTACAAAACTGAAGATTGCGTCCAGCATCCTTATGTTTTCATCTTCAATATCAACCAATTCATTGTCCCTTACCCTGCTCTGCAGGCCTTCGTGGAACTGTATTTCATATTCAAATATAGGCTCGTCTTCTTCCCAGAACAAGAAATCCCCTACTCTTCCAAAATTATCCTCGCCATGCATGAAATAGCCTGTCTCAAAGTCAGCTGCCTTGAATCTCAGATACTGGCTGTACTTTGTCTTGCCTTCCTGCGTATGGACAATTCCGCTTTGCAGTCCGCTTAGGTCCTGCTCTGTCAGGGAAGGATATTCCCTGCCGATTTTCTCGCCGAGATTCAGGCCCGTCATCACGACAGTGTTTCTTTCCTTTTGACTGTTTGCGTACAGAAAAGTGCTGCCAGTCAAAATAACAAATATTATGATCAGAACAAACATGTGCTTGAAATTTAATGACATCTAACTTCACCTCACCAGATTATAGCCAACAAAGCTATTTTCATTTATAAATGTTTCTGTGGAATTTTCCATAACATGTCAAAGTTTGCCTTGAAGATTATTTATTTTACTTGTTCCCATAGCAGCTTAAAGAACTTGTCATAAGATTCTGCTACGGCTTTGTTATTTATCAAAAAGCCAGTAGGCTCTTCTGTCCATATTATTATCACAACTTTATCTCCTTTAATTATTGTCTCTGTCAATGGTTCGAATCCTGCCTTTGTATATCGTACTTCTGCATTCGGATACTTTATCTCTGCTTTCCACTGAACCAAAGATTCGTTGAACAGCAATTTTGCATGGACGCCCTTTTTTGCCCTTTTCTCGTGATAGCTGACCCACCAATCTTCTCCAAGCATAAGGGATTCTTTTGTTGACCCAAAGGTATGATGCTCTTTTCCACCAGATTCAAGCAAAATATTCAGGAGGGCTTTCACTCCATTTTTCCCTTTGAATACTTCTGCTTCCTGGCTCCAGAGCATGTCAAAATTTGCCTTGAAACTATCATACATTGCCTTTGATTCTACTTCAAAACAAAGATTTTCTGACCAACTTATCAACGACACTTTGTTTCCTTTATACAAAGTTATCTGCATAGGGTACTTGAATTCAGGCGGCAATCTCTTGAGTTCAGCATACTTCATTTGCGGATCGCCTGTCTCTGCTAATTCCTTGTAAATCACATTATAAGATTCTTGGATTGCCAATAATTTAACTTTAATTTTCCTCTTAACCCTCTCTGCATGATAGTCCATAAAAAAATTTTCAAGTTTTGTTTTTTCCTCGTATTGCAGCGCAGATCCTAATACATAATATTCATCTCCTTCTTTCAATTCCTGCATGTTCTGCCTGAACCTTGTTGTGACATCCTCGAATCCTTTGTAAACTCTTACATCCTGCTGCCACATGGAATCGAAATACTCATTGAACGCACTGGATGCTTCCTTATTGTCAATCGTGATTATCGACGGCTCTTTCTTGTGGATAATCATGACTGTCTTATTCTTTGACGGGAGGATTGCGACTGGGAATTTTGTCTTGAACGGCAATACTTTTGCTTCGTGGTTCTTGTTGTAGACTTCTTTCCTGAATTTCTCGATCATCGCAGGATCTGCCTGCTGGAACAACAGCTTTGCCTTGATGCCTTTGTCTGCTCTTTTTTGGTGGATGTCTTTGAATGCGTTTTTATATTCTGTTTTATAGAATGAATAATCCTTTAATCCGAAAGTCACTCCAAGAACATTGAATGTTTCATCAGACTCAAGGTTGTCGAGATAGTTATTCAAAGCTGTGTTGAGCGCGTCGATGCCTTTGCTGACAAAAGTTTCTTGGTCCCAAAGCATCTCAAACTGTGCTTTGTTGTTTTCAGCGACCTCTTTGTTGTCTATCAAGAATGCGATAGGCTCTTTTGTCGTGTATACTACGTTGACAACCTTGTCCTTGAAAATGAATAGATCGCCTGTAGGGTTCTCGTACCCTGGGACGTACTTGAAGTTTGTAATAGATTCTTTGGCTGCCTTATACTTTCGATATTTCTCGCCCATGATTCCTCTCGACTTTATCCCGCGCCTCTTTTTCTCAGCCTGCCACCACAGGAAGAAATCCTCACCCAGGATCTCCATTATCCTTGTGACTTCTGCGTAAACAACATAGTCGCCGAAGTCGAGCATCTCTGTGAACAGGCTTCTCAATGATTCTCTTCCGATGTATGTCTTTGTCTTTTGGCTCCAAAGAAAGTCAAAATACGATTTCAGTCCGTCAGCAAGCTTGCTTGATTTTACCTGAATGAAAACTTGTTCTGCTGATATTGAGATGAGCACCTTGTCTTTGTAGATGATAAACGCGAACGGTGTGAACAATTCTTTCGGAACGTACTTAATT
>JAHWHE010000013.1 GCA_019323495.1 Candidatus Woesearchaeota archaeon | reverse complement strand
TTGCTTGCTTCTAATTTTTTAACTATGAGGGGTTTGATGTCTTCGATGAATCTGGCAATAAGATCTTTGTCTGAATACTTTTTATCTTTATTTTCTTCCATAATAGTTTTTAGTTGTTGGGCCAATCCTTTAACTGCTTCTTCATAGCTTTCTCTGGAGTTTAAATCACCAATGCTGCCTGGTGAATTCATGCGCGCCACAAGCGATTTCATATTAGCATAAACTCTATCTGAGATAGAACCTCTTGTTAGGAGCAAGCTTTCTATTTTATCTGCATTTTCAGGATGCTGTTCTGCATACGCAAGGAGTAAAAAGTCTCCATCTCTTGATAAGAATACCTTGGATGCCTCTGGAGCCTGATCGTGAAGAAACTCCATTATATAAGGCAAATTTTCTAGATTCTTTATCTTAGATTCATAAAATGTTTTGAACCATTTTTCCTCGCCAGAAACGTCAAGACCCAATTCTCTCTGTATTGCATTGAGCCTTGCATTAACCAGCCTGTAAAGATCTTGTTCAGCAAGTTCCTCCTTGTCGCGCAGCAATTCGGCGCGTCTTTTGTACGCATTGCTTAAAACATCTGGATCTCCGCTCCAGTCTGCCCTGCTAGCATACTCGTTGATTAACTTTTCCAGCGTCGCTTCGTCTATTGGTTTAAGCAGTTTTTCCGGTTCTTGCAGCTTTTGTTTTTGCTCGCTTATCCTTATCAGCAAATCGTTTATCTCATTCGACATGCTTTTGGTCATTATCTGCTTGTAATCGCTTTCAATCCTGAGAAGCTCGCGTTCAAGAATGGAGAATGAAAGGAAATCTCTTTCTGAAGCCCTCTGGGATTCGATGTCTTGCGATATTGAGAATTCAAAAGAGGATTTTATGCTATTCAGCTCTTCGCGCGCTCTTTTCAATAATGGAGCTTCTCTTGAATCAGCAATCATGTTGTGTGTTATTATTTGATAAACAAGACTGTCCAATATTTCCTTTTCAGAAGCCCGTATATATCTGGGCTCCCTTACAAAACTTGGATCGTAAGTATCTGTCTCAGAGACTTCTGTAAATATCAAAAAATCCTCCATTTCGGTCATTCTGTAGTCTAATTCTTCAGGCGGCACAATACCTGCCTCGTATGTAAAAAAGCCGGTCCAGAAGAAGCTTTCTGTTTCAATTTTCTTATTCCATTTCGTTTCTGCATAATACTGAGTCAAAGCTTCAAGGAAGATTGGATACGTAGAACAGCAGGTATCAATGAATACGACTTTTTCCTTTTCAAAAGCATTGCTGTCAATTAATTTCTGCAGCAGATAGCCTTCAAGATCAGCAGAGACTTTTGCAACAGAATTTCCAGGCTCGTTCTTAATCAATTCGCTTATCTTTTCCTTTGTTCTTTTGACTAGTTCCTTATAACCTTCTCTTGTTGACCTTGGATCTTTTCCTGTTTGTGAATATACTTCTTCAGATACCTGATTCAAGAGCGCACCAATATCTGAATATGTTTCTTCGCCAATGTTTTTGCTGCTAATCAACAAGCTTTCTATATTGTCTGCCTTTTCAGGGTACAATTCCAGCAGAATCCTGATCATAATGTCAGCGTCCCTTGGCAATCCTATGTATGCTGCATCTGGATGCTTGTTTTTCAAATACGTCATTACCTTTATTCCGACTTCTATCAGATCCTTTGCTTTTGTTTTTGCATAATCTACATTAGTTTTTTTGTAACGGTTCTCGTACTTGAGGGCTTCTTTTACAGAGTCTACTATTTTTTCTATCTGATCGTCAGAGAATTTGTCGTATTGAGCAAGCAATTGAGAGATTCTCTTGAGCTCGTACGCTAATCTGTCTGGATTGCCTTCCCAGCTGGTAATGGCGTGGTTGTACATCTCGTCCATAACTTTCTCGTCTATCGGCTTGAATGTTTTTGTACGGATGTCCCATAGTCTTATTTTGATGGAATCTACTAAATCATTAATTTTGCGCAGTTCTTCCTCGCCTACTATCTCAACACCGTAATAACTCTTAAGGAATTCTGCTTGATCTATCAGGTTTTCGAGCTCGTCTACTCTTTCATTCTGCTCTATTTCAGAAAGCTCTTCGAATCCGTTGAACAGGTCTTCTATCTGGCCGAATTTCTTTAGTGATTCGTCTTTTAGTTTTTCTCTCTTGTATTCTGCGACTATGTTGTGCAGTGCAAGCTCTGTGATGAAGCTTCTCATCAAAATATTAGCTTTGTATATGTTCTTGTATCTTGTATTTTTTACAATTTCAGAATTATATTTTTTATCCGCAGGTCCAATGGCTTCTGTATAGACTACTGCGCCCTCCATTAGTAATCCCAGGTTCTTGGAAAGCTCTAAAGGCGCTTTAGCTCCTGTATCTACACTTAAATCAGGAGCTCTCCAAAAGAAGCTCTTTGTCTCTATCGGTTTTTCCCATAAAGGATTGACTGTCTCTCCTGGCATTTGCCAGCCGACTCTTGAATAGTATTGCGTGACTGCTTCAAGGAATATAGGAAATGTGAAACAACAGGTCTCCATGAAAACTGCCTTTCCTTTCTCAAACGCCCCGCTGGACTCAAGTTCTGACCTGAGATTGAGCTTGATGTCTTCTACGACTCTCGCAATCAGGTCTTTGTCTTCAAGATTTTTGTCTTTATTATACTCCATCAATTGCTCTATTTCTTTAGAAAGCTCCTCAACATATTTTCTGAAGTTCTGTTCATTCTCTTCAATATCGATATCCCTGCTATCGAGCTCGTTTTTTAAGACGTACATAAATGCAGAAATCTGGTCATAACATTTTTCTGTTATGCTTGTCCTTGTGATCAGCAGATTTCCTGTCGAGTCTGCCAGTTCAGGATACATCTGGTACAAAAGAATCATCATTATATCTGTGTCCCTTGGCAGTCCTATGACAGGCGTGTCTGGGTTCTTCTCCAGCATGTAATCTATCACAGCTGGGCCTGTCTTGAAAAATTCAGCCCGTTGCTTGAAATATTCTATGTTGTATTCGTTGACCAGCTTTTCAAGGTCCCCTGTTTCTATTCCTCCAGACGCAACCAAAGCTTCAAGTCTGTCCCTTATCAATCTCTTAACGTCGTCATCTGTTAAGCTGCTATAGGATGAAAGCACCAAGGAGCGTCTTTTGTATTCTTCGTTCAGAAATTTAGGATTGTCGCTCCTGAATGTTGTAGATGCAAGCATTTCCAACACTCCCCTTGCATCATCATCTATTCTATTTGTAGGGAAGAATTTCCGTATCTTTTCTTTTTCTTCAATTAAATTGAATTTCGCTATCTGCTCTTCAATAATCTTCATCAATTCTTCTATTTCTGCCTTGTTCGGCAGGTAGCCTTTTTTCTCGGTCTTGGTCACGTAATAGAATTCAAGCATGTCGAGAGCGAATCTTAGTGAATTGATTTCGCTCGAATCCAGCTCACCGTCGCTAAGGCTCTTTGCAACGATTGTGATTGCAGCATCAAACTCTACTTCGGGGATAACATACAAGGATTTTGCAATCGCCTCCAGATGTGCAGGAGTCCTTAATTCAGGACGGACATTGTGCTTCTGCAGAATCAAGTCAATCTTTCTCATGTAGTTCTCGACCAAGGTCCTGTAATTTATCGGGCAGGAAGAACATGGTTTTATATTGTCTTGTGAATCATCAGAAACATCGTCTCTCTTGTCATCATCTTTGATTGTTGATTTTAAGTTCTTGTTGATCTCTGTCTTTAATGCTTTGTTCCTAACTGATTCTGTGAGCTTGTCTATTTCATTTATCCTGTCTACAATATTCTGAGGGATAAAGACGGATGGTGCTGGGCCTGTTTTCTGTAACTTTTTGATCGAAGTGGTTGTAAGTCCTAAATCTGCAAGACGCTTGTTAATTACATCCTCAAATAAAGGCATCTTTTTCAATTCTTTGTCAATAAGTCCGTAATCAATAATCGCGGTAGTGAACAGCTCTCGCCTTTTCGTAGGGTCTGTTTCACTTTTCGCAACGTAAATGCTGCCCAATGTATTTTGTACAAGGAATGAAACTTTTTCAACGCGCGCCAATGTCCTATATAAATTTGTCTCCGAAGTAGTTTGCAGCTGTTTTCTGGCTTCTGTTAATTGCGCTTCATCGACGCCTATGTTTTTTAGATGGATCAGTATGTTGTTGATTGCTGTTCTTTTAGGGGCGAGAACATTGAATCTTATGACTGAATTTTCTGTTATGGCCACAATCTGCTGTTTTGCTTTATCATAATAGATTCTTCTTACATCCCGGCCAGCGATTTGTTGGCCAAGATTATTCAAGGCCATATAGGTAAGCTCTGTTCCTAGCTCCTGACTGACTGTATTTCTTAAGTCAGCCTCAACTTGCCTGCTGACCTGTGCCAATGGGTTTTTAATAACTCTCTTTCCGTAAAATAATCTTATGAACAGTCTGTTCAAGAAATTGGATCTTTCAGTTGCAGTGTATTTTTTGATTGGCTGTAATGGGCCTTCTGAAGGAGAAATCTTGATTTTTTCAGGAGCTTCTGCAGGTTTTTGCTTTTTGGCAACTTTATCGGCGAACTTGAGGATGTTTCTTTGCAGGGCGTCAAGACGCAGTTCTTTTATTTCGTTTTCTGTTGCAATCAAGCCTATCTTGTTGTTGACATACAACTTTATCAAAGCGCCTTCTGCCTGCGGAGTGAGCCTTTTTGCGATATCTGGTATTAGATTAAGGTTTTCCAGCATTGTTATCTCTTCTTCTGAGAAGAGATCCGGAAGCGCTTCTGTAACAAGCATTTCAGGAGTTATTTCCCCTGCCTTGAATTTAGCATTTGCCTGCTCTGTTTCTATGAACTCTTCAGAAGATCTTGTATTGTCATAGACAAAGGTTTCTGCGTCCCTTATAGGCGCGTCCTGCATCAATAAGTACAATCTCTCATAAATTCCTCTATTAATCAGTTTTTCAGGCTCGTATCTTTGCCTGAACTCCATTGCATTAAAAATCGCCATAGGATCTGCAACAACTTGCAATACCATGTCAACCCCTAATAAGTTTGCAGAAGGATCTGCTGCCAGACCTGCCAGACCTTGTTCTGTTGTGGGAGCGATACCTTCAACGATCATTAAAGGAAGCCTGTTTGGAATAGGAAGGGTTGATTCCTTGTAAATACTGTCTATTCTTTCCTGGATATCTCCAATAGAAGGAGCTTCAAGACCTTTTTTCTGCCTCTCCCGCACCAATATAGAATCCGCAGCATTGATTTCTGTGTTTTTTGCATTGTATGTGTTCATGATGTCTGCGAAGTTCCTGTTATTGAGTTTGCTGTCTGTCTTCAACTGTTCGATAGATGGAACAAAATTAAAGAATAGCTTATTGGAATTTCTTTTTGTGATTCTCTGAAGATCTTCGAAGAATGTCTTTATCAAGGAGCTTTCCGCGTCTGTCAAATCCTTGAATGATTTTGTCAACAGTTCAGGCCTTTCTATTATTGCTTTTAATGATCTTATGTCGTGGCCCTCGAGATCATCAAGATGTATGACTAAAATCTCTTCTGGCTTTGCGATTTGCTTGCCTGTTTCATCCAATGCTCCCTGCGCCTTTATCTGGTCTGCTTGGTATGATTTTCCAGCTGCGGGCTCTCCTGTTACGTATACAATGATAGGTCTTTGCTTAGGCACTTGTTTTGCAGTGAATACTGAAGAGATTTTCCTTACGGTTTTTTGTATCCATGAAAGCTGGGCTTCTTCGAACTCTTTCCATTTTCTCAGTTTGTCAGCAAGCCGGGCCCTGAACCTGTTCATTTCATTTTCAGCCTTGACTTTATTTTCTCTTACTAGTGAATCTAACTCAACTGCATAGCCGGTCTCTCTTAGGAATTGCATCCTTAAGTCCCTTCCAAGCCGCTGCGCAATAGGCTTGTACTTGACAGAAACAAGATCGACAAGCGTTCTTGCCTTTCCTGTTTCGTCGATTGTTCTTTGGGCAAAGGTTTTTTGAGTTTCAATCTCTTCTTCTTCCAACAGTTTTGGTTCTCCAAGGCGCGTGAATTCTTGTTCAAAGGTTTTCTCGAGTTCTGCGATATCGTCAAGCAATTTCTTGGTTGCTTTCTCTTTATTGAGGTCCTTGGCCATTTTGCCATCAGATACAACAACCAGCGCAAGCACTTTTGAAGCATATTCTATGTATTTATCATACAAGTCTTCATTTATATCTGCGAAAAGTCCGGCAGGTCTCCAAGGGGTTCCTGTCTTTTCTTCGAATGTTTGAATAGCATCCCTGATTTGAGTCTTATAGTAATCCTCGTATTGCTTTACCTGGCTTTCCAAGCCGGGAGTTTCTACAAGTCGGTCTGCAATATCTTGAACAGTGGTCTGTATGTCTGATCTTGTGTCTGGAGTGATTGTGACGTCTATTTTAGCAGCTGCGTTTTCCTGTGCATCCTCATCAGAAATTTTTTCTGGGGCTTCGACTGAAGGCGTAAGCGCCATTATTGCTTCTTTCATGCCTACTAACCTATTGTAATTTTCCTCGTCTAATGCCTGCTTCCACATATCCAATGATTCGTCTTCAACCAGAACCTGCAGCTTCTTCACTTCGCTGTCAGATTTAGCAGGTTTGTCTAATCTTTGTTTGATGATACTCAACACTTCATCTGCAGTTGCCTTATCTAATTTAATTCCATATTCATAGACGAATTTCTCTCTTGGGTCGGTTGTAGAATCTTTCAATACTTTTGTGACCAATTGCGCTTTTTCTGCAAGATCGTCAACCTGCTCGAAATTCAAGTTGTCAACTTTTGCAAATCCTGCACCTGCTGCAACCTCTTTGCCAGTGAGCATGTAGATCAATCTCAAAACAAGATGCGTTAGTTCAATATTCGATTCAAGTCCAGAGGCTTCATCTCCTCCCAAACCGTATTTGTCTTTTACATTTTCCAATATTCCTGCAAGACTGTTCCAGATCGCGTCGTGTGTTGCCACAGCCTTCTGTCCTGTTATCTTTTCCATTATGTCTGCCAATGTTTGAAGATCCTGCGTGCTTAATTCCATGAATTCTGGGCTCAATAAATCTCTTAATTCCTCGTTAGTCAATAATGAAGAAGGATGACCCAACAATGCAAGATATATTTTTAGTGTAATTTTATCGCTTGCATCTCCTGCAGTACGCCTTATTTCGTCTATCTTGCTCAGCGAGATTTTGCCGTCCTTATCAAGGCTTTGCTCTATCAAATCTTGCACTGCCTCGAGACCTATAGCTCCCATGTTATGTATGTCTATTGTTGTGTAGAATTCATCTTCAGAAATCTCTCCTCTATTTATTCTGTTGATGACGTCTTGTATGAATAATATCTCGCCCCTGATTGCAGTGCCGAACTTAGGATGGCCTGTGATGTCCCTCCTTGCCTTTCTCACTGCATCGATAAGCGCCTGCATCTTCTCATTTCTTATTATCTCAGGAGTTGCTGGATCTTCTATTTCCTTAAGCATATTTTTAATCATGCCAATCTGCGTGGCAGCTGAAATTATCTTATTGCCCTCTGTGACAGAGAAGCTTTCTATCAATTCTGCTGCTTCTCTTGTTTTTCCTTGGTTGACCAGTGATTGTGCCATCAGACTGACTTCGTCGTAGCTATACGAATTCACAAGAACGTTTTCTTTGTCTGCCAAGTGCGAATTAACAACAAGATCCCTGTAGTGGTAGTTCAATAATTTTCCAATGTCCTCGTATTTTACAGGGCCAGTGATCTTCAGATAGTATCTTTTTCTTCCGCCTGTTAGAGTGTCTTTCAAGTCTGTACTGACTTCGCTGTTTTTCAAGATATTTTCAACTTCACCCATTTCTTCGTCAGATATGTCTGCTTCATAAACCCATACATTTTCAATGATTTCTATACCTTGCATGTCTTCTGTAACTACATCTTCAGGAACACGGTTTGTCTGCATCGAAAGCATGAATTTCTGCAGAACGCCTGTCTGCCTGCCTTTCATCTGTTCCGAAGCAGCAAGATAAGCCTTGAGCATCTCTTCTGTAGCTTTTGTGTGGCCTAATTTTGAATTAAGATTCTTCAAGCCTTTTACCTTTATCATGATCTCATCGAGGCCGAGAACCTGGCCTGGCTTTGCCTTTGCAATCTCGTCTGCAATGTTTCCGAGCATCCTGTTCAAGTTAAGAATGCCTGTGTCTGGCAGTCTTGTGTATTGTGATGAAAGGATTATCAATCTTTCAAGAGGTTCTATGTTTTCCCTGATAAGTTCTGCAAATTCTCTTGGAGTCCAGTCAGGAGCTGAAGTTAGCTCTGTAATCCTCTCTTCTAATATCTTATCCTGGTCATAAATCTCTTTCTCAAGGAGATCTTTTGCTGTCAACTCTTCTGCAGGCTTCGCTTCTTCTTCAATAACTGGCTTCTCTTCAACTTCTATCTCTACTTCTTCAACAGCAGGTTTGAGTTCGACTGCTTCTATCTCTACTTCCTCGACAGCAGGTTTTGCTTCCACTCTTGGTGCGGGCGGCGCAAACTCTTCGATTAAAGGTATTGCTTCAGCTTCTTCAACTTTGAAGTCTACTACATCATTGTGCATCTTAAGGTCTATAAACCAGCTTTCCAATTGTTCAATAGGCGTCAATGGCACATATTCTGGATTGGTTAGTACCAATGAATTGTAGCTTGGCGGTTCTTCTACATTTGTATATACGATTGAATCTTCAATTGCATCTGCGGCAGACTGCATGCTTTCTGGCGGAACAATTCCTGTTTCGAATGCAAAGCCGGATTTCCAGAAGAAGCTTTTTGTTTCGATAGGGATGCCTTCGTTTTCAGCATGGTATTGTGTGACTGCTTCCAAGAAAATAGGATAGGTATAGCAGCAGGTTTCCATGAAAACAACCTGGCCTTTTTCAAATGCTCCGCTTTCCCTTAGCGTCTTCTTAAGTATACCTTCCACTTCTTTGGTTTCAAAAGTTTCCGGATCGAATTCTTGACCGTACCAAAGATCCTTGACGAGGCGCGCGATTGCTTTTTCTTCTGCATTTGCAGGTTTTTTCATTAGCCTTGCTATCTCATTTTTAAGAACTGCAACATGGTCTCTGTATTCTTGTTTAGTTTTCAAGAAAGATTTTTTTGTTCCGACCGCCAACATGAATTTTTTCAAGTAAGTATAAACCGTATTTGTCATTGTCTTCCTACTAACCAAAAGATGAGACAAGTCTTTTTGGTGCTCAGGGTATAATTCTAATAACAGCCTTGTCATTACATCGGCGTCCCTTAGCAAGCTTACAGTAGGGACGCCTTTGTTTATACTATAGAAATAATTCAATGCTTTTGGTCCTCTTTTAAGCTGCGGAAGTCTCTCTTTTTTGCCTTTAACAGGATCTTGACCTTCCACTAAAACCATGCTTTGCTCTGGGCTTAACTCATACAGCTTGAAGATCTTATCAACTGCTTCTTCATCCAAACCAACTGCCTTAGCTTTTATCAACATAAGTTCTCTTATCTGTTGCTCTGAGAACTTGCCGTATTTCCGTAATAGGAAGGACATGTCTTCAAAAGCTTTGCTTAATTTATGATAATCTCCTTCCCATTTTGCAGCTGCGTAATCCTCAAGAGTCTTTCTGTCTTCTGCACTCATCTGGCTGACAGGTATCACTCCAATGGCAGTTTCTTCAGGGAGCGCTTCGACTCTAGGCGTAGGAGGAATCTCCTCTCCTTCAACAGCTTCTTCTCTTTTGATTTCTTCAACATCAGGAGCCAGGTCTTTGAATGCCTGTTCTACTTCTGCTGTTCTCTCCAGCGTTCTCCAACCTATGCGGGAGTTAAAGCCTTCTTTCATCATGTCAAGCAGTCTGTCGATGGGTATGTCGAGCGCTTCTGCAACAATGTATATCTCTCTTGACAAAGTTGTGCCGAACATTGTCAGATCGTCTGTATTGATTGTCGCTTTGATTAGCTTGCCTTTGATCAGTTTAGGCAATTCTGCAGGATCTACAGGAGTTGTCAATTCTGTATCGATATCATCTTCATAAGCTTGAAGTTTAGCCAGTGCAATATTATTGCCTGCAAGATCTGCTTTTACCCATTCAATCCATTTGCCGTATGTATAGTCTTTGTATATGTTTAGAGTATGATCCTTGAAGCTGCTTATTGGACCTATGCCGACGTTTGATGTTGGATTTGTTTCAACAACAGCTTCTGCTTTAATGACTTTGTCGAGCAGGAATCCTGCCCTTATTTTTAAGTCGGTTATCATTTCAGGCGTGTAAGTTATTTCGACTGAGTCTGTAGGGTCCTTCTTCTCAAGATCTGCAAGTTCTGCCCGCAACCCTGCTTCGGTAACAGATATAAGAGGGATGCCCATCTTTAGCAATGCAAGATCGAATTTGATTTGATCTATTCTTTCTGAGATCCTTTCTGTCCTTGTCTGGCCAAGGAATTGGTCCAGATTGACAGCAGGCGCTATCAGATGGCCCAGCCTCTGCATCTTAGGCTTGGTCGGAATATTATCTTCTGTCAACTGGTCATTATATAATGCTTCAAAGCCGTGCCTTATTCCGCTTTCGACACTGACATCTGTAAATCCTTCGCCGACATGCGTTGTCTTTCCTACTATTAACTGGTCTCTTGGAATTCCGAGTTCGAAAATCTGTTCGTCAGTCAATTCATCCATCACAAACCTGTTGTAGTCATCTATTATATTGAAGACTTCAAAGAAGATTTTTGGAGGATTGAATTCTTCCTGCCCTGCGATGTCTATTCCTGCGAAATAATGGAGCATGTCTCTTCCTGTAACAACCTGGCCTTGGTCACTAAGGTAAATCTCATCAGGGTTTGCAATTGCTCGTTTCAGCATGTTAACTATGAATCTTGCTTTGTCTGCATTTGATTTTGCCCTTGCTTCTTCAGAATTGGCGCCTTCCACGTCTTTTGCATTCTGTATGATTCCCTTGACTAATGCTATCACAGCCCTCATGTCTGGTCTTTCTCCTTTTACTAATTTATACCCTAAAATGATTTGTGCCATGTCTTTTCTTATGTCTTCCTCAGTGCGCTTTACGCTTGTTCTTGGTTCGACATAAGCTGCATTGTCTTCTGCATATTCAGTAAAGTATTCTTTTGCAGTTTCGATAGCCAAAGTCTGCTTGTCTTGATCAGAAATCTCGAACATGCCTGCTGTCGCAATGTACATCTGTACGAATTCAATAAGAGTTCCTTCATCAAAGCTGAAAAGCCATCTCAGTTGCTGCTGCATCTTGTTGAATAGTTCAATCCTCTTTTGCAGCAGTTGCCTATCTTCAAGGCTCATTTTTTCTCCTAAGACTTCTATCAGGTTCTGAGCGTCCATCACAAGAAGCTCTTTGTTCTTTGGCATTTCTGTATACTCTGGGGTTATTCCATATGCATCATACATTCCTTGAAGTTCTTCATAAAGACCCTGTGCACTTTCCCTGGCAAGATCTACTACTTTTATTAGATCAATCTCTGTCTCGAAGAATTTATTCAATATGTCATTTGTAAGTGCAACTTTTCCTTCAACACTTTTTGCATGTAAATCCACTTTAGGGTTAAGGAAAATATCATTCATCAATATTCTGAAGTCAACCGACATCCTGAGATGTGTGTGGGTATCTGCTTTTGGCGCTTTGTTTATTAAGTCCTTTATCTCCTGCTTTTCTACTAGTTTCTTGTGCTCGACATTGACTTTCAAACCAAGGTCTCTTGAGATGTCTGTTGCGATATTCCTCATCCTGTCTGCATGGAACTTGTACAAGTAGTCAAGCCTAGCTGCTGCGCCCATTGCTTCGAACTTGTCCTTGGTTTCGTACGACATTAAAGATTCGAATGACAATGTCAATGGCTGTCCTTCTGTGCCTGTAATCTCCACATTGTCAAGAACAAAAGAACTTACATACCATTCAAAGCTATCTGCAGTTATCTGGCCCAGATATTCGCTGATCTGCGCAAGGTATCTTTCAAGTTGCGCCCTGCGCTCTGCAAATCTTAAATCTGTTTTTAATTTCTCTGTAATCTCTGCTCTTGTCTTTTCAATCTCCTGCGCCACTACTTTTGCCACCTTTGCATTGAAAAGTTCGCCATTGTACTGCATTTCAGCTGTTATTTGTTTTATCTTTTCTGCATCATTCTCTTTTTTGGCTTTTAACAAGTCTATCTCAAGAGTGCGCATTTCATTGTACATCTCCATAATCTTTTGATTTGTATAGACTCTGTTCAGGATCTTGATGGTTGTAGGATCTTTCTGCCATTCAAGCAATCTTTTCTGGGTAACATCCATTTCAGAAGACAATGTCAATAACGCTGTCAATGGGTTTGAATACTTGCCTTCATAGTATTCTGTTCGTGTCCCAAAGGTACCTTCCTCTATGATTGCCTGTTCCAGACTGCTGTACTGCGCATCTGTGAGATCCAATGCGTTTCTTATTGCTGGCCCCATTGCAGCAAGCATTTCTTGTGCATAGACCCTGTTTTCATAGTATGTTCCCCTTTTTGCAGTATCAAGCTGGTTGTGAGCGTAACCTATCTTTGATAATAGTGCTGCCAGAATCGCGACTGTCTCTGCTTTTTCTCCATACTGCTCTTTTAATTTATTATCCAGTTCTCCCCATGTCATGAACTTTTCTACATTGGCTGCGACCCTGTTGATGTGAGCTGCATCAGGAGCCAGGAATGAGATCTGGCCTGCTTTTTTGTTCTGAACATAAAGTATTTTTTCTAATGTGCCGAACAAACTGTCTATCTCTGCTTCAGATTCAGGACGCTCTGCTTTTAATGAGCTCCGTATCCTGTCAAGATTCGATTGCAATAGCTGTTCTTGGAATTCCGTAGGCTCTTCGACTGTTTCTGGGAGCTGCACAATCTCTTCAAGAGGCCTTGCAGCAGGCCTTGCCAGTGCAGGAGCTCTTTCTGCAGGCGGAGCAAGAAGCTCTTCTGCTTTCTTTGCCTCATCTTCAAGACCTCCCATGAATACGCTTTCTTCTTGTACTGCTTCTGCACTTGTGATCTGTTCAAGAACATCCTCTGGAAGGCCGAGTTCATCTTCTTCGATTTCTTCTGCAACTTCTTTTAATCCTGCTTGTTCTACTTCGTCTATCAATGAAGTTACTTTATTCTTATAATTCTGTACCAATTCCTTGCTTGCATCGCTCGCAAGGAACATATCTGTTTTTCTTGCCTCTTTGATTTGCTTGGATAATTCTCCTAATATTTCATCAGCTAATATCTTTGGTTCCAAAACATTGATTATGAAGTTCATCCTGTCTGCAGTAGGCAAGGAACTGATGTATTCCATGATGATTGCGCCTGCTTCTGCAGAAATAGTTGCTTTTTCTTCTTTGAACGCACTATAATCTTTGAGAAGAATCTTTACCCTGTTATTCAATAAGTGGTTTAATAAAATGTCTGCTCCAAATACTCCTGCTATCAGCTCCATGACTTCTGCGGATGGTGCATAGTCTTTGACAAAGGAAAGCAATTTGTTCAGTTCAGCTGCGCGCTCATTAAGACGCGCTCTTCCTTTTGCTCTTATTTCCTCAATTGTTGTGTCTTTTATTTCTTCTTCTAAGACTTTTACTTTTTCAAGATATTCAAGATCGTTTCCGTTTATGCTGGCCATCTGCTCGCCAATGACTTGAGGGCTGTGGCCTCTGGCAAGGACCAGTGCTGTTGCTGCCAATTGATTCAATGTGCCTGCTGTGCTCGAGACGCTCTGGTGGACATCAGAACTGAAGCCCTGGAACGGATCAATGTCAGGACCTATGTTATTGTTCGAATGTATCTCTGCAATGTCTATGCCTAATTCTTTTGCAACCCTTGCAATCTGGTCAGCAGACTGCATTACATCCTGCTCTGCAACATTTATGTGCGCTATGTCAAGCGTGATCGACATTGCTTCTCCAGGCACAACGTTTCTTGCTCTAAGCCTTCTAACTATCTCTCGTAATTGCCTTTCAAATTCCGCTCCTGTGTGGTAAATCTTCTTACCTTCTGCGTCATAAGTATAATAGTTCTCCAATGCAACCTTTACGCCTTTTGCTCCTGGTGTTTGTGTGTGTGCAATAATTTCTGCGATTGCATCAAGGCCTTTGTCGCTCGTGTCGATAACGTGCACAACCACATCTGTTGCGCCAAGCTTCTTTGCCAATTCAAGTGTTTTCTTGTACAATTCAGGATTTGCAGTAGGAGCTTCGAACTGTCCAGGGCGCATTCCTATGATTGGCGAGTGTATAGATACAGTCATTCCTAGCTTCTCTGTGATGCTCTTGACTAAAGCTATAACTTCGTCACTCAATTCGCCTGGAATGAATTTGTTCTTGTCGTTCATGTTGAAGAACAGATAATCGACAGATAGTTCTAGATGTTTCACTTTCTTGCTGTAAGTTCCAGCTATTATGTCTGCAATATAATTTCCATTGAAGAATGCGCTTTCTCCTGCTTCTACAAAATCTGTTCTAGGCATTTTGCCTTCTTTTAGCTGCCTGTCAATGAATTCGTTCAATGCAACAAGCCTTGCAATATTATTCTCAATTGTTGTTGATCTTTCTGTCTGTTTTCCTTTTGATTCTAGGAAATCGTAGAGCTCTTTTACATTAGGAGCCGTCATGTCTATCTTGTTCCTTGCGAATATGTCAGTTGCTTTCTTCTTGACCTGCTCTTCTTTTAGTATTTCTTCAAG
>JAHWHE010000075.1 GCA_019323495.1 Candidatus Woesearchaeota archaeon | reverse complement strand
TTCTAACATGGGGAAAAGTAAAGTATTGGTAACAGATACAGACAATAGTTTCGTTGTTCTAGATACTAGTAAAGATTTTCATACAAAACACGGTGCTGTAAAGAAAGAGGATTTCAAGAAGAAAAAGATAGTTACTAATATGAAGAAAGAGATGTCGTGCTTTGATGCGCAGTTTCTTGATGTCTACAAAAAGATCAAAAGGACAGCACAAATAATGATCTTGAAAGAAATCGGGCAGGTCATTGGATTGACAGGAATCGGCAAGAATTCTGTCGTGTTCGATGCAGGCACAGGAACAGGCGCACTGGCTTGTTTCCTGGCAAACATATGCAAGCAAGTTTATTCGTATGATATCGATGATACTCACATCGAGAGCGCAAAACAAAATGTCAAGTTCCTGGAGCTCAAGAACGTGACAATTGAAAAAAGGGACATAATCAAAGAAGGCTTTCCTAAAAAGAATGCAGATGTTGTTGTTCTCGATCTTTTGGAGCCCTGGCTATGCCTCGAGCATGCCCAGAATGCATTGAAGAGCGGAGGCTTCCTGGTCTGCTACAGCCCGAATATCACGCAGATGCAGAAAGTCGTCAATGACAACCAAAAATTGAAAGATAAATTTGTGCTGGTCAAGACAGTTGAACTGATCGAACGCGTATGGAAAATTGACGGAGAGATAGTTAGACCACAATTCGGCAAGATAGGGCATACTGGCTTTTTGACAGTCATGCGAAGAGTATAATATGGCAGGAATAAAATATTATTTTGACAAGAAAAAACAGGTGAAGAAAGAGATCCGGCTTATCGGAGTAGATGACGCTCCTTTTGACAAGCTCAAGAAAGGTGAAATCCCTATAATAGGTTGCATCCACAGGGGAGGAGGATTATTAGAGGGGATCATTTCTGACAAGATAACTGTTGACGGAGAAGACAGCACAAAAAAGATCGCAGACATGATCAACAGGACAAAGCACAAGGACCAGCTCCAGTGCATCTTCACAGACGGGATCGCAGTAGGAGGATTCAATGTCATTGATGTCAAGCTGCTGGCTGACAAGACCCATCTTCCAGTCATAGTTATCATGAGGAACCATCCTAACCTAGAAAGCATTAAATCAGCAATCAAGAATGTTCCTAATTACAAAATGAAATTGAAACTTATCAAACAGGCTGGAAAGATAAGAGAGATAGAAGTTGGAGGAGGGAAGATATATTTCCAGTGCAAAGCGATACCTGTAAAAAAAGCCAAAGAAATCATCAAAGTCGCTGTCACGCGGGGCCACATGCCAGAACCGATAAGAACAGCGCACCTGATAGCTTCTGGAATAGCTGAAGGAGAAAGCAAAGGACGAGCTTAGCTATAATAATATTTACCTTTTTTCTTCTGTTCTTGATCTTTTTGTGAGCCTGGCTTGTTTATTCTCGGCCTTCCGCTTGCTTCGTCTCTTCGCAAGGTTATGTCCAATTCCTTCAATAATTTGTTCATCCCTTCTTCCATCCTGAAAGGACCGTGCGCATGGCCGCGTCTTGCAGGCTCCCCGTCAAAAACCAGCAAACGTTCTGAAAGATAATCAAGAAACAAAAGGTCGTGGTCAACGACCATGATTGACAATCCTCTGTTTTCTGCGATATTGCCTATCATTTTTGCGACCGCAAGCCGCTGCTCAACATCCAGGTATGCACTAGGCTCGTCTAAAAGCACCAGATCACATTTCTTTGACACTGCAAGAGCGATCGCGACTCTTTGCAGTTCTCCGCCTGAAAGCTGATTTATTTTCTGCATGAACAATGGCTGGAGATTCAACGGCCTTATGATTTCAACTGAATAATTGGATATCGCGTCCTGGAGAACATTCATCACTAATTCATTGCTTTCAGCTTCAAGGTATTGCGGCTTATAGCTTACTTTGATTGCGGTATCTATTTCCCCCTGGTCCGGCTTCAGCTCACCTGCCAGCATTCTTACGAATGTTGTCTTGCCTATTCCATTCGCCCCAAGAATTCCCACACTTTCATGCTTGTGGATTAATCCACTGTCTGCTTCCAAGTAAAAGTCGCCTAATTTTTTGTTTATTTCAGGCCAAATCGTGAGCTCGACATCTTTTTTTGCCTCTGACGGAGGCCTAATCTCGAATTTTATCTTCTTGTCCCTGAAACGCACGTTCTCTTCTTTCATGTAACCGTCCAGATAAATGTTGATCCCTGTCTTGACAGGCCTTGGCTGGCTTACTACACCGAAACCACCCGGCTCTCCGTACATTATGTGGACCATGTCTGCCATGTAATCGAGCGCAATCAAATCGTGCTCTATCACAAGAACCGCAGTGTCTTCTGCTGCCAATGATTTAATGAACTTACTCACCTTCAATCTCTGCTTGATGTCGAGATAAGAAGTCATCTCGTCAAAGATATACAGATTTGCCTGTTTCAGGACAGTCGCAGCGATCGCAACTCTCTGCAATTCTCCGCCTGACAAAGTTTTAATATCGTTATTCAGTATATTTGATATCTCCAGCTTTGCTGCGATTTCTGAAAGCTGTTTTTTCTCATCTACTTTTTCCAGCAAATCTTTTACTGTTCCGCTCGCGTTTCTCGGTATCTGGTCCACTGCCTGCGGCTTGTAGCTTAATTTTATCTCGCCTTTCTTTATCTTTTCAAAAAATATCTGCGCTTCTGTCCCTTTAAAGAATTGTATCAATTCTTCGTAAGTGCCTTCTTTCCCAATCTTCCCGAAATTCGGCTTCAACAAGCCCGCAATAATCTTTATGGCTGTGCTCTTTCCAATTCCGTTAATGCCGACAATCCCCACCACTCTTCCGAACAAAGGAGTCGGCAAAGAATAAAGTGCGAAACTGTTTGGGCCGTAACGATGTATAGGGTCCCTCTCTAACGCAGCCGGGAGATTAATTATCTTTATTGCTTCGTGAGGGCATTGCTTCACGCAGATTCCGCAGCCTATACATAACTCCTCATTGATCAGAGCCTTGTTATCTTCTTCCACAACAATACAGTCCTGCTTAGTCCGGTTAATCGGGCACGCATTGCCGCAGATAAACGGACAGTCAATTCCGTTCTTGCACAACTGTTTGTCAAGGATAGCTATTCTTGTCATAGTAGCGAAAAATAAAAGTAGCCTTTAAAAACATTTGCATTAAAAACAGCAGAAAAAACTATTTTAATTGTCCTAGTCTTTCAGAGCGTATGACTTCCCTGTTGATTTCGTGCTTTCCGTAATTCTTCTTGAATAATCTAGTTATCTTAGGCAGGATTCTCTTGTCTTCGAAATTCTCGCCCAGCAAAGACGCTGCCAATTTCTTGTACTCATAACTTACTTCCCTCATTGGAGAGTGAAGCGCTGCTGGAATTGTGTTTGCCAATGCTTCTGATACCTTGTGATCGTCCGGAAGGACTGCAAGAACAGGAACGCCTGTTGCATCCTCTATGTCGTGAATGCTCAATTCATAGTGCTTTCCTCTTGTCCTGTTGAGTATCAATCCTGTGATTGGCGCTTTCTTGCTCTTAGCGACCTTGATCGCATTCATAGTACAGCTCAATGTAGGATAATCAGGCGAGGTCACCACTAGTAATTCGTCACTCGCAAGCATTGTCGCAAGAATCTCTCCTGTAAGATTAGGACTGCTGTCAATCAGAATCACATCGTAAGTGCTTCTCATCTTCTGTATTTTTTCTTTCAGCTTGAAAGGATTCACTTTGACATTCAATAAGCTTGCCGGAATAATGTGGAAACCGAACTCGTGCTCGTAGATTGCTTCTGATATGTCTGCCTTGTTCTGCATGACATCGTGGATAGTTGTTTCTGGATCTACAAGACCTAGATGAAGCGCAAGGTTAGGTGCTGTGAAATTTGCATCAACAATCAAAGTTTTCTTTCCGAATACCTTGTGAAAAACTGCACCGAGATTAGAAACAGTCGTTGTCTTGCCTACTCCGCCCTTAATTGAAATAACGCCAATGATCTTGCCGCCAGTCATGCCTAAATTTCACCTCTTTAACTTAAACGAATCAATTATAGTTTATAAATGTTTCGAAATGCATTTTTCATGTGATTCTTTTTCTTTTTATGCTTGTGTTTCTTTTTATTAGTAGTATAAACAAAGTAACCAATGATTGCGCCAGGGATTAAAAACAGCGTGCCCAAGATGTAAATCCTGTTTTTAGGCAGTCTCCTAGGCTTTTTCTGCTCGTCTTCTTTTGCTTGTTGTTCTATCACATCTTCAACTGCGTATTCTTGCGGTTCTGTAACTTCTGTTTTATTGTCTGCTGCTTCTTTTGCAGCAGCTTTGACAGGCTCAGGCTGAGTGCAGTCTATTATCCTTATCTGCAGTTTCAAAGGCATTGCCCTACCAACAATCATATTGTAAAGGCCTTTTTCTTCAAAAGTATAAGTGAAC
The DNA here is from genome assembly GCA_019323495.1 of Candidatus Woesearchaeota archaeon. GTDB lineage: Archaea > Nanobdellota > Nanobdellia > Woesearchaeales > WJKV01 > WJKV01. The sequence continues at coordinate 1,608 of JAHWHE010000075.1, read as the reverse complement.
TTTCCCTGCTTGTCTGTTTTTCCTGAAACAATCAATTCGTTTGTGAATGGTTTTGCGAATTGAATGTCCATCATAGATGCAAGCTGTCCTGCCTTGCTATAGACAGTGAATGTTGTTTCTTGCGCCCAGCAAGGATTGTCTATCTCTACATTTCCAGGGACACCGTACAATGCTGCAGCACTTCCGCCGCCACCACCACCGCCGCCGCTCCCTGTTCCGCTAGAGGTCGAAGAGGATGATCCAGAGCTCGGTGCGCTTCCTCCTGTGCCTTTCACACCGCTGTGTGTCAGATTATTTATTTCAATCGTGCTTCCATGGTCGACGCAAGTAAAACCATTGACAGCAACGCCCGTACTGTTCCCAAGGCAGCTTGTGAAATCGTGCTCATCGGTTGCGTTGCAAGCATCGCTGATATTAGAAACATTGATGTCGGCTGCATCCTTGACGCACAGTCCTGTGAATCCGTTGTCTGTCAAAAAGATTGTCTTGCCGTTTCCTGACTGAAGCTGCCCTCCTAACAAACAAATGGTGTAATACCAGTCTTTCTTTATCGACAGCCTACTAAAATTCAAGCTTGACTGCGAGAAATTATATGTGAAATTGCATAACGCATTTCCATTGTCATTTATCAATACAGGCAGTTTGCCTGAGAAAATTTGACCATCGATATTACTACTTCCGTTGATGTAAACATTTATTTGGCTCACCCCCGTAATAGAAATATTGCTTGTGTTTCCAACAACTGCATCTTGCGAATCTCTTAGCCCATCTCCATCTTCATCAGGAATTGCATTTATTGTTATTATTATAGTATCGTTTGCTGTCAATCCTCCGCTGTCTGTTGTATTTAGCATGATTGTGTGGTTTCCTACTGATAAATCAGATTTGTTGACATTTGCACCTGTTCCGAAATAACCGTCGATACTGCTGTACCAAGTCAGGGTTAGAATGTCTTCCCTGTCGCTTCCTGTGCCTGTGAAATTTATCTGGTCTCTTTGTTCGAAAACGCTTGCGTTCGGTGGAGCTGTGATTGAAACTGTTGGCGCGAAATTTCCAGAACTTAAGACATTGGTTGCTGCTGTTAATGTTCTTGGTTCGTAATTTGAATCGCAGCTGACTGTCCATCCAACAGAGCCTGCTTGAGAGTATGTGAATGTCTTGTTGTATTCGTACAATCCTGAACTGCTGTTGTATGTCATTTGATATACAGTAGAAGGTGTGGCATTAAAACTAATATTGCATTGTCCTGCATCTGTATTATCATTTATGCTGCTTGAAGTGAAATTAGTATAGTTCGCATAGAAATAAGTATTATTGTAGGTGTAGATAGAACCTCCTTGGTCATTGATCACTAAACCACTTGTTGCTGCTACGCTATATGTCGAGAAATGAGTTACGCTGAATGTGATGTTTTCACCGTTCCAATTTATCAAAGAACAAATAGAGGACGGACAGATTTGTCCATCCCCTAAAATGACAGGTGTCTTTGTAAATCCTACTCTGTTGAGCGTGATGTTTGCGTTTGTGTTGAAATTCGTGCAGTAAGAATCTGCAGGATCTATCTGCAATTTGTTTTGAGATAAGTTGATGCAGTGCTGAGCGTATGTG
>JAHWHE010000012.1 GCA_019323495.1 Candidatus Woesearchaeota archaeon | reverse complement strand
GTAATGTTTACGAAATGTGGGTAGGTCCTATGGCTAGTACAGGAAGCGCTAATGTAAAATTCAAGAAAGAATATGTGCGTTTGTATTGGTCAAAATCTGCTCCTGCTGGTGAAAGAGCGATTCGAATATCAAAATGTGGAGACTTGCCGCCATCAGCGAAAACTCACTTCGAAATACAATTCACATACGACAATTGGGATCCAATCAATGATCCTATTCCAATCGAAGATCCGTATAGTGATTTTCCTTAAGAATTCTTGAAAACTCCTTCTGGTACTGGGGGATATTTGTGTCCGTCTAGATAAAAGATAATGTCATAGCTGTTCATGTCCCTCGAGAATACTGTCAAGAATTCGCTCAATAACGACTGCAGTTCTTTAACGTCCTTTGCAAAGAATGTGAACTCTGCGTTCCAGTCACCGAACAGGAGATAGCTTCTTCCCAGTTGTTTGTGATTTTTTGTAAACTCCTTCAGTTTTCCTTCTATTTTTTCCGGTTCTTTGAAATTGATGAGGAAATTGCCCCATAATTCTATGTCTTCTGCCTGGTTGACATCGATGTTGCAGGTATAGCTTGTTATGACCCCGCTCTTTTCCAGGATCTTTATCCTGTTCCTTATTCCTTCGATAGATAATTTCGTCTTATTGCTTAAGTTCAATAGAGTTTCCCTGCAGTTGTTTGCAAGATTGTGCAGTATGACTAAATCCTTTTCATCCAATACTGTTGTCCTGTCCTTTTTCTCTATAGGTCCTTTTTTCCCGCTGAACAAGACATCGTTGTCTGGCTTTATCGAATCCATCATGTCGAAAGCTTTCAATTCCCTTAAGTTCTGTCCGAATTCTTTTTTTATCTCTGACAAGATCTTGTAGAAGTCATGCCTGCCTTTTGCAAGGAATCTTGCTCTTATCTGATACTTGCCGATGCATTCTCCCAGCCATGCGCAGAACGGATGTTTTTTCAGGAATTCTATGATCTTTTCCTTTTGTTCTTTGTCAAATTCATAGAAACCAATGTAGCAGAGGAATTTCTGATATCCCAATTTTGAATAGTCTATCTTTGGCTCAAAGCTTCTGATGATGCCCTTTTTTATCAGCTGTTCTATCCTGTACGGAACAACTGCCCTGTTCACCCTCAGCTCTTTTGCTATCTTTGAATAGGCTTCCCTGCTGTTCTGCCTCAGGATGCCCAATATTCGCTTGTCCACATGATCCAGCTCTTTCATTCTATATACATTATTCCAGAGGCATTTATAAAGCTTACGGAAATTTAAAGAAAAAATACTGAAATATTGTTTAATTTTCAAGAAGCTGCTTTAGTTTATCCTTCAAGGCTTCTCTCTGGGCTATGGTGTAGACGCCCTCTATCCTGCCTGTTTCCTTGCCGTTCTTGAATATTACTAAGCATGGCAGAACCGTGATGCCTAGTGTTTCTGTGACATTCTCGTACTTGCTTGCATCGCATTTTCTGAAGATAGAAGCACAGTCTGGCCTGAAGTCTTTGTACGGAATTGAATGGAGAAGGCATTGGATACTTTCGTCGTTGAAGAACTCTACTACTACAGGCTGTTCAAAGCTTGGATCAAGGACATCTTCTTTGAAATCTTCAACCATGATCTTTGGGTCTATATTGGCTGCGCCGTACCGCTCAATGAACAATTCTTCCTTTTCTCTTGGATCCTGTTCTATCTCTTTCTGTATCTGCTCGTATTCTTCTTCTGTCTGCGCGACCCTGATTGCACCTACAGGGCAGGTATCAACACATAGTCCGCAAGAAGTGCATTTGCTGTTATCTATCACGATAGTTTCATTGTCTTCATCCCAGTACAATGCATTGCTAGGGCAGACATTGATTCCGCCGCATTCCTTTGCATTGTCACAGATCTTGAAATTGATTGCTACTGGCATTTTAGAGCATAGAATGGAAAAACATTTATAAACCTTATTCTTACTCTTTATGATATGCCGTTCATACCAGATAAAGAGCAAAAAGCGCAGTTCAAGCCTATTGCCAGCAAGGATCCTGACAAGTATTATCCTACAGAAGTCCTGCGGGAGCATGGTTTTGTCAGAAAGCATTGCAAGTGCGGAACCTTTTTCTGGACAGTGAATGAAAATCAATCAGTCTGCGGAGATCCTGTCTGTTCAGGAGGCTTCAGGTTCTATACAGACAATCCGTGCAAAAAGAAATTAGATTATGTTTCTGTATGGCTCGAATTCTCAAAGATGTTCAAGGAATTCGGCTATACTCCTATCAAGCGTTATCCTGTTGTAGCCCGGTGGAATCCTACAATGGAATACACGAACGCTTCTATCGCAGCATTCCAGCCGTACGTGATAAGCGGGCAGGTAAAGCCTCCTGCAAATCCTTTAGTCATCCCGCAGTTCTGTCTTAGGTTTGATGACACTGATAATGTAGGAATCACAGGAATGCATCACACTGGTTTCGTGATGATAGGGCAGCACGCTTTTGTCCCGCCTTCTGAATGGGACCAGAATAGCTACTTTAGGCACATACTTTCTTGGCTGAACAAAGGTCTTGGTCTGCCGAATAAAGAGATCACTTTCCACGAGGATGCATGGGCAGGCGGAGGCAACTTTGGCTGCTGCATGGAATATTTCAGTAGAGGTGTTGAGTTGGGCAATCAAGTTTACATGCTGTATGAACAGACAGCATCGATGCCCCGGGAATTAAAGATAAAAGCGCTTGACATGGGAATGGGAATGGAAAGAAATGCGTGGTTCTCGCAGGCAACTCCAACTATCTATGATGCTGTTTTTCCTACTGTGATGAAAAAACTGCTTTCTGCATCCGGCTTCAAGTACGATGCAGAATTGATAAAAAGATACATGCCTTACGGCGGTTATCTGAATATCGATGAAGTGAAGGACATTGACAAGGCATGGCAGACAGTTGCGCAGAAAGCAGGAACCACTGTGAAAGAACTGAAAAAGAACCTGCTTCCCCTGAGTGCTTTGTATAGTATAGCAGACCACACGCGCGCCCTTCTTTTTGCATTGAACGACGGCGCTCTGCCTTCTAATGTCGGAGGAGGCTATAATCTTCGTTTGTTGGTCCGCCGCGCACTGTCTTTTATCGAGCAGTATGGATGGAACATCTACCTGCCTGATGTATGCGCCTGGCATGCAGAATACCTGAAGCCTGTATTTCCTGAACTGATGGATGGCCTTGAACAGGTAAGAAAGATACTTGATGTAGAAGAGGAAAAGTTCAAGAGCACAAGGCAGAAATCCCGTTTGATCATACAGAACATTATAGAGACAAAACAGAAGATAGATGCCAAGAAATTATTGGAGCTTTATGACAGCCAGGGAATCTCGCCTGAGATGATCCGTGAAGAGGCCATGAAGGCTGGCCAGGAAGTGATTGTTCCTGAGAATTTCTACAAGCTTGTTGCAGAAAGGCACGAGAAAACAGAGCATGAAGCTGCCACGCATAGGGAAGAGTACATTGATTTTGGAGAGATTCCTGAGACAGATGTCCTTTATTATGATGATTATCTTGTCACTGAGTTTAAAGCTAAAGTTATTGCGCAGGTCGGGAAGAATATTGTGCTTGATAAAACATTCTTTTACCCTACGAGTGGAGGACAGATGCACGATACTGGTTTTATTTCTGGTGAAAGAGTTGTTGATGTGTTCCAGCAGGGCAAGGTTATTGTTCACGTGCTTGAGTCAGAGCATGAGTTTCCTGTCGGCTCTGAAGTTCCATGTAAAATTGATAAAAAAAGAAGAGAGCAGCTTGCACAGCATCATACTGCGACGCACATTGTGAATGTCGCTGCCCGCCGTGTTTTGGGGAATCACATCAATCAGGCAGGCGCTAAAAAATCAGAGGACAAGGCACATTTAGATATTACTCATTATCAAAGCATTTCGGCTGAAGAGCTTGCATTGATAGAGAAAGAGGCGAATAAGATCGTTAGGGAGAATCTAGATGTACACATGTCTTTCATGCCGCGTAATGATGCAGAGAAGAAGTACGGCATGTCTATATATCAGGGAGGCGCTGTTCCTGGCGATCGTTTGCGAATTGTTGAGATCCCTGAGGTGGATGTAGAGTGCTGCGCAGGAACGCATCTGCATAAAACTTCAGAAGTCGGAGAGATAAAGATACTGAAGACAACAAAAGTTCAGGACGGTGTTGTCCGTATTACATTCACAGCTGGAAAAGCAGCTGAAAAAGTTGAAAAAGTTGAAGGCGGGCTTGTGGAAGAGTTATGTAAGATACTGGATGTGCCTGCTGAAAAGCTGCCTGCCCGGTGCGAAGAGCTGTTCGACAAATGGAAGAAGGCTAAAAAGATAGCAGGCAAGAAGAAAGTGCCAGAAGGTTTTTCAATGAAAGAGTTAGATTTAATAAGCACTGATGCGTATGAAGGGGATGTGCTGACAAAAGTCGCTGATGTCTTCAAGACACAGCCAGAGCATGTCGTAAAGACTGCACAAAGATTTTTGGATCAATTAGGGGTGTGGAAAGATGAGATCAAAGGGTTTTGAAAAGGAAGAATCGCTAGTCTTTGAATGCGGATTCAAGAAAAAGAAAGTCGTCAAGGGAAAGAAAGGACACGGAAAGAAATTATTGAAATTCAAGAAGTGCAAAAAAGAGGAGTAAATGAAAGTAGCAATACGGAAGATAAGATTTTCTGACTTAAATGATTTTAGGAACTGTCTTAATGATAAAGAGATAGTCAGTAAACTTGATGATGAAGACATAAAGTATCCTTTTACACTGAAGCTGGCAAAAAAATCGCTGAAGAAATGCATCAAGGACAAGGAGTGCCACATGTTTGCGATTTTAGTTGATGGAGAGTATGCAGGCGTTACTGTATTGGAGAATCCGACTGTTAGCAAGAAATGCTATGAGCTTGGATATGTTGTGTGCAGGAGGTTCTGGAAGAAAGGGGTTGCGACAAAAGCTGTAAAACTTATGGTAGGTCATGGCTTCAAAAAAATGAAGATAAAGAAGATCTGGGCAGGTGTTCTGTCAAACAATCCTGCTTCGAAAAAAGTTCTTGAGAAGTGCGGATTCAAGCTTGAAGGCAGGCTGAGAATGCATACATATAAAAATGGAAAGTACTTTGATGATTTGATTTATGGATTAATAAGGAGGTGATTTTCATGTGCGCAACGTGCGGATGCAGGGCTAAGAAGACAAAGAAAAAGGCTGCAAAAAAGAAAAAGAAGAAATAATCAGATAGCTTTTTATACTTTAATTTTTTATTATTGCTATGGCAGTTAAATTCAAACAGAAATGCGACAAGTGCAAGCAGAACTATGTTCTGGTCACATCAAAGCAAAAGTATGTGCAGTGCTATGACTGCCAGAAACAAGAGCTTTCAGGAGAGATAAAGGATCCTGCCATGAAGAAGCTGTTCGATATACCTGAAGATTTCTACAGGCGGAATCTGTTCCTGCGAAACATCAAGATCAGTTATCTCAAGTTCGGCAGCCTGTCTGAAAAGCAGATAGAAGCGTTCAAGGAGACTGTGAAAAAAATAAAAGAAGGAAAGTTATAATTATAAATAAGCTTAAAAATATAAAAGGGTTTCTTAATAAAATGCCAAAAAACATATTGCTAGTCAATCCAAAAATACCAGAAGACACGTATTGGAGTTTTCATAATTCTCTTAAATTCATAGGCAAAAAATCAGCCATGCCCCCATTGGGCTTGATAACAGTTGCAGGGATGCTGGACAGATACAATCTGAAGCTAATTGATGAGAATGTCGAGACTTTAGCAGACGAGCATCTGAAATGGGCTGATATGGTGTTTACATCTTCGATGTATATCCAGTGTAAATCGTTGGACGCAGTGATTTCAAGGGCAAAGCAATTCAATAAAATAATTGTGGCAGGAGGAGCTTATCCTACACAATTCTATGACAAGATCAATGGTGTCGACCATTTTGTCCTGGGAGAGGCAGAGACAGGTGTCCTGGAAAGGTTTTTGCATGATATTGAAAGGGGCAATGCAAAAAGAGCATATGCTAGATTTGTTCTGCGAAAGAATGAAGCAGGGAACAGGATAGACAGAAGTGAATTCCAGAGGATGGTAGCATATTTCAATCATGAAGGAGATATCCAAATAATAGATTCAAGGCCTGATATTGAAAAATCCCCTGTCCCAAGATATGACCTTTTAAGAATGGGAGATTATGAATTAATGGCAACACAATTATCAAGGGGCTGTCCGCATAATTGCGAGTTCTGCAGCGAGCCGTCAATGTTCGGCCACATGCCCAGATTAAAATCTGCAGACAGGTTCATTGAAGAGCTTGTTGTCATCTATGATCTGGGGCACAGAGGCCCTGTTTTTGTTGTCGATGATAATTTTATAGGCAGCATCAAAAAAGTCAAGCAGGTGCTGCCTGCGATCGAGGCATTCCAAAGACAAAGAGGATATCCTTTTTCATTCTCTACAGAAGCGAGCATCAATCTAAGCGAGGATGACGG
>JAHWHE010000074.1 GCA_019323495.1 Candidatus Woesearchaeota archaeon | reverse complement strand
TTGAGATAAGTGATCAAAAGAAAAGAGCCAAAGTCTTGTACGAATGCCTGAGGCGCGGTCTTTTATTGGCGCCATGCGGATACAAGACAATAAGGGTTCTTCCTCCTTTGGATGTAAAGGAAAGAGAAATAGAGATGTGCACCAATATCATTGCTGATGTAATGAAGAAATTGAAATAATTATTCTGTGCAGCTTTCTTTCAGCTTGTCCAGAGCTTCTTCACTGTCAGAAAGAAGGTCCTCTGATTCTGCAAGTTCTTTCTTTGCATCATCTATTCGTTCTTGCAGATCTTCTATGGTTGATTCTGCTTTTCTTTTGATATTGAATGCATCCAGGACTTCATCCTCTGCATGCTTTATAGCTATCTTGCAGCTTCCGCTTATTATCTCTGGTTCTGCTAGCACTTCCTCTCCGTCTTGCATCTCTGTCTCCATTTGTTCTATCTGTTCAACTTGCTCGAACTCAGGCTCTGTAATATTTTCTATAACGTGCTCTGCAGGCAATGGCCTGAAAATCCATAATCCCAAAAGAATAAGTATGATAATTACAATAGCAGCAATTATGATTCTTTGCTTAAATTGTTTTTTCGTAAGCCAGATATTTTTCCTAGCCATTCATCACACCTTTTTCATATTCAGTAGAATTCAGTCATATTTAAATCTTTCATTCTAGGGGTTCGATTTCAAGCTTTATAGCAGGCCTGTACTTGACTTCTCCTGCTTCGTTCGGATATATGTGCATCACATACATGAGTGTTTTCTCAGCAATCATGTCCTGCTCTTTCTCGCCTATTGCCTTTGTTCTTTTGCTATTCACCTCAAATACAGCCCTTGGCTCGACATCTGTTATAGCAACGACCTTTATTTCAATAAGCTTGCCTGCCTTTGTCTTGTATGTCCGCGATTCGCCTTCTGCAAGCATGTCCTTCACACCGCCCTCAGGAGAAACATAAAAGAAGGACACCAAATCCTGGCCAGCAGGAACAACAGCTTTCTGCATGACCTCTATCAATTCCATCTTTAAGTTATTATAGACAAAGGGCTCTGCCTTGGTAAATACTTGCTCTTCCCCATTAAGCAAGACCCTTACATTGTTTTCATCAATAAACTCCATTATCCTTATTGTGTTCTGTTTTCCTTCATAATCAAACACAATGTCTTCACCATAAACAGTATAGCTGATTCTTTCTTTAGGAACAACAGGCTCAACAAAAGTATCTAATGCTTGGTCTTGCGCTTCTTCCTGCTCAACAGTCGCATTCTCAGCAATTTCCCCAATTCTTCCAGGTTTTGCCAATTGAGCAACACAGCTTAGAATGATTAATAGAAATATAACCAATATAATCATTAAAATCATCTTGATACTCATGCATTTGGTAACAAAAAACTCATATTTAAATGTAATCTTTCTAAAAATCAAGAATAAAGTTATTTGAAGATTCAAGAACATAACAAATACATGCTATTCATCCTTGCTGCAATATTGATTGGCTGTGCATTCGGCATTGTCACAGGCCTGATTCCAGGCATCCATGTAAACCTGGTTGCATTATTGCTTCTTTCTATATCGCCTGTACTTCTGCATTTTGTCTCACCAATAGTTTTGGCGGTTTTTATTGTAAGCCTTGCAGTTACGCATACTTTTCTTGACTTCATACCGAGCGCATTGCTGGGCATTCCTGACGAAGATACTGCATTGGCAATAATGCCTGCGCACAAATTAGTATTGGAAGGAAAAGCATTTGAGTGCGTTAAATTGACAGTGATAGGTTCGTTGTTATCTGTTCTTTCATCCATCGCCATAATTCCTGTCCTTATCTTGCTGCTTCCTCCTGTTTTTGAGAAAATTAATCCTGTCATGGGCTACATCTTGATTGTGATTGTTGGTTTCATGATATTGAAAGAAAAAACAAAGAACAACAAGTTTTGGGCGTTCGTAGTGTGCGGATTGAGCGGGGTCCTAGGCTACCTAATTCTAAACAACCCCTTGTTCAAGGATCCCCTCTTCCCGTTATTGTCAGGTTTGTTCGGCACATCAATGTTGATAAACAGCCTGTTCCAGAAAACCCAGATGCCAAAGCAGAGGATTACAGAAGATCTGGAGATAAGCAAGAAGACAATTGCAAAGTCATTGGCAGGAGGCACGATCGCAGGAAGCATGACAGGCCTGTTTCCAGGCGTGGGTGCTGCACAGGCAGGCATTATAGGTAGTGTAATAGTGGGAGACATCGGCGTTTTAGGATATCTCATCCTGCAAGGCGCGATAAACACTGTGAATTTTCTGATCAGTCTTGTAACTTTGTTCACAATCGAAAAAGCACGAAACGGTGCAGTCATTGTTGTATTGGAAATCATGGGAAAACTTACTTTGCCCCAGCTGATAACAATAATCGCGTGCGCACTAGTCGTTGCAGGCATCGCAACTTATCTCGCACTCTTTTTCGCAAAAGTCTTTTCAAAAATCATAGAGAAAGTGAATTACACTTATTTATCAGTAAGCATCATCCTGCTGATAACAACTCTTGTCTTTGTCTTCTGCGGTTTTATCGGGCTGGTTGTGCTTGCTGTCAGCACCTGCCTGGGATTGGTCCCGATCTATCTTGGAATAGGAAAGAACCACAGCATGGGCTGTTTGCTGATTCCTGTTATTCTGTATTTTATTGTTTAGTGTGGAATGTCTTTGCAAACGTCGCAGCGACTATCAATGGAAATGCGATAGATGCTTCGCACACAATCTTCACATTAGGTGCCTGCAGTTTGATCTTTGCCCATGTCATTGCTTCCTGCTGATTTCCGCCAGAATCGCTTGCATCATATTCTCCTGCAGTCGTGATATACACTGCATAATCTAATCCTTCCTTGAAGATGTTTGCATTGAGCACATAGTGCTTTGAGACGCCGCCTCCCAATATGATTGCAGCAGTCTTCTCGTTTGCAAGAGTATATTTCACGATCTTGTGATGGTCTGCTGCAATATCTATGTACAGGTCTCTTCCTTTCTGCAACTGGAAATGTATAAGGTCGCCGATTGCTCCGTCTGTCAGTGCAGGGCAGAAGACAGGGATGTCATTCTTGTAAGCCCAGTAGAGCACAGAATCTTTGTTATTGATTTCTTTTCCCAGCTCTCTGATGAACTCTGACGGAGAGAAGGGTTTTCCTCTTTCTTTCTGCTCTTTGTATATCCTGTCAAAGAACGGATTCATGAATTCTTCAAAATACAGATATCTGTCGTACGGCGCAAAGATATTTCCTATCCTTCCCACGCCTTTCTCAAACAGTATCCTGCCTGCGATATCAAAAGTGCCGATGACAAAAGGCTTTAATGTCTTGATTATGTCTTCTTCGACACCGCCTGCTGATATGACGAGCACGTCAACGAATTTGTTTTTCACAAGGAACCTTATGATGTCCCTGTTTCCGCTGCTCATCATGTTAGAAGTGCATGACAAAAATATCTTTGCTTTGTCTTCTATCATCTTATTTACTATCTCTATCCCGAAGCCAAGATTAGTGCCTTGGATGCCCATGTTCTTGTAGGACTGGATAAAACTGTCAAAATCGAAAGGCTGTTCGAAATCATAGCCCTTTACTTCTGGGAAACCGTCAAGGGTTTCGCATTTTCGCATTGATCTCATGTGTTCTTTGTATTGTGAATTTGGAAATGGCATTTTAATTAACCTCCATTTAAACTGTTTGTATAATTTGTTAAAAGAATGCAATAGCTACCTAATCTCTTCTGTGGCAATACGCCCCGTGAACGAATAGGTATGTCATGACCTTGATTGAAAGAACTTTGTTTATAAAGATTTCGTATTTAAGCAATAAGTTTATATACGAATTATCCCTGAAAACAGCTATGCCTTATGACAAGCTTACTAAGGAAATAAAAAAGAGGGTCCAGAAACTTCCATACGTAGATGCGTTCTACATACATGGCAGTAGGGCAGTGGGAAGGCACACTAAGACTTCTGACATTGATTACACAGTACTTGTCAAAGACATCAAGCACAAAAAAGACCTGGAGAAAGAACTAAAAGATCTGCTGGAGATAGAATACTATCCTGGATTCTATGGAGATGATTACTGGGAGATTTGTGTTTGGAAAGAAAAAAAGCTCGACATAGGATGGCACGTGATAGAAACAAAGTTATTGACCCGTTTAGTGACTGACATTTTCAAGAGCAAGAGAAATCTGTTGAAACTGCAGGACCATGCACAATTCCTGATAATAGAATCGCTGCCTGTCCACGACCCAAAAAAGATTCTTGCAAAATTTAAAGCAGAACTAAAGAAATATCCAAAAGAGCTTGCAGATTCTATTGTTAAAGACTGCGTCAAAAAGCTTAGGATAAAGGAATGGTGGCTCGGAGATCCTTGCAATTACAGGAATCCGTTCAACTTCATATTGGACATGAAAGAGATTTTGCAGTTGATCGCGACTGCGCACTACGCAAGAAACAGGAAGTTCATGATGAACAGTCTGAAAAGATGGCACCAGGACCTAAAGACATTCAAACCAGACATTGAAGAAGATTTGTACAATCTGACGCGCATAGACAACCGCCTTCCGAAGACAGACAAGAGCGTTTTCTTAAGAGACATAGTATTCAAATTAAAAAAGAGATAGAAAAAATAATTATTTCCCGCTCAATCTTACGCATTCGTCTTTAATCAAATCCAGTGTCGTGTCGATGTCATCAATATAATCTTCTTTTTCTTCTATCTCGTCTTCTTTATCATCAAGCTTGTTTTCTACAATGTCAAGCTCGTTTCTTGCATCCCTTACTTTATCGTCTTTTGATTCTATCTGGCTTTCGTCTCCACCTGCCAAAGCAGACTCGTATTCCCTGATAGCGGTCTCAACCAAGTCTTTCTTGTTCTCGTAAGAAGATTCAAGTACACCCAATTCTTCCTGCAGGTCAAGCAGTTTTTCTTTTTCAGTCTCCTGCTTTTCCTGCCATTCGATTCTTTTTTCATCACAGTTTTCCTTTGTCAGAATGTTCAAATCAATCAAGCCTGCATACCTTCTCATTCGTTCGTAGTGTTCTGCAACTCTTTCATTTGTGCTTGCCAC
>JAHWHE010000073.1 GCA_019323495.1 Candidatus Woesearchaeota archaeon | reverse complement strand
TGATTTTGCTGACGCAAAATCTACAGAAGGGTATTCTGCTGAAAGGCTTGAAAAAGAAACAGAATCCGATTTTTCGATGCTCAACTTTTTTGTCAAAGAAAGACTAGACAAAGCAGATGCATGGGAAGAAGAAACAAAACCAGGACCGTTGTTCGGACGGAAAACAGGTGAGCCTGAAGCTCTAGGAATCATACCTGCAGGGGGTGTCGAGGAGAAAACCGAAGAAAAAATAACTGACGAGGAAGTGAGGGAAATCCTCGCTGAGATGGAGATTATTGAAGAAGAAATATATAAGCGGAAAAAAGCTGATGAAGGGTACTCTGAACTCGATGAAAAGATGAGTAATTTATTCATAAGGCTGGAAGATGCTCGCATTTCAGCACTGAACATAATAGTTGATGTTCTGAAGAAAAGGTTCGGGTATTTCACAAGGAGATCTGAGTTTATCAAGTTAATGCCAAAAATTGTTAAAAACGAAATTTCTGCGTCCATGACAAAAGAAAACCAAGAGACCCTGCGAAAGACAACAGAGTTTCTTCTGGAAGCATTGGAAGATCCTGCTTTTAAATTAGGAGAACAAGACATTCTCTACATTCTACCAGATATGGCAGTGGCATTGCCTATAGGGCATTTCCAAGATCTGGCAGAAGACAAAGTTCCTCTTTTCCTTAAATATGTAAGAGAAGAAAAGCACTCAGATAATATGCCTAAAATCTTAAGACACATACCTCTTGCTACTGATCAATTGATCGAGATATGGCAGGAGCAAGAAAAAGGCAGCTCAATTGCATTGGAATCATTGGCAGAAATTTCATATAGGGAAGATCCTAATATATTTTTTCCGATTTTTGATGAGTTGATAGAAGTAATAAGAACAAAAAAAGCGTCTGAATCAGTACACGCTGCAAGGATTCTGGCTGTCATAGCACAGTCTTCTATGTTTAACATAAATATGCTCATCCCGCACCTTGACGTAATCTTTGAAGCATACAGATCTCCACCAGATCAGTTCGTAGACGATCGAATTTATAAAGATTTGCAGACAATCCTTATATTTATAATGACGGGTGCAGATCGTCAAACGTTGGAATATATGTTCATCCAGATAACGGACATATTAGCAGAGGATACTTACTACAAGTCGTATAGTTCACTTCTTGATATTCTTGGAAACCTTGCATATAGTGATGTTCCTGCAGAACATCGTCTTTCAGCTATCAAGATTGTTCAGAACATATTGAAAAATCCTGATAGAAAAGAACAATATAAGAGTGCTGCTTATACATTAGGAATATTATACAAGGAAAAACGTTCTGGGAAAAGCCGGAAGTGGACAGATCTCATATTATCATCGCTGTACTTGACAATTGCGACATTTGAGCATCTGGATAAATTTGAAGAGGTTGCAGATGCGCAGAAAGTGCTTGAGAATGAATACTTCATTAAAAAGATGGCAGCATCCCATCACGCAGAGATGTGGTCTGTTGCCCTGACAACAGCAAGAATGCTTAGACAGAAAAATTTCGAATTTAATGATTTTAACATAAGAAGGATAGTAGACCTTATAGTAGAGCTCAGGGAAAAGTACAAAAACCACGTGCTTCTTGGAAAAGAGATTGAGACACTAATTCTGATTGCACATGATGAGCGACGGGATGATGGGACTAATAGATTTAGCACACGGGAAATGGCAGAAATAGCAGAGCTGGCAGGAGTTGATCCAGATAGTGTACAGGAACACACAGGTCCTGAAAACAAGGAAAATGTGCTGAAACATATCGAAGACAGCACAGGAAAGACAACAATTTGGTTCAACGGCCACGGAGAACTAATTTATCAATGGCTGACCCAAAGCGAAATAGGAGCGATGGAAGCTGCAGATCCAATGAAGCATCCTCATGCTATCAGCTATATAGAGCTAGGTGATGCACTTATAAAGAGGCAAGAAGCGGGCCAGCCGATCAAGGATGTCAATATAATGTTAGATTCCTGTTACTCATATGACTTTGCAAAGTATTTAGAAGGATATCTGTATGATAAGGGCGCAGAATCGCTGCCTGTAATCGTCACAGAGACAAACAGGGAGCAGGTAGGATACTCTATTCCGAAAATAAAGATGTCGAAGGAAGGATACTACGCAAGTTCTTTTTTCATGCATGGAATGATGAAAGCTATGATGGGAGCCAAGGAATCAAGAGGAGCCCCTCTAGACGAACCCGTGACTGTTGATTTGGGAATAATTTATGATGCAGAAAAGTATTTCGAGAAAGAAGATGGGGCAATACTGATTCCTGAAGAAGATTTTGAATACGGAACTACATATGATGATTATGAACCTCCTCAGGAAGCAGACGAATATAAGGAAGAAGTTGAAGAGCAGCTTGGGCAGACATTGGAAAAAGAGATCGAAGATATTGCAGAATTGTCTAAAGAGTTGAAAGAGCCAAGGCCTTTACTTGCTTCGCCATTTAAAGGACCAAGGTTCGCTGAGATCGGTGCTATTGAAACAAGAACCTTGATCGGAACTGCTGCTATCGCGACTGTTGCAAGCATTGTTCTTGCTCTTGTCCTGCTTTTCACAGGAAGACAAGAAGAAACCATTACTTTCCCTGCAGAAGAAATTCCAGCCATTGAAAAAGTAGTCATAGAGCAGCCTTCTGCATTGGTCGATACAATAAAACAAGAATCAGAGGAAGCTAGAGTAACTCAAGAAATAATAGAAGAACATCTTGGAGCAGAACAAGAGACAATAATCGGAGACCTGCCTTTGCTGCCAAATCCTTTAAGAGAGTTTGGAGTGACAGACATGGATTATGAAACCTTGAAAAAACAGATACAAGAATTCAAGGATTCTTATCAGATCGGGGATTACGAGACGAATTTCAGAGCTTTCAAATTTAATTTACTTGACGAATTGGATCCGGATTTCGAGAGGGTATCAGTGATGGCTAAGATGGATGAGCATGCATTCGAGCAGATAATACCGTTCGTCTTCGAAAAAGAACTGGCTAGCATAAACGACAGGAACCTGAATGATCAGATGTATACTTGCACGCAACTATATCTTCATGTTTTAAATAACATGTATAGTCCTTTCAAGCACAGGGAAGAAACTCACAATCAATTGAACGACAAATTGAAAAACCAAGCAAGGGCGCGTCTATATGCCTGGCTGGAAATGTGGAGATCTGGGGTGTTGGGGACTGATGAAGAATATAATGCGCTCGGTCTTGAAGATTCAAAGGCATTCAGCGACACTACGATATTAAGGCACTTGGCAAACCTTTGGATGAATGGAATAATTTCAAAAGAAGATTATCAGGCAGCAAAAGAGATCATAGAGCAGACCATGAGCGAATTTCACAAGAAAAGGAGAGAAGGTTAATAAAAAACTTAAGCTACAAGTTCTAATTTATCTGTTTTTCTTTCGTATATCTTGCCTTTTGCCCATTTATCGATTCTTGCGATATTCTCACTATTCAAATACAATTTGTCTGCGACAGATTTCTTTTCAGCAGGAGCTGATGCTATATAGTGTTCTATCAACTGATCTGCGCATTCAAGCGCCTTTTCGATTCTTTTTTCAACATCCTCTGCCTCGCCTTCGTGCTTCTCTCTGACGAAAAGGATCTGGCCGAATTGATGATTCTCCAAAAGATTGTATTTGAATTCAAGCAATTTCTTAACTTTCATTCCTAGACCCAGATATGCGTTTTTGCCGTTCAAATATGGTTTTATTGCTA
>JAHWHE010000072.1 GCA_019323495.1 Candidatus Woesearchaeota archaeon | reverse complement strand
CTTTTCTTCGAAAACATTCTTGTTGACTTCTATCCGTTTCTTTCCTTCCAGCGGCTCTATTTGTGGCTCTCCATAGACTCCGTCAAAGCCTGCGCTCACTTTGATTTTTCCTTCTCTGTTTCTTATGATTTCGTCTGCGATTTTTGGATGCGTGATTGCTGCCAATTCTTCTTTTTTAGCATTAAGCAATATGTTGTATTCTGATTTAAACTGTTTTAGTAATCTGTAGTATTCCTCCCAGACAGCTTTTGTAGCGATACCGCTTCCAAGCTTTTTAGCGAGAATTTCTGACAATGGTATTAGATTGAGAAAAGGGATATTATTTTTTGGAACAAAACCTTCTGGCCTGTCTGCAAGCTCTTCAACTCTGTGCGCGACTCCTATTGTTAAATGCCGTCCGCAGTTTGGACATTTTTTCTGATGTTTTATTGTTTCAGAAGGTTCAAGGCATACACTGCAATTCCTGTGCCCATCGAAATGATATTTTCCTTCGTGGGGCCAGAACTCTATTGTCTGTGAAAATCCTTTTCGTTCTCGCACCGCGGCCAGAATATTGCTGTAGCTGAGTTTTTCGAAATCGAAGATGCAGGCTTCTCTTCCGAATCTCCAGGGCCAGAAACTATGGCTGTCTGAAAAACTAACCAAAGTGTACTTGTCTAACTGACTTAAGCGCCAGTTCATCGCAGGATCAGAAGAAAGTCCGGTTTCCAATGCGAAGATATTCTTAGCTTGGTCCAGAAAGCATTCCTTGACGCTGTTGAAGCCGCTGCTTGCGCCTAATGCGCCGAAATGGGGTGTCCAGACATGAGCAGGAATAATTTCTATGTCCTTACTAATATTTTTCATTTTTTCAACAAATTCCGGACAGCTAAATCCAAAAATAGGCCTTCCGTCATAATCTACCCTTCCTTTTTTCAGCAATTCGTCCGTGATTTGGGAAACAACTTCGAAATTAGGTGCAAACAAAACAAGATGCACTTTTCTCCCTTTATTGTCCTGCGAGTATATAAGTGAGATTTCAGTCTGTAAGATAAAAGGGAATCCTGTTTCTGTCCTGTAGATGCCCTGCTCTTTTTCTGTCAAACGCGATTTAAGCTCCTTGATCCATTCAGGGTGGGTGAAATCCCCTGTTCCAAGCAAATCAACCCCTTTTATTAGGGCATATTTTTCCATGTTTTTAATATCCAAATCCTTACTTGTGGCCCTGCTAAAGCGAGAATGGACATGCAGATCTGCGATGTATTTCATGCGTGCTTCGAAAAAGGCAAATTATATAAATTTATTCTAATCCTGTTAAAAATTAGGGGGAGAAATAGAAAGATGACAACGATAAGTGTTTGCATGATAGTTAAGAATGAAGAAGCCTGCCTTGAACGCTGCTTAAATAGCATTAAAGACCTGGCAGACGAAATCATCATTGTTGATACTGGAAGCACTGACAAAACAGTTGAGATTGCCAAGAAATTCACAGAAAAAATTTTTGATTTCGAATGGATAGGAGATTTCAGTGCTGCGAGGAATTTCTCAATCAAGCAAGCTACAAAAGATTGGATACTTGTCTTGGACGCAGATGAAATGATTGTAGAGGAAGATGTTTATGTCATTAAAGACTTGGTCGAGAAAGAAGACGCTGCAGCATACTATTTAAACCAAGTCGATTATGTAAAAGTCGATGATGTTAATAAGTATGGGATAGTAAGTCAAAATAAAGAATTGGACGGTATGATGCCTTTTACCAGCAAACCCATTGCGAGATTGTTCAGGAATAAGAAAGAGATACAGTTCAACAATAAAATACATGAAGTTATCAATCAATCAATTGACGAGAAAGGTTATAAACTTGAGTTCACAAATGCGAATATAATACACTTTATAGATGACCAAAAAGGAGGTTTTGGCAAGGACAAACTGCAAAATTATTTGAATATTGGTTTAGAGCAAATTAAACAGACGCCAAATGATCCTAAAGCATATTCTGATGTTGCAAAACTCCACCTTATTATTAGAGATTTAGAGTCTGCAAAAAAATACTTGACCAAGGCGATTGAAATCGATAATAAAGATGCAGAGTCTTATTATGTCCTTGGAAGGATTTACGAATGGAAAAATATGATAGATGATGCTGTAAAATGCTACAGGATGAGTATAAAGTTCAATCCAAACAAGACAGAAGCATACATTGGTCTTGGAACCTTGCTTATGTCAAGTAAAGATTTTGACAAGGCGATCAAGGTGTATGAAAAAGCCGCAGAGAACGGAATCTTTAATGTGTTCCTGCTGAATAATCTTGCATATTTGTATTCTATCACTAACCAAGGCCCCAAAGCAATAAAGATCTATGAAAATATCTTGAATTCAGGCATGCGCCTGACAGAACCGTTGAAAGTGAAGATCATCAATAATCTTGTAAATGCTTTCATCAATCTGAATAGGTTTGAGAACGCCATAAAAATATTAAAGAAAAGCAGAGATGATATGCCGGCTGAATTAAGTTTCCACAATAATTTAATAAAGATATTCGATTATCTGAAAAGAACAGAGGAGATGCTAGCTGCAATGGAAGAGCTGGACAAGGCAAAGAAAAATGGCTAAGAAAAAAAGTATTAACTTAAATTCAAAAAAATATTTTGAACAAGGAAAAAAACATCTGCGTAATAGAGATTATGTCAAGGCAAAAGATGCTTTTGAAAAAGTAGTGGATCTGGACTCGAACTATCCTAAGGCATATTCTTATCTGATACCTGTTTATCATGCGTTGAATATGGATGCAAACGCTGTCCAGGCATTCAAGAACGCGATTGAGATAGATAAAGAGGATTTGGCAGCGCATTATAATCTTGCAATGATGTCTTTGAAAAAACAGCAGTACCTCACTGCAAAGAAATTATTCAAGAAAGTGATCGATGCGAACAAAAGGCACGTTGGTGCTATTTTTGGTTTTGGGATCGCAAGCTATAGAACAGGCAACATGGCTGCTGCCAAGAAGTGCTTTGAGTTTGTTTCAATGGCAGATCCGAAAAATGGAATAGCAAAGAAGTATCTTGAACATATTTCTAAACAGCGATTGAAATAGTTCATGCAAGTGCATAGCACGCTTCGCTTTGTTCTGTAATTGACTGTGTTTACGATTCTTTTACATTTGCATGTTTATTTTATTGCTACGCTTGGTGCTATGCTTGATGCTGTACGCAAGATGCAAAAGCTTTTAAATACCTTCTTTATTTGGATGAGTAATGAGCAGGAAAAAAGAAGAACAAGCACAACAAGAACTTGAGCAGGAACAAATAAGCAGAATTAAGCTGCCAAGAGGGAAGCAAACCTTTGGTGTCGTAGAGAAGAGATTAGGCGCTAGCAGGATGTCTGTCAGATGCATGGACGCAAAGACTAGGATCTGCAGGATTCCGGGCAGGATAAAACGGTTTCTATGGGTTAGGGAAGGAGACATAGTGATTGTTGAACCGTGGGAGCATAGCGGGGAAGATAAAGGGGACGTGATTTTCAAATACAACAAGACACAAGTAGGCTGGCTACAGAGAAAAGGCTATCTCCGAAAACTTGATGAATTCCAAGAATTCTGAAAATGAAAAGGATTTCTGAAAAAGAATTGATATCTCAATGTTATGATAAATTACATGGTGCTTTTGGCAAGCAGAACTGGTGGCCAACACAGGGTGTGAAGAATTCTTTGTTTGAGATTATTATCGGAACTATTCTTACACAGAATACTGCATGGCAGAATGCAGAAAAAGCAATCATCAACTTATGCAGCAATGATTTGATTGATGTTGTTAAAATCAAGGAAATGACTCTGCAGAGATTGGCGAAGTTGATAAGGTCTGCTGGTTATTATAACCAAAAGGCAGAAAGATTGAAAATCATGGCTGCACATCTGTCAAAATTTTCATCTGTCAACGCTTTCTTTAACAGGCCCGTGGGCGAACTGCGCGACGAACTTTTGTCTATCAAAGGAATCGGGCCAGAAACTGCAGACAGCATTCTGCTGTATGCCGGAAACAAACCTTGTTTTGTAGTCGACGCATATACAAAACGGATTTTTTCAAGGATGGGCCTTTGCAAGCCTGATATTGATTATCATGATTTGCAAAAGATATTTATAGCATCTTTGAAACCTGATGTTCAATTGTTCAAGGAATATCATGCATTGATTGTCGAATGCGCGAAACTGTTCTGCAGGAAAATTCCTGTGTGCAAGAACTGCCCACTAGATGGCTTGTGTAAAAAAAGAATTTAGAATCACAAAAATGAAAAAAACTAAAAAAAGAGGTATGGAAAGATCTAAGAAAGCCGTTGCAGTATTCTTTGATCTTGATAAGACTTTAGTTAGATTCAATTCTGCTGTAAGACTAGGCAGGTATTTGCTTTTCAGAGGAAAACTTCCTTTGTCTTTTGTTCTTACAAGTTCTTTCTATGGAACATTATACAGTATGAAACTGTGCGATTTCTCGAAAATGCTGAGAAAATTGTGGAAAACAATGGAGAACAGGAACGCAGACGATATCTTAAAACTGACAAAACAACTGTATTCTGACCCTGGAAAGTTCATTTATCCTGAGATGAAGAAGGTGCTTGATGCGCATAAGAAAAAAGGTCATAAGATAATAATCATAACACAGACATTTGATTTCGTTGCAGAGATCTTCGCTAAATGGCTGAAAGCAGATGCGCTTGCGAGCTCAGAAATCGAGATCAAGAAAGGCAGATTTACAGGGCACGTGAATCCCTGCTCTGCAAAAAAGAAAGATGTTTATGTGAGAGAGTTCCAGAAGAAATACGGCCTGGATCTGAAAAGCAGCTTTGCTTATAGCGACAATATAAGAGACTTGCCTATGCTTAAAGATGTTGGGCATGCTGCGGTTGTCAATCCAAAGAAAGAATTGCGCGATTTTGCATTGAGAAAGCATTGGGAAATAGATCTTGTTGAGTGATTGACAGAAAACCTTATATACTATGTTTAATAAAGAGGAAGACCATGGAGACAATATTTATCTTGGTTGCTTTTATGATTATTCTTTTCATAGCAGTTGTTTTAATCCACAAATTTCTGCGATTTGCTGGCACGATCTTGATGTATGTAATCACGATCGGGATAATCATCTCAATAATTTTCCTGATATATGTGCAGTATGATTTTTCTAAATATGTGAAAGAGCTTGAAGAAAAGAATCTTTTCCTGGTTCAGAACGAAGGAGAGATAATCGCGGGCTTTGAGAGCAAGCCTTTCAACCTGTTTTCGGCAGAAGAACTGGCAGAGATAAAAAGCACTGACAGATCTGCATGGCTGGAGAACAGGCACAATGCCTTCATATTCAACCGAAATGCGTTGGAGGCAGTAAGATTAGAAACAGTAACTTTTGATGGAACCCAGATGTCCAGGGGGGAAGCAGTAGGTCTTGTTTTTTCTGCAGAAGATGCTGAAGAAAAAGGAGATGTTTTCTCTGAATTGATAAGTGAATACGATTCTGATTTTTTCATAGAGCAATACAGGAAGGGCAATATCGAATCTCTTCCTGACAGGGCTTTGAACAAGTACATCAGAAGAGCTCCCAGATTCTTGTCAGGAATTTTCGGATTCAAAAATGAGGTGAAATAATGGCATTGGGATTCTTTAGGAAAAAAAAGAAGCCTTTTGGAAAACTTGATGAAGAACTAGAAGATTTGGAAAAAAGTTTCGAGAGCCCGAAAAAAGAATTCAAGCTTAGGGAAACAGAACCGGTGGTGCACGAATTCGGAGAGTTCAAGACGCGTTTTGGAGAAGAAGAACGGATGTCTGCTCCAACTATAGCTGAACATCCGTTGAGGGAGGCGCCTTTGCGTGTTGAGGAGCCGAGCATGATAAGCAAAGATCTGGAGATAATATCGAGCAAATTGGATGCGATAAAAGCGCAGATAGAAAGCATAAACCAAAGACTTGCCAACTTGGAAAGAATAGCGGCAGCAGAACAGAGTACAGAGAAAAGATGGTGACAGTAAAAGAGATCAAATGGAAACATAAATTCTTGATCCTTCTAATAACTGCAATAATTATTGCGATTGATCAGGCATCTAAATTCTTAACCAGCAGGCTTGATGAATCTATTCCTGTCATCAAGAATGTATTGCATATAACTTTTGTGCAGAACCTTGGTGCGGGTTTCGGAACATTGCAGGGAAGATGGTGGCTTTTGGTAATCATCTCTTTGATTGCCTTTGCAGTTGCTTTTTATTATTTTTTAAAGACAAAGAAGTTTTTCCTGGAGATAATAATCGCCGTATTGCTGGGGGGAATTGTCGGGAATCTGATTGACAGAATGGTCTTTGGCTTTGTCAGGGATTTCATTGACTTCAGGATCTGGCCTGTCTTCAATATTGCTGACATTGTGATTACAATCAGTATCCTGTTATTGATTTTTTATTTTTGGAAAGAGAAATAGAAAATTAATTTTAAATATTTTTAATCATTACTTCCTTTTTTTTCTTCTGCTCTTTTTTCGCGCTCTTTTTGGAGATTTTTTTGCTGTTTTTCTCCTGGTTTTCGTTGTCTTCTTTGCTTTTCGTTTTGCTCTCTTTGTCTTGCCGGCCTTTTTTTTGGCAGCCGCTTTAGATGCTTTCTCTTTTGCTTCTTCCTTGCCGTAGACTTCTACTTTCGGAATCTTGCCGTCAATGCCGTCAAGCTCTTTTTTTATCTGCTCTGCTTTTCGTTCTAGCTTCGCTGCTCTTTTCTTTCTGCGAACAACTTTTTTCGGCTTGACAGCTCCTATGCTTGCGATGAAGCCAATCAATGTAACGAGCACAAGGCCGATGAACTTAAGATATCCGTGCTGAACATAAAAGGCCAGTGAAAGCAGTATGTTTATTGCAAAGAAAACTGTTAAAGCCAATGAATTTCTGATTAATATGATGCCTATCAATAGGTACAATACTAGCCATCCTGTGTAGAATGTTGAAGGATTCTTTACAGAAAGATATATCAGGATAATTACTCCGATAAAATAAAAAAGTTTTCCGGTTGTATTTTTTCCCCCCATCTTATTCAGGATGAATTTCAAGAAATATATAAAAATAATGGAGTCAACTGTCGGTGATGAAAAACAATTAAATAAGAACTGCGTTCAATGTGCCTTGCTGACCCGGCCTTGAAGTGATCTTTGCCTTTCCTTTGTCTGTGTCGATTATGGTCCCTCTTGTCAGGATATTTCGTCTTACAAAGTTTTTGTTAGCAGGATTGTCAACAACTGTCTTGATCTTTGCTTTAATGCATTTGCCTGTTTTTTTATCAATCAAATTAACAGTTTCAGTAGAAAGTATTTTTTGTTTTATTGTCTTGAATTTCCCTCTAACTGTTCTTTTTCTTGTCTCGGCAATAGTCGTCATGGCAGGATTTCCTCCCAGCTCGAAAACTCTCTTTTTTCTTGCACTGCGACATCGTCCGCCACTGAATTTTCTTTTGCTTTTATGTTGTGAAATAGCCATTTTGAGTCGAAAAATAATGTGAGGTTTATAAAACTTTGGGAATATTTAACAAATAAAATAATAAGCTTTAAATATAGTTGGGTTTTTTGAGCTTGTACAATAACCATTTTATTTTATTTTATGGAGGGGAAATAAAAATGGACCAAGCAAGACCACTAGATGCATTGAACAAAGGACGAGATAAAAGAGTAATTATCGACTTGAAAAACAGCAAACAATTCATAGGCACCTTAAGAGCATTTGACATACACATCAATACTGTTCTTGAGGATGCAGAAGAAAGAGTTGACGGAGAAGCCAAGAGAAAACTAGGAACTGTTTTCATAAGAGGAGACACAATAGTCAGCATCAGTTTAGAATAATTACAGCAAAATTATATCAAACAGATCAATATAACAGTAAATAATAGGTAGGGAAAATGACAAAAGGAACTCCTTCAATGGGTATGCACTCAAAGGGCAAGAGCCACATCTATTGCAGAAGATGCGGCAGCCATAGCTATCACATTAGAAAAAAGAAGTGTGCAAGCTGCGGTTATGGAGCAAGCCCT
The DNA here is from genome assembly GCA_019323495.1 of Candidatus Woesearchaeota archaeon. GTDB lineage: Archaea > Nanobdellota > Nanobdellia > Woesearchaeales > WJKV01 > WJKV01. The sequence goes on along the minus strand of JAHWHE010000072.1, from coordinate 2,383 downwards.
AAACTTAGAACTTACAGCTGGCAGAAGAAATAGTTTTCTAGGTTTTCTTAGTGGTAGACTAAACAGATAGTTTTAAAAATAGTGCTAAAATAACCCAGATTTAAGCTGCGGGGGTGCCGGAGCGGCCAAACGGGACAGGCTTAGGACCTGTTGGCTTAGTGCCTACGTGGGTTCGAATCCTACCCCCCGCATTTTTCGCTTCTTTTATCATTATGGGAGTCGTGTAAAGTTTTGTAAAGTATAAGCAGCCCAAATAGGCCTTTTTTCTTGAAACTTTAACAAGTTTATATATAAATAATCTCCACCTATTAATACTATCAGTTGAATGTAACCTGTCTTCAATCCCTTTTATGCGCTAAAGGAAGATTTATATATGGGCGCCAGGTTCCAAAGCCAATCAAGCACAGTGCAAAGCACATTTATTCAGGCGGGGGTGTTAGGGGCTGATTTTAGCAAAAAATCGACCGAAGCATTTATAAATAAAAGCAGTAGAAAACTTGGTTTTTTATTGTGGAGTAACAACATTGAAAACAGGCTAAAACCCTCGAATTCGCGGGTTTTGGGCGTTGTGGTTGATAACTTGTATGCTAAAGCATATAAATGTTTATAAACCAAACCTGATTTACAATCAATAGAGTGTTAGCAGTAATACTCTCGATAAACCGACGACAACAAGCAAAAACAATAACGGATATATGTACCGTTAGTATGTGTATCCAAACACACAGACAAAACATTGAGCCAAGAGAACGGGGTTTTGGCAAATAACAACGGTTTTTGGCAACCAAAAAAAACAGAAAAAAAACACGGAGGTGTTTCGGATAATGGCTTTCAAAAAAGCTATTAAGAAGATCGCAGCTCTTAGTGCTGGTCTTGGTATGGCAGGTGCTACCTTGATGGGTGCTATGGCATTTGATCTGGCAGAGTATCCAAGCCCATTTGTAGAAGATGGCATATTCAACACTTTAGTCGTAATTGGCGCTAAAGCAATGACCATCGATACTATTGGTGCAGCGGACATCGTAGCTTCTCTCCAAGCTGCTTCTGTAAGCGATGCTGGTGTAGCAGGAACCGCAAGAGGCGGATCTGTACTTACAGTCAGCGGTGATTCAGTTGAGATTGGAGAACCAAGCGACCTTTTAGAACTAGGCGAACCTATCGGTAATGTTAGAGAAACAGTTACTGAGTTCGAACTCGATGCTCTGAAAGGAGGAGTTATAACAACCGACGAAGGAAGTACTGAGTACAACCAGTACTTGAGATTCAATGACAATGATCCAATATTGGCTAACGCAACAGTATTGTTCACTGAAAACGACGAAACAAACGAAAAAGTCGGAGACTTCTTGTATCTGAGAGAAGGAAATTCAGTTACAGACGCTATCTTTGAATACGAAATTGAATTCGAAGAAGGACTTGAATCTGAGATCGAATACAATATCAGAGGAAGCACTGTAAGCACTGTTCAAGGCGAACTGGATGACCTTGAAGATGAAGTCTTTAACTTGTTCGGAATTGATTACACATTCGTTGACAGTGAAATCGATATCTCAAACAGCGTCCAGAGAGTTACCTTGGAATTCCTAGGTGGCGATGTCACTGACACTCTTGAAGAAGGAGAGATCAGGACATACACAATCGATGGCGTAGACTATGAAGTTGAAGCATTGATTGTATCAGACACTGGCGGAAGCGAAGGCAGAGGTAGCGTTAAGTTCAAGGTAAACGGAGAAGTTACTGACGAACTTGAAGATGGAGATACAGATGTTCTATCTGATGGATTGGAAATAGGAATCAGGGAAATCCTGCCAAACGAAGCAGAAGAAGTTGCAGGCGGAGACCTTGTAGAATTCTTCCTTGGTGCTAACAAGATCCAGTTCACTGATGTATACAGTGACTGCAACAGCGCAACTAGTCCATACGGATTCAGCCAAGGAGTTGAAATCACATCAGAAGACATTGAAGAAGGTTATGTATCCATCTGCGGTAGTGTCATCGATAACAACAAGACTTTCGAAATCACTAGCATCAAGTACAGATTGATTCCAGATGCTAGGAGCGGAGAATCTGACATATACATACCTCCAGGACATGGTCTAAGGGAATACCTTGACGAACCTGAAGGAATGTTGAATCCTGAATGGGATATCAGATACGAAGGTCTGGTTGACACAGGCGTTTCAACTGTCTTGATCGAAAGCAGAGGAGACGATGAATACAAGCTAACCTTTACCAACAGACAGGGTAACAGATACGTTATTCCTTTTGTTGACAACAACAATGGAAACGATGCGCAAGATCCAGCTTTGTGGGCATGGAATGACTTCAAGCTAGGAGACGATGTTGACAAGAACAACAGGAATATGCTTATCTTTGCAGAAGG
>JAHWHE010000011.1 GCA_019323495.1 Candidatus Woesearchaeota archaeon | reverse complement strand
GCAGGGCTTCGCCAGCAGCGCCGATCGCGCCTTGAGGCAGTCCTGGCTCAACAGGCGTGACAGGTTTCTTAATGATAAATATAGCAACAATGATAAAGAAAATGACAAGCAAAATGATCAATATCTTCGGATTTTTCATCTATCTGCACCTTTTTTGATTGAAGAAGAATTAATGGTATTTAAATATTGTTGCTATTTATTTTCTATGTAATAGAAGCCATAGGTTGTCCTGACATTAAAGCCATGACCTCTCATAGCCAATTCACGATTTACAGGAGCCTTTGCCAGCATTTCATCTGTTGCCTCTCCTAAAAATTTAAGGCTTGGGTGCGCTATCTTGTCTGTCGCATCCCTCACTAGTTCTTTTATTGAAATTTCTTCTATTCCGTACAGAAAAGAAAAGACAAAAAGCCCTCTTTCTTGAGGAGAATACGGAAATGGCATCAAAACGCCAGAAACAAAATATATGCCTTTGCCAGTAGCTTTTCCAGTACTACCCGCAACTTGATGGAACACGAGGCCTCTGCGTTCAATATTTGAAAGCTCCTGGAGCTCTTGTGCAAGAAAATGTTCGAAAACCTCGTCTGTCAATGACGGTTTTCCGTCTGGCAGCAGTCTGAGTGATTTTTCTAATCCTCCTCCCTGAAAATCTGCCTTAAAACTAACTCTTACCATATTCTCTACAGGAAAAAATGAATATTTAAATTTATCTACCCCTAATTGCAGTTGCTAAATCTGCTTTGAATCTGCCATATTCAAAAGGCCCTGGTTCGTAGCAGAGGAACACTTCGAGCTGTGGCAATTTCTCTCTTATCTCTCTTGGAAGCCGTCTTGCTCTAGTTCTGCCCAACGGATAATCCTGCAACATGCCTTTGCTATTCAAGGTGAAAGAGGCTACTGTTAGCTTTTCAATCAATGTTCCGTCCTTTCCTGAGTGATTGAAATCAAGAAACACTTTTTCAGCGTCATACGATTTTGTTTCAAGCACGCTGTTTGCAAATGCTATCCTGTTCCTGTCCTTTATGTGTGGAATCGCCTTATCGCACAGCACCATGTAAACTAAAATAAATCCTCTGTAGAGCAGGGAATTTCTTCTTATCAATGGATTCAAAGACGGATCAGAGGAAAGCAGTCTCTCATGATCTTCTTCTTCATCAACGCCTACTCGAGAATTGTCATGCAAATAGAATGAAATCTTTTCCATCCAAGAGAAATCAACGTGATCTTTTTCCTTTGCTTTCTTTCTCTTGCTGCTCTGCCCGTGATAAACGCGCGCAAATAAAGAAATCCCTAGTGCAGAAAAAACCTCTTCAAGAGAAATCTCTAGCCTTGTCTTCACTTCTGTTGCTGGGTTTATTATGCTCACACTACCACCGTAAAATCAAAGCAACACTAGAAATAATATATAAATTTATTCAAAAAATATACTGTTTATTCTTCAGGAGCTTCTTCTACTTCATCGCGGCTGATTGGTCGCGCGAACTTGAACAAATGCGAGCGATCATAGCGAATTCCTAATTCCCCTGCAAGCCAATTCTGGTATCTTCTTCTATGTTCTTCGTCCTTGAATCTGAAAGGCCTCAAGCTGAACTTCTCCATCTCTTCTTTCATAACCATCTGGTACATAACTTCTGAAGTATGATCTCTTGCAAATTCATGTCCACGGTACTCCAGTTCTACATCTTCTGGTTTATACAATCTTATAGCAGGCCCTATTCTTATCCTTTCTGATTGATAATAAGGGATCAATCCAAGTGTTATTGATTTCAGATCTCTTTCCATTCGCTTCATCCAAACAATTTCAATGCCTGCTCGTAATCCTACATGTCTTGTGCTGTATCTGTTCTGGCCATGCGCACTTTCCTGCCTGAAGAATTCATCCCCTTCGCCTTGATGGCCTCTGAATAAAATGTGGCAAGTATGGATATTGCCTGCGCCAGCAGCAAGCAGTTTTTTATGGTAATCATTTGTAGGATAATGGGTAACATTACAGATAACAAGATATCTTGTATCGTCCTCTCTTTTAACTGCAAAAATGTGCCTTTTTCTCTGCTGGTTCAATCTGTCAACCAAAGAACTTACATTTCCTTGCACATTTGGAAACATTGAAGTATTGAATCTGTATTGCGGTTCAATAATGCAGAATTCGCCAGTTTCATCTAGCCTGTCGCAGATGTGCTGCCTCATTGTTGCTAGTTTTTGGTTTGCGTTTGGAACTGTCATTTTTTGCCTCTTTTCGATATATAAACAGGTCTCCAGGCCATTTATAAAACTTACGGGGATAAGAACGGACAATGTTCGGAAAAATTACATTCGAAATATATAAATACAAGAAGCACCTATTATATGAATAGAGGTGAGAGATGATTAATTCTAAGACAAGGAAAGGCCTAGAAGGTGAAGTGTCGGTTGATGAATGGGATTTCAAGGTCACAAAAATAAAGCATCCTGTAATTGATTATCTGAAAACCAGCGGAAGCGCAGAATTATACATAGAAGGCCAGCTCCTAAAAGGCGGGGGTTTTGCAAGCGACAGATGGCTTCCTGCATTCTACAATCCTTTTATTGAAGACCTGAAGGAAACAGGGAGATTAGTAGCAAAAGCAGGCAAAGATGGTTCTATTACAGAGTCTGAGATAGAATCGATAGTTAACAGGGACTCATACAAACTATTTAAGGCCTGGAAACAGGATTGGTTGAAGGATCCTAAAGACTATCATGTAATGGCTGAAAAATTCAGAGAAACAAACATGCTGGTTGTTAATTATGTTTGCGAAGAAAGAAAGATCGAGCGCCTCAGCCTGAGCTCGCTCTATCATTTCATGCAGCATCTTAACCAAAGAACAGGACGAACATTGCTTTATCAGAAACTACTGCTGGGAATAGTTGCAGCAAGTTTATTGATGTTTGCAGCAGCAGGAATTTTCGTCTACAGGACATACAAGGCAGACAGAAATGAGATGGACGAGAACGCACAAAGAATCGAACGGATGGTCAACTACAACATAACCGAGTTCAAAAAAGAATTCGATGTTGATAAATTGATAGAGAGCAAGATCCTGCCTCTTTTCAGGGAAGAAAAGAAAATGACAATGAATGAGGCAGAAGAAAGAATCAGGGCAATCCTGAAAGCAGAAGGCATCACACAGGAAGGACAGATCGAAACAATTAGAACAGCTGTCTTCGAAGACGAAAGAGTAAAAGGTCTGCTTAGATTAGCAGACCAATTTAGTGGTGATTAATTCAATTTTTCAACCAGACGCGCATCATTCATTTTTCTCTGTGCCATATTTTTTCTCTGTAAGTCTGCCCAATAAGAATCTGGAGCGATTTTATCTGTGTATAATCTTTTGGTTTCATAATCAAAAGGATCAGCAATAATTTCCCTTTCATTATAAAGTCTTCTCCCATCTAATGCAGAATACACTATAGTGCCTTTAACATTGAATTTTGCAAGATGCACGATAGTTGTTCCATTCCCATTTGGTTGTACTTCAGCTGCTTTTCTGGTATTAATTAATTGAATCTTCCACAATGGGAAATACCAGACATCACCATCAAGATCAAGTTTGATAGGATCTGTCTTTCTGCCCTCAATAGATTCAGAATACCTATTTTCCTTAATTGATTTCTCAAGATAGATTGGAACGGGGTGGTTTCCTTCTCTGCTTAGTTCGATATTAGCTTCTTTTTCCAATTCCGGTTCGATTGGCGGCCCTCTCAGCAACAATCCAGTAGTAAGATCAATGATAGTAAGTTTATCATTCCTACGTATGAATAAATAAGGCCTATATACAAGCTCAGGCATAATGCGCGTATCATTCGCCGGATCCTTGAAAAAATCAATGCTTATGTTTCTAAAATTAGGCTCAGACCAGATTTGAATTCCGGAATTCTCAAGCGCCATTCTATTGAGAACATCAACAAGAGTACTATAATCCGAACAAGGAGATTCCACTTCTTGGTAATTTCTTTTGTATTCTTTATAGCAAAACCCAGGGCTGAAAATTTCAGCCGTTGATCCTCTCAAACATTCCCACGCATTCCCAATCTTTTGAAGAATACCTTTACAATCAACGATCTTAGGTAAAATATATCCTTTAATTCTATTCACATCACTGATTTTTATAACTTCTGCTTGAATCATTGGCGGTTCGCTATCCAATGGTTCAAACACAGGCAGTTCTGTTTGTACATGCACTGGTAGTTCGGTCCGAACAGGAGCAGGCACATCATTCCCACGATAATGAATAGGAAGCAGATTATTATTTGGTTTAGAATCTGCAACAACAGCATTATTTTGTCTTTTGATAAGCAATTCTAGCAACCCTTTGAATTCTTCTAATTTTCTTGCTTTAACCAACCAGACTTTTCCATCGTTAAGCGTAGGTGCTCTCTGCGCGTTGCCATAACAGGCTTTTATCCTATCCTCACATTCAGTTAATTTTCGGTTATAATCCATTTTTCATCCCTCCATAATATTGGAATCAAAATTTAAATACCTTTTTTCTCGAAAAATATAATTATTCTAATTATCCAGATTTGATTGGAAGTATCTTTCGTGTAAAATTTGACGCAATCGAATTATTTTTTCGACCAGATTATTGTTATTGTTTATTCTGGCAATCTTCTTGAGATAATCTACTTTTCTTTTATCTACATTCAAAGTCATTTGTTGTATCTGGGAATTCTGTGAATATCTGTTCTCTAGTTCTGCTAATTTGTTCTCAATTAATTCTGCATCATGGCAATGTCTCTCTTTTCGTCTTTTTTTGCATTCTTCCCACTGACTTTCTGTTAAAAATATTTGGAAAAGCTCTGTCTTGAAATGATCAACTTGGGTCAAAGGCTCGTGGGCATTTTTTGTAATAATATTTTCAATGTAATTGTTTGCAGCGTTCTGAATAAGGCGATATCCTGTGACAATTGCTGCTGCTTCTTTCAGATAAGTCCAAAAAGTATTTTTGCTACGGTCATAAAATGCTCTTAGGTCCGCAGCCATTTCTTGAGCAGACTGATATCTTCTTTCTATACAAGTTGCATATGCTTTTGCGCAGATCTTATCGAGCGCTTTTGGAACATTACTGTTGGATTCAGACGGATTTCCTATGTGGCCTTCTGGTTTTTGCCCTGTCAGCATTTCATATAGGACTAAGCCTACAGAATAAAGATCTGAACGATGGTCATATTCTCCTCTAAATTGCTCTGGAGCCATATAGGCTGGAGTTCCGCAAATAGTGGAGCATGTTGCGGACAACATCCCTGATTGAATATTATCTCTATCTTTTTCATCATTAACTAATTTTGCCAAGCCAAAATCAGATAATTTGGTTGTACCCGAATTATCGAAAAGAATATTTGATGGCTTGATGTCGCGATGAAGATGCCCTTTTGAATGAAGGGCTTGCAGAGCATCAAGTACATGTAAAGTAATTTCAACAGCTTCAACGTAATTGAGTGGACCTTCTTCAAGCCTTTTTGCAAGATTGCCTCCGTTCATGAACTCCATTTGAATTATTCTGCTTTCTGGAAAATATTCGTAAATAGGGACGATATTCGGGTGTTGTAACTGTGCCTTAACTTCATTAAACAAATTATCAAAAGGTTCATCTATTTTTTTTAGAGCATAAGTGTGCCCATAATTGTTTCTTGCTTCGTAGACTGTCCCAAAACCTCCACTTCCAATCTCCCTTATTATCTCAAAGTTATCTATTTTCATCATAATCATAGTATTGCACAAACTAGCATAAAAAATCTCATAGGCCTATTTTTTACGATTCGTGGGAAAGTTATATAAATATCTGCGATATAGTAAAAAATATGGGTGTGTATGACTATATAGGAGAAAGGACACCAGTATCTTACGGCAGAATGGAAACTCTTGATACAAAGGACCAGAAGATACTGAATCAATTAGTCAAAAACGGCAGATTGTCTCTTTCTACAATCGGTAAAAGAGTCGGACTGAGCAGGGAGGTCATAAACTATAGAATTAGCAAACTGGCAAAAAAAGGGATTCTTGAAGGATTTACAACGTTCATTAACACTGCAAGACTTGGCATACAGAAACATGTTGTATTAATCCAGCTTCAGAATCTTTCAAAAATAAAGGAAAAAGAGATAATAGAAAAATTAATGGCGCATAACAAACTAATCTGGGTAGGAACTTGCGGTGGCAGATGGGATCTAGGGCTGATATTTTCTACAAATTCATTGAAAGAATTTGATCAGGCACACTATGAAGTGAAAAAGATATTGGGAGATCATCTCAAAGAGAGCATGATTCTTCCACAGGTATGGGATAGATTTACTGAGTGCGGGTTTATTTTCAAGGGAAAGGAATCTAATAGCAATAATTTTGATATGATTGCTTTTGAAAAAGACTTTAAAAATCAGGAAAAATCATTTGAAACGATTGAAATCGATAGACAAAGCAAAGAGATATTAAAATTATTAATGAAAAATTGCAGAACAAATCTTGCTGAGATTTCAGATAAGACATCTGTTTCAATCGATACAGTGAAGAACAAAATTAAAGATATGATTAATAAGAATATAATTACACATTTTAGAGGAATGGTGTCCTACGAATTATTAGGTTATCAATGGAATTGGCTCCTTCTTAAATTCAATTATTTTGACGAGCACACAGAAAGAAAATTGTTTGAATTCTGCAAACAAAATCCATATACTCTCTGGTTCGTTAGACACATCGGAGAATGGGATGTAAGGATAAGTGTTTATTCAGAAAATGCTTTGCACTTCCAAAAAATATTAAGCGAAATTAGGGATGCATTTCAAAAAGAACTGCACAGCTATGATTTTGTGCAAATCTTTTCTCATTATAAATATCTGAATAAACTAGATTAAGCTATTTCCTTTCCTTCATTTCTTTAACTAATTCTTTTATCAGGTCGCTTGGTTTTTTCTCGCCAAGAATCTTGTTTTCCCTTGTCCTGATATTGACTGTCTTGTTCTCAAGCTCTTTGTCTCCTACTACAAGAATGTAATTTATCTGCAGCAGCTGCGCGTTCCTGACCTTCTTGTTCATCGTGTCTGTTTTTTCGTCGACAACAACACGCAATCCTTCTTTCTCCATCTGCTCTTTCAGTTTATTGCAGAATTCAATGTGCCTGTCTGCTATCGGGAGCAATGCAACTTGGATGGGCGAGAACCAAAGAGGGAATCGTCCTGCATAGTGTTCTACTAATACTCCGATAAATCGTTCCAAACTTCCATAAATAGTTCTGTGAATCATAACCGGCCTGTGTTTCTTGCCGTCTTCTCCTTCGTAAGTCAGCTCAAAACAATCAGGCAATGCCATGTCCAATTGAATAGTTCCGCACTGCCATGTTCTTCCTAGAGCGTCCTTGATATGGAAATCAATCTTTGGCCCATAGAATGCGCCGTCTCCTTCATTTATCTTGTATTCTTTTCCATAAGCAATAAGGGCCTCTCTTAATCCTTTTGTCGCCATCTCCCACTGTTCATCTGTTCCGATAGATTTTTCAGGACGAGTGGAGAGTTCAAGATTGAAATCCAGCCCGAACTTACCATAAATCTCAGCTGTAAGATTGATCACGCCGACAACTTCCTGCTTTATCTGTTGTGGTGTCATGAAAATATGAGCATCGTCTTGATGGAAGCTTCGCACCCTAAATAAGCCGGCAAGTACACCTGATAGTTCGTGCCTGTGCACCAGACCTACTTCTGCGTTCCTTATTGGAAATTCCCTGTAAGAATGAAGTCTCTCCCTATAGATGAGCATGCCTCCTGGACAATTCATAGGTTTTATTGCATGTTCGAATTCATCAATGTTCAAGCAGTACATGTGTTCTTTGAAATTCTTCCAGTGCCCGCTGCACATCCATAATTTCTTGCTTAATATGATAGGAGTCTTCACTTCTTCGTATCCAGCATTCTTATGCATCTCTCTCCAATACTTCAATAATTCATTCCATAAGACCATTCCTTTAGGATGCCAGAAAGGCATGCCAGGAGCTTCTTCATGAAAACTGTACAAGTCTAGTTTTTGTCCTATCTTTCTATGGTCTCTTTTCTCTGCTTCTTCTAGTCGCTTAAGATGTTCTTTCAGCTCTTCTTTTGTAGCAAAAGCAGTACCATAAATTCTTTGCAACTGCCCTTTCTCAGGATCCCCTCTCCAATAAGCGCCTGCTACTTTCGTTAATTTAAACGCGCCTATGTGAGATGTGTCTGGAACATGCGGGCCTCTGCACAGGTCTTCAAACTCACCGGAAGTATAGACAGTAATCTTTTCTCCTTCTGGCAGCTCTTTGATCAATTCAACCTTGTATTTGTTGCCCTTGAATTTCTTTAATGCTTCTTCTTTTGTAAGCTCTTTTCTTTCAAATGTTAATTTCTTTTTGATTATCTCCTTCATCTTTTCTTCTATCTTCTTCAGATCTTCAGGAGTGAAAGGCCTGAAATCAAAATCATAATAATAGCCGTCTTCTATAGAAGGTCCTATTGTAGGTTTTGCATCTGGGAACAATTCTTTTACAGCAGCTGCCATTATATGAGCACAGCTATGCCTGATTATTTCCAATGAAACCTTTTTCTTTTCTTCCTTAGCCATAGTTCATACTGGAACAAGAAGTGGTTTTTAAATGTTGTGCTTAATTGCATATCAAAATGTTTATAAATTTTTAAAATTCTTCAATGAATATGGAGTATAAAGACCTAGTAACTTTTCTGCAGAGAAAAGGACATTATTATCTTGTTGAAGATTCTGCTGAGCATTTTCAGAATGTGCTAAAGAACAGTCTGAAAGCAACTAATGAGCACATACTTGTTTTATCTGACTATGGAAAGCCGAACAAAAGGGCCAGCGCATTGATGGCTGCCGGTTTTTTCTTGGCAGCTAAAAAATTAGGATTGAACGCGACTCTTGAACTGCAGAAAGTAAGATCAAGAGAGCCTGCCGAGCTCCATGTTCAAAAAGCCCTGCTTGACGCACCTGAAAAAAGCATAATCCTTCTTACAGCTTATAATTCCCTTGGAAGATTGGACAAGATAGAAGGCAGTTTCAGGAATTTCTGCAGCCAAAGAAAGCATAGGTTCATCTCTGCTCTGGGCTTAGGCGAACTGCCGACAAACAAATTCATGAGACTAATGAGCACGATAGATGTCGATTATCACAAGATGCAGCTGAAAGCAGAAAGGATAGGAAGAGCGATTGCAAACGGAAAAGAGATGCACATAACAACAGACAAAGGTACTGACATCAGTCTCGGCATGAAAAAAGCAATCCCTGTCCTGAACACAGGCAATTATACAAAACCGGGTACAGGAGGAAACCTTCCTGCAGGTGAAGTATATTTCGCACCAGACCTGGGAACAGCAGAAGGCAGGGTTTTGATTGACGGCAGTTTAAGGCACAGGAATGGTACATCTTTTCCAAAAAAGCCAGTCATTCTGAGAATAAAAAGCGGAGAGATAGTCAAGATATACGGAAGCTCACAGGGGAAGAAGCTGATCACGACGATAAATGAAGCCAGGAAAAAAGAAAACGGCGAAAACGCGCGAAAGATCTGCGAGCTGGGAATCGGAATAAATCCGAATGCAGACTTCTTCGGGCCTACAGTATTGAACGAGAAAGCAATAGGCACAGCGCACATCGCAAATGGAAACAATACCTGGTTTGGCGGAGAAATAAAAGCGCCGATACATCTTGATCACATATTCAAAAAACCAAAAATAGAAATAGACGGAAAACAGTTCATTCCTTAATAATAAGACCTTGCGTCTCTTCTCGGCCTGAATCGTCCCCAGCTGCCTTCTCTTGCTTTTGCACCGGCTTTTTTGTACTCTCCTTTTTTTATCCTTGTTATCTGCACGACTTCGCCGTCTTTCAGCTTGAACTCAACAGCTTCCCCTGAAGTGAAGTCTCCTCCGACAATAGAAAAAGGAACATTCGCGCCTCGCAAAGGTTCGATAACACCTGCCTGGCCTTTTGCAGTCTTCCTAACCAGTAATATTTTACCGTGAGCCATAATCATCACCTCTAAACACATAAAAGACAATCTGTTTAATAAATGTTTCTGTTCAAGTCCTTCCTGAAAGAATTATTGATTCCTACTTTTATGCAATTCTCCAAAAAGATACATCCTATACAAACATCCTTGATTGCTTCATTGTTTACCTTTTCCATTGACAGGTTAAAGACATCTCTAGCATTGTGAACTGAATCAAACTTTATACCAAGAAGTTTGGCAACTCTTTTGTCATGCATCTTAACCCATTTTCCTATTTCTTCTGTCTGCATGCATTCGTGACCTTCTTTATGTGGGCATTCCTTGCACAGAATATCTAATTTTCCAACTAAAATCCTAATCTTAGTATTAGGATTCTTTCTGATCAACATGCAGACTTCCTTCATATTTTCTGCAAACTTTTTGTCATAACCGCCCCTATAGAATCTTGGTATGCATAGAAGATGATGCGCCCGAATCTCTATTGTTTTTTCCATAGTAACAAATCAAATCAGACTACTTAAATAGTTTACTCTATTGGATATTTGTCCTTATAAGGACTTAATTCAAAAGACATTTAAATTCACTAATTTTTCAGCAGTATATGATAGAAAAATTCAAAAAACTGGAATTTGCACCATCTAAAGATTATCCTAGGAGAGGAAGGGGCCTTGACTGGCACTATGCTACAAATGAAAACTTATATAGCGCTCCGAAAGAAGGAAGCAGAATTCCTATCCCTGGCGGCTTGTTCAGGAAATTGTTTCCTGGCTTTAAAGCAGTTTGCGCAATTTACGTGGGAGACAAGGCACAAAGTTTACATAAACTTTGCGCGATACCTGAAAACGGCGGTCCTTATGTTATTCTTGAAGACTTCTTTCCAGAAAGCGAGCTTCAAAAGCTTCGAACAGAAAAGGGCCTGCAGAACATCCTCTTTTCAATCCATTTCAGACATGGCGACGGGTTGCTTGCAGACGAACCAGACCTAGATGAGCTAAGAAAATTAGGTCTGGAGATTGCAAAGAGGCCGGACGGCGAGTGTGACTTCTGCGGAAAAAACGATCTTGATGAGGCCCTCCTGGATACAGAGTCAGGTCTTCTTTACTGCAACAGTGCTTGTTTCTATAATAGGGAATGCGATTAATAAGGTAGAATCGGATGCCTCAAAACTCAAACTTCAGCTGCATATCATCTTTTTGTTTCGCGCGCTTGACAACAGGCTGTATTTCAGTAGAATCAAGAATTACTTGGAACGCAATATACTTTTCTGGTTTATTTTTCAATGTTTTATTGATTTCAGAAACAGCCTCTTCCCTTGATACAGCTCTTGGCTCTATTTGTTTATAATCAATCTTATCCAATATTTCGTCAAGTGTTCCAACCACAACCTCTCCGATTGTTCCCCACAAAGAACCGCGGCTCCACGCCCATCTTAGTTCAACACGTCTTCCTGTATAAACATAATGTTCTGTAAATCCCCTGCCATAACCCCTTATTTCATAGCCTTTTCCTCTCATTGCAAAATCCATAAAAGGTTCGGTTGTCAGATTGACAAATATACTATCTATCATTAATAACAGAATCCTGCATGATTTTATAAAATTACTTGTAGTATAAATCAGAAGCTTTATAAACTTCCAGCGATAATCGAACCTAAAAGTTAAACGTGTTTAAGACACGGAGGCAAAATGGATAACCGTAATCGAGGCGGTTCACGAGGTCGAGGCGGCCCAAGAGGCGGTCCGAGAAGAGAATTCAGGCCAAGAGAACCAAGAGAAATGCACAAAGCAGTCTGTTCTGAATGTGGGCAAGAATGCGAAGTTCCGTTCAAACCTACAGAAGGCAAACCAGTATATTGCAAAGAGTGCTACAAAAAATTAAAAGGCTTTTAATTCTAGTAAGCATTTATTTTTTATTTTTTTTATTTTTCCCACAGAATAATTTATATACCCCTTCTATCATACAAAAAAGCCATGAATCGCATGATAAAACTCTTGATGTTTTCTGATGTATTTTTTATGACTGGTTTTGGATTGATAGATCCGATCCTTGCAATCTTTATCAAGGAAAATCTCATAGGCGGCACTATCCTGGGAGCAGGCATTGCAAGCACTTTGTTCTTGGTGACAAAATGCGTTGTCCAGCTTCCTTTCTCAAGATATGTCGACAGCCATAAAAATAAGGTAAAATGGCTCATCATAGGCTCGTTATTGATAGCTATTGTTCCTTTCATTTATATTTTTGCAAAGCACATCAATTACATTTTTCTGGCGCAGATATTGTACGGATTGGGCAGCGGGCTTGCATATCCTACGTGGCTTGGTCTCTGGACCACACATCTTGATAGGAAGCATGAGAGCTTTGAATGGAGCCTTTATTCTACATTGACAGGACTAGGTTCAGCAGCAACAGCAGCGATAGGCGCAGCAATTGCAGAATTCATAGGATTCACATACACATTTACTTTTGTCGGCGTAATGTCTTTGATAGGCTGTGCAGTATTGTTCGGCCTGGAAAAGAAAAGAGTTGCAATGAAACACAACGGCCATTCATATCATACAAAAAGAAAATTGATTCACAAAAGACATCATTGATCCTTCTTCTTTTTTATCCTGTTCTTGGCAACAGCAACGCCGAACTTGCCCACCTCATACAAGCCAAGGCCTGTCAAAGCGCCTGCACCGCAGTACATCAGGCCTTCTGTATCCATTGCCATCCCGGGCGTATAAGCAGAAAGAACTTTTTTTGCGATTCCTATATCTACGTGCTGGATGAATGCAAACAATTTTCCAAATGAAGAAGAGGTTGTGATCGCTTCCAAACCATGTTGCAACCTGCTTGCCCTTTCTGCGAGTTCAGGCACATTAAACTCCTGGCTAGCGTATCTTGCTTCATCAATGTGCCCGCCTAATCTTTGCACATACTGCGCAATATATTGCGGAAACTGCCCTAAAGCAAGCCCGCTGCTTATCGAGCTCGCTGCAGCTCCGATCATGTCTACCTTTTTTCCGACATAGTCTTTGACGAATCCCATTTTACATTAGAATATAGCAAGAATAGAGTTTAATGGTTGTGTCTATAGAATAAGAGACTATATAGATTACACGTCAAGGATTTCTTCGTCCCTGAAAACTTTAGGCTCTTCTGGTTTGACAGTGTAATGAACAAATTGCACGCGCAGATAATAATAAATCTTCATTGGAACGCAAGCGCCGCTCATGAATCTCTCTGATGATGGGATCATCCTTCTTGGAATAAAATCTTTTCTAGTAAGATAGCCGTTTATTTGGTCATAACAAATATTTGCTTTTAGCTCTTCATTGTCTTCCAGAGCTTTTGGAATCTCTTTTTCCAATTCAAAAAAAACTTCGCGGTCAACCGGAACAGGATCGTTATCATAGTATTCCTTTGATTCTGCACGAAGAGTCAATTCGCTTCCTATTCTTGTTATTTCTACATCTAAGTCCTGCGTCAGCAAGCAGTGCTTGCCTGCAATCTCACTTATTTTTTCTAGATTACAATTTGGCATGTTTTTGAAGATAATAAGTTTATTATAAATTTATCCATAGAAAAGTTTAAATATTCACTATTTTGTGAGATTCGCATGGGTATGGATTACATTCTATTAAACACAATGGAAGAACTCGCAGGAGACTTTCCACGGACGTATGTCAGGTTTCCAATGCCGAAAGTATCAGCAGAAGCAATGCATTTTCTTCAGAAGCTAAGGGAAAAATGGGCAAATCATCCGAATTCAAGGATAAGAGAGTTTCCTATTGGCACTATAGATATAGAAGGACGTCATGGCGCAGATTGCCCTGGCTTTATTTTGACAGAATCCTTGGGTGAAACCAGGATAGAAGAAAGATTCAGATACAATGTCGTTGCAAGATGCTCCTTTGGAGTGGAAAGACCATACGAAGATAAAGATGTTAAATTTTTCGCATACAATCTTGAAGAATTCAACAGATTCCACATTAGCATTCATGCAGATAGAGAATTTGTTGCAGAAGATGACGATAGATCTGATAATAAAACGGTTTATCATTGGTCTGAAGCTGTCAATGTGTCTTTGCGCTGGGATGAAGGAGAGTTCCAGGTATTTTGGAATGATAGTTCCAGAAAACAAGTAAACGGAAAAAGAGCAACGTATCTGGCCTCAAAAAAAGGTTACGGATGCGGCGATGGTTCAGACGCGATGCTAAAAGGGGTTGTAAGAAGGCAAAAAGCATCTGAAAAAGAAGCATTGCTAGGTTACGAAGACGTTCTTGCATACTTATCTAGATTCGGAAACATCTCTCCGCAGGATACAGAAACAATATCAAAGATGTCTTTTATAGAAGGTTTGGATTTCCTGATTGATCAGGTCATGCCTTGCGCATTGCAATTTGCAAAGCATTAGTTTTACCGAAACCTTTAAAAATCAGTGCTAAATTCTAATAAATCACAATGGTAACGCGAATTGGTGGTTTCAGACGAAAATCAAGGTATAAATTCCAGAAAAAAAGGAAATTCAAGGGCAAATTAAGCTTAAAACGCTTTTTGCAGACTTTTGAGGATGGAAAAAAGGTACTTTTGAATTTCGACAGCGCATACCAGAATGGAATGTATCATCACAGATTCCACGGAAAGACAGGCATCATAGAAGGAAAGATCGGAAGATGCTATAATGTTAAAGTCAAAGACGGGAAAAAAGACAAAACTTTAATAGTACATCCTATTCATTTACGAAAAGCAGATTAAAATGGCAGACCCTAAAGTGATTAAAGAAAAACCAGTTTCAATGGCAGAATTAAAAGCAGAATTGGCAAGAATCAAGAAGCGAGACGGAGATGCAGGTTTTAGGGCCGAAAAAACAGAAGAATATCTTAATGTTTTCGTTAAGATATCCCATACAAAGGCTAAGGAACTACATGACGAACTAGAAAAGCTTCAAATTCCTAGACTCGCAGAAGATCACATAATCAAGATCATTGACATCATGCCAGCGAACGTTGAAGAGCTGAAAGTTGTTTTGCAGGGTTATGCATTGACAGTAAGCAAAGAAAACATGAAGAAAATCTGTGATGCAGTCGCTAAATACCTATAAAAATACTTCTACGAAACCTTTAAATACCTGGAATACTAGGAAAATACAGCCTAGAGGGGATGTGTTACAGTAAAATGGAACAAAAGAAAACAAAAGAAGAGAATGCAATAGTATTGGACTTTTTGCCAAACGGATATCCGTTTGACAGTCGACCTAGTCATAGGAAGACTCCGATAGTGCAAGCTCTAGGCAAAATACATTTCACATTGCTGGAATTAGTCCCTAAGAAAGGCGTATTCTTGCAGCCTTACGAAATAGTCTACATAGGAGAAGGGAAAAGAGACCAGATTCACCACATAAACGGCGCATTGTCAATGGACAAGCTGACGCACAGCGCTAGGCAGGAACTGGATTTTGTAATAAAGGACATAGTGGAAAAGAATCAGGAACCTTTCATTGTATTCTTCAATCAGGCAGGTCCTTTGTCAACTAGAAGGCACATGCTTGAACTGATTCCTGGTGTTGGAAAAAAGCACATGTGGGAAATCCTTGAAGAAAGAAAAAAAGAGCCTTTCAAGTCATTTGACGACATAAAGAAAAGAGTAAAACTGATGCCTGATCCAGAGAAAGGAATAATCAAAAGGATCAAGATGGAATTGGAAGGCACAGACAAAAGGAAAATCTTTGTGAGGTAAAATGGAGTACGACCAAGAAGATTTTGAAGAAGACGACTACGAAGAAAAATTAGCAGATGACGAGATAGACGGTGCAGAAGAGGGCTTCATCAGAGGATACGATGAAACCGTAGACAAGGACGAGCGAGGTCAAGAAGAAGAGGAAGACTTCGATTTCGATGACGAAGAATAAGAATCTGATATCAAAAATTCTTCTGTTCTGATATAGTAAACACATTTCTATATTTCTTTAAGATAAAAACTAAGCAAAAAAAGAACTCTATTCTTCTATCTTGTATACGACAGCCCCTCTCTTGACAGGCTTAGGTGTTTTCATCCCTATGCTGTCTCCTTCGCCGGCAGATTCGACATTCTCGTGCTCTACCTGCATGCTGTCAACTGTCATTTCTACTACGCTGTCTCCTGATTCAATGCTGATCTTATCCCCTACATTTAAGGTATCTGTCAAATCAACCACTGCGACTGAGATCTTATCAAAAAAGTGCGAAATTTTTCCAATTTCAGTTTTGTCAGCCATTTTAACCTCCGCATGCTACATATTGATATTTGCTTATAAACTTTTCCCTAGTTTTAGTATTTGTCAAGAATCTTCTTCATCTCGTCTGTGTTAAAATCAGCTACATCCTTTTCTGTGAAATGCATTCTTGAATGCGTGCTGTCCCACAGCAAAAAGCCTTTCAGTTTAGGCACAGTCCCCAGCTTTATTATCAGGTCTGGCGGAATAAAATAGCTTGAATAAGTATTTTCCTTTATGTTTTCCTTTGTGACATTCTCTACATCAATCTTGCCAGCCTTGACTTGCCTGCAGATGATCTTGCACGCGTCTACTATCTCCTGCTGCCCGTCATAATTGATCACAAAATTAAGGAACTGCATGTCATAGTCCTTTGTCAGGTCGATCAATTGCTTAATGCCCTCGACAATATCAGCCCCGAAACCATACCATTTGCCGAGAAAAGAGACCTTTATCTTGTTCTCCTCGAGGAATTTCTTGCTGATATGGAACTTCAAGAGTTCAGTTATTTTCTCGCTAGGAATCTCTGAATCAAATCCAAATGTCAAGACAGGCAAACCTAGTTTAGGCTGCTCACTCATTATCTGTCTGATAATGGAAAAAGAACCGTCTAGATCGTTCGTGTCAAAACATATTGCCAGGTGCTTAGGTAACATAATTCCCCCTATAAATATTTATTATGCAGTAGATACACACATTTATATACTTTTTGCTGTTCTGGAAGCATGTGATAGACTTACTATTGTTATTGATCGGACTCGTAGCACTGATAATAGCCAGCTACACAGATTTGAAGACAAGAGAAGTGCCTGATTACTTGAGCGCAGCAATAATAATCGGAGCATTCGGGCTGAGATTGATGCACAGCATCTTCTACAACGACTGGTGGTTCTTATTCAACGGAGCAATAGCATTCGGAATCTTTGTGGCAATTGCATTCGCATTGTTTTACAGCGGGCAGTGGGGAGGAGGAGATGCAAAATTGTTGATGGCTATAGGCGCTGTCTTTGCAACTTATCCCTCGATATTATTAGGCCATTTGAGCCCAATACTGAATATTTATTTTCCATTAATCCTGCTTCTTAACATACTCGTGATAGGTGCAATTTACAGCCTTATTTGGGGCATTACAATCGCATTGATCAATCACAGGAATTTCTGGCTCCATTTCAAAAAGATCAGGCACGAGAAAAAGATAAGGACATTAAGGATAGTGATCTTCATTATTTGTGCTGCTTTGCTGATCGCAACTATTTTCATTCCTGATTTCATCTTGAAACTATTGTTCATAACCTGCGCATTGGTCGCATTCCTTTCAATACATCTCTGGCTTTTTGCAAAAACAATAGAAGCCTGCTGTATGATAAAGGAAACGCCTATCAGCAAATTGACAGAAGGGGACTGGATAGTTGAAAATGTATATCGGGGAAAGAAAAAGATCTGCGGGCCAAAAGATCTGGGAATCTCACTTGAACAGATAAAACTGCTCAAGAAATACAAGATAAAATCAGTGCTGGTTAAAAGAGGCATCCCTTTTGTGCCGGGCATACTTGCAGCTGTGATATTCACATTGGTATTCGGTAATTTGTTCTTGGGTTTTATTTAAATAAAAAAGAAATAACCAGGGACTGATCCCTGGCTTAACAATTCATCTCCTCTCTTACTTTCTTTTCTTAGCTACTTTTCTTTTTGTAGTCTTTCTCTTAACTGCTTTCTTCTTAACAGCTTTTCTCTTAACTACTTTTCTCTTTGTAGCTTTTCTTGCTTTTCTCTTAGCCATTTTTTGTGTCTCCTCACCAGATTTTATTGGTGACAATGATTTTTTGTATGTTCACAGCTTAATCTAATTTCGACTAATTTTCAAAGAATTTAGATAAAATTCCATTAATGAAAATTTATAGAAACAGATTAAGAGGATTAAAATAAAAATATAAATTTCAGTTGCCGAGGAAAAAATAACAATTTATTTTTTCAAATGACTATGATTGAAAGTTATTTATAAAGTTTATGCAAATTTCAAGGAATTCTCTTCAAATGTTTTATCAAATAGCTGTCTTCTTTTAGCTCAGAAGTTTTTTCTTTTACTTTTTTTTCCTGCGCTTCACTTACAGGACCAGATAATTTTTTTTCTAATTCATTCAGCTGCGCCTCGTTCATTGGCATCGGCTCCCATCGAATGTTTATTCCGTCGCCTGTTTTCCGAGGGAGAACATGCAGACTTACATGGCTTATCTTTTGATCTGCACCAGTGTGCAGGACAAAATTCGCGCTCGTTGCTTCTGCTGCAGTGCAGACAAGAGGAAGAAGCTTCTTTGCGACTGCAAACATCTTTTTTGTCAACTTCTCTTCCTGTTTCACAACAACAGGAATGTGTTTTACAGGAACAACTGCGAAATGGCCTGCTGCAGCATAAGGATACAGGAAAGCAATAAAGTCCTTGTCTTCATAGACTATCTTGATTGATGCTGCCTGTTTTTGCACGATAGCACAGAATGGGCACTCGACCGCATTTGTATCTGTTTTCATCTCTGCCTTATTCTTTTGCATGTTTGTTTCTTTATTTACTAATTTGTTATTTTTCTTTGCCATCTTATTTCAATTTTTGCCCGCTGATGGTCTGCTCAATCATC
>JAHWHE010000071.1 GCA_019323495.1 Candidatus Woesearchaeota archaeon | reverse complement strand
TATGCAAGCACTAGAAGAATCTACAGCTCTTTCCGCAATTGCAAATAATGAAGGATGCAGGGCGTCTGATGTACAGGCACAATTAGCTTGCAAAATAGGGGATCCTTTATTTCTTAATTTGTTGAAATTAATCAAGGAAAAAAGGGATGGCTGGTGCGAATTTAACAAAGCAAAATGTGAAGATGAGATTGAAAGAACAAAAGACGGTTCTGCGCTTGTCAGGGATTTAGAATTATATAGAAAAGGCAGAGAAATCTCAGGCAAGACCAAGAAATGCGAAAAAGAAATAGACCTGGAAAAAGCAATGACAGACCCGTCTGTTGCAGAAAGGATTAAGGGAATTTTGTTATCACAGTTTGAAAGGTTTTTAGGGATGTGGGATGAATTATCTGATCTCGACTATTCTGGAGCAATCATGGATCAATTGCGGTATTTCGATGAAAAGATATTTTCTGTCGATGCTTGGGCGCGCTATAGTACGTATGTATTTGAAAGTGCATTTAGAAAAAGAAAAAAGGCAGGCATCATACCAATCAGGACTTCTTTCATAGGATTGCCTTTTGTGATGTTTGATTCGCATCATTTTTCATACGAGCGGATAAAAGCATACCTGGAAAAAACAAACGATCCTGTGACTATAGTTAGATTCGACGGCCATGTCGATTTCAGGAAAGAATGCGGGAATGTGATGGATGAAGGAAATTACATGGCACACCTTCTGTGCGAACAGGGTATGGATAAAAGAATATTAGAAGTTATAACTGTGTCTGCAACAATGCCGGACCGAACATATTTAAGGGGTTGTGATACGATGAAAGAAAAGAAATACAATCATTCTCATGGCTATATTGTAAACAGGATTCCTTATTATGTAATGAATATCTTCGATCTCCCAGAAATAATTAGTCCCGTAATTCTGGATTGCGATCTTGACGGGCATGAAGAACCGCGGCCGACAGGAGCTGCTCATGGATACTATATCTCGAGGCAAGCAGGATCGGGATCAGCAAAGTCTGCTAATCAAAAAGCCATCAAACTGCATCCTGTTGTTGCTGTTAGGGTCTTGCAGGAGCGGATCAGGGATCCGAGGGAGATCTATGTTGCAACAGAAAGAGCCTTCAGAAACAGGCCATTCCATAGGATAATAGAACACGATTTCTTGACAGCTTTAATGGAATGATTCATGTAAAAACTTAAATACTCATCCTTGATTTTCTGCATATATGGAAGAAAAAGAAAGAAAATACGAAGACATAGATCCTGCGATACGGAATTTAGGGGAACCTAGCACAGTCAATCTGCACCACGATCATCTGTTTGAAGAGAACACAGAGCTGGAAAGAGAGAAGAGAAGGATTGAATTCAAGAAAGAAGAAGATAGGAAAGAAAAAGAAGGGAAAAAAGAAAGGTCTCCTGGACGCAAGAAGATATTTACTGTGATAATGACCATACTAATCATCATAGGTATATCTGCAAGCGCGTATACTGCTTACAAGTATTTCAAGAACCAGCCTGAAAAAGTTGACATCCCTGGCCTGCAGATGACCAACAGGCACTTGTACACTTACAATGGCTTTGAATTCAGGCAGAACAAGGATGGCACGTGGGAAACTCAAGTGTATAATCCTGTGACAGAGACTTTGTTCATCGTCAGCCTGCACTATGGGCCGAAAGACATCTATGATTTGCCGATAGACCACAGTGCAAGGGACTGGCTGACATATGCACTGAATTTTGATTCAGAAAAAGCAGGAAAAGATGCTGTCGGCGCAGCTTTCATAATGTTCGATCCTGATGCAGAAGGCGGATATCACGCAATAGCTTACCACGAGCTTGCGCGAAACCTTGAAAGAGGCCTTCGACTAAGCCCTCATCCTGCACTGACAGAAGAAACAAACGTCACAATAGGAAATGAGACAATACCTGTCAAATCGTGCGGCACGACAGACGAGCCAATGATTGTATTGGTGAACAAGGATCCTGCAAGGATAGAATACAATGGCAAGAACTGCATATTCGTGCAGGGCCTGAACGAGAATCTGGTAAAAGCCGAGAACAGACTTCTTTATCAATTCTATAGTGTAATGGAATAAAAAAGAAAAGAAAAGGGTGGTGAGCATGATGGGAGAACCAGTTAAGTTCTCCCCTCCAAAAGGCTTTTTTACTTCACCGATTTACTGCGGCCTTTCAAACTATACTTTAACCGTGATAGGTATATGATTTTGTATCAATAGGGTTCTAATATACAATTGAAGTGCATATCACTTCTATTATACGATGTCTACCACTATCAACCCTACTATACTAATTTCTATATTGGTATCTGCTGGTATTTAAATGTTTTTAAATCTCCAAATGAAGAAAAGGTCTAATAAGCGGGTGTGATAATCAGAATTGTGTTCTGGAGAATATAAAAAGAAGGGAAAAATAAGGAAATTATTCCTTTGTTTCTTCTGCTTTTACAGGCACTTGCTCTTCTACAAACCTGTCTGCATACAGCTTTTCTAAACCAGCCCAGACAAAGTTGTAAAGTGTTCTGTCCTCTATTTTTTTCTCAACTACAAATTCGCCTTTTCCAATAAGTCCTATTGGATCTGTGAACGTTCCAACAAAATCATCAATCGCAAGTGTCAATTCTCCGATCTCGCTAGTTCCTGTTTCAGCAACGTATCTTGAGATGTTGTCCGGAGACTCGATCTCTGCGAAAATGTCCTTTTGGTTTGCAATAACAGAATTTCTTCTATTGGATACAAAAACCCTATTCTTGTCTGAATTGGCTATTTTGTAATCAATTCTAGCATCCATCAAGCCTGTTTTTTCAAGATAGTCTTTCAGAGCAGCACAGCTCTGTTCGTCTTTCTGTGCAGCATAAACATCAAACAGGTCTTTTAGTGTCTTGAATTCCAAAGCGACAGGTTCGCCATAAGCTTCTGTGAATGAGCTTAATGCTTTTTCAGCTTCTGCGATAAACTGTTCTCTTATGTTCTTTAGAGCGCCCCTATCTGCTTGAGCAAAAATAGCATCAATTCCTTTTCCAAGCTCTGGAACGGTTTCAGGAACTAATTTTTTTGCTAAGTCTGTTTTCAAAAGTTTTTTTGTTGCGTCTTTTGCATTTTCATAAAATATCTTGAAAAATATCTCTCTTGGCATATCTCTTATGCCCCATGAATAATAGAAATTGCCGTCGGCATCTGTTCTTTTGACAAACCTGAAATAATCAAGCAAGTCTTCTTTGCCATGGTTCAATGCTTTTTCCATTCTTTTAGAATCGCGATACAAATTAAGTTTTCTACTTCTATCAGCATTTTCCAAAGCAAGATCAGACAATAACACACCTCTCTTTTCAAGAACAGATGTGCATACCTGTCTTACATATTCTGGGATTATATCTCTTTCAAACAACACCATGTCGTCGTTAGAATTTGGCACTCTTTCTACAGTGCCTGCAGTAATGACAGGTCCTTCTATGTCTAGAATGTGGCCATCTTCTGGTTCTTTCATACCTAAAATAGCTTCCATTTTATCGAAAGGGGAGCTATCGCCAGGTGAACTATTATCACCAAGAAATGTTTCAAATATAGAAGTGTCTTCAACTACTGGAATTTCTTCTCCCTCTGGAGCTTCTTCGCCTGGTTTAGGTGCATCTTGATCGCCAGTTCCGCCATTGAGTTTCTTATCTAAGCTTTCTAAATGTTTCATAAAATCTTCTTCTGGATTGTCATTTCGTCCGTTCATTTTCTATACTCTTATTTTTTCAGAACTGACTTGTTCTTGATCTTAAGTTTTTCTGTCAATTCCTTGACTTTAGCCCGTAAAGTGACTTCGCTGATTCCGCTGATATCACTTACCTGTTTCTGTGTTCTTTTTTCCTTGTTGATCAAAG
>JAHWHE010000010.1 GCA_019323495.1 Candidatus Woesearchaeota archaeon | reverse complement strand
CTTGAACATAACTCCTTCATGCCCCACGTCCAGAGCGTCGTCATAATATTTCTTTGCTTTTTCTTCATCGTCAGTTACCAATTGATCTACAATAACGAATTTCTTTTTCTTGCTATGCAGTATCTTCTTCAATATAGATCTTCTTTTTTCAAATGGTTCGTTTAAAAGATCATCCCCGTTGTGATAAAGAATATCAAAAACATTGACTTCGACAGGCAGTTTCTTGATCATCTGTTCTATGTTGTGCTTTCTCTTTATCCTTTGCGATATTTCCTGGAAAGGCCTGTACTTTCCTGTCTTTGAATCAAAACCGACAGCCTCGCTGTCCAATAAGCACTCTCTTGCGCTGATGCATTCTTTTGCAAATTTCACAACTTCAGGAAATGCAGCGCTCACATTCTCAAGCCTTCTTGTGAATAATTTAATATCATTTCCATTCTTATGTATCTGCAGTCTGAAACCGTCGAACTTTGGCTCTATTGCAGAAGGCCTGCCAACCCTGTCCATTGCAGCTGCAATCGTGTCTTCCTTGATTGCAAGCATCACTTTTATCGGAATGCCAAGAACCAATTTTGTTTTTTTCAATCCTGCCAATCCTTTTGATTTTGCAAGCATTGCGACTTCTCCAAAATCATTTGTCAGGTCGTACGCACTTCCGACTGCTCTCATGTATTCTTTGTATTTATCATTATAACTTACTTTATGCGTTTTGGCGTCATATTTCAGGTCAATTTCATCCGCAAAAAACGCCCAGACAATCGCGTCCCTTATACTTCCTTCGCCCACACCTAGTCTTAATTCCTCTAAAACTGTTTTTATGATGTATTTTGCTTCCAGTGGCGTTGATGCACTCAATAACTCTGCGATCAGTTTCAGTTTTCGGTCGACACTGCCTGACCCGCCCATCTCAACCAATTTTCTAAGATTGTCAAAAACCTTTTTCACTGTCAGGCTTGCACTCGCAACCAATGTCCTCTGCTTTTTTTTGCTGCCCAGCTCTTCTGCAACCAGACCGAGATCCCCCTTCTTTTTCCATTCCTTGACAACAACATCTTTTTGTATGCCTGTTGCAATAGCAATTGCCTTGATCGCCATCTGTGAGGCAACGCCTATCTTTCTTTCATCAGAAGCAGGAAATAATCTTCCTTGCAGAAGGAATGCAATCATGCCAAGATCCTCTGTTGGTGTTTTCTTGAACAAATCAGCGATAAGCTTTGTTATCTGCAATCGTTTAGAAGTCTTTTCTATTTCTTCATAAACCTCCACCAATTTTTCATATTTCATTTATAAAACTAAACCTCTAAGCTATTTAAACCTTTCTTTTCAAAAAGTTTATATAGAACACGATAATAGCTAGCAGATGGGGTTTTAAATGGGTTTATTCGATAATATGCTGAAAGACAACGAATCCTTGTTCGTGAACGAGGTCGCACTAGATTATGATTTCATGCCAAAGATTATGAAATTCAGGGAAAATGAACAGCAGCGGATAGCGGTATGCATCAGGCCCTTGTTTCAAAAGAGGAATGGCAGCAACATAATTGTCCACGGAGCTCCTGGAATAGGAAAGACTGTCGCGACAAAAAAAATATTGGAAAATTTAGAGGAAGAAACAGACGAGATTATCCCGATATACATCAATTGCTGGCAGAATAACAGCACTTACAAAATAATTCTTGAAATCTGCGAGAAACTTAATTATAGATTGACAATGAACAAGAATACAATTGAACTGATGAAAATAGTGATAGGATTATTGAATAAAAAATCTAGTGTTCTTGTTTTTGATGAGATCGACAAGACAGATGACTTGGATTTTCTTTATACTTTTTTGGAGCAATTGTACAGAAAAACCATTGTGTTGGTCACAAATTATAAGACACATGTCTTGAAGATGGATGACAGGATAAAATCAAGATTGACTCCAGAAACTTTAGAATTCAGGCCGTATAATAGTGCAGAAATAGAAGGCATTCTAAGACAAAGACTGGAATGGGCGTTTGTCAGCGGAGTTTGGGAAGAAGAAGCGTTCCAATTGGTCGCAGCAAAAACATTAGAATTGGAAGACATGAGGAAAGGCCTTTACTTGCTGAAAGAAAGTGGGAACGCAGCAGAGATGAAGAGCAGCAGAAAAATAACGATAGAACATGTGAAAACTGCGATTGAAAAGCTTGAATCATTCAGCGCAACCGATGTTTCACAATTGTCAGAGAATGAAAAGCAAATCCTTGAGCTAGTGAAACAGAATCCTAACAGCAAGATGGGCGATCTTTTCAAGCAGGTGCAGGAAAAAACAAACGACTCCATAAGCTACAAGACATTCCAGAGAACAGTAGAGAAATTGACAAAACAGAAACTGATCACTGCAAAGAAGATCACAGGCGGCGCAGAAGGAAGCACCAAGATATTGAACTCGCAAGAAAAGAAATTGACAGAATTCTAAACTGTTTTATTTGCTTAAACCTATTTCCTAGGGATGTATCTGTGTATGTCAGGCATTGTCTTTCCGTAGTCTATTGTGAATACAGGATAAACATCCCATTTCTTGCTCTTGACATTATATTCCACATACAAGTCTAAAGGAAATTTCCTCAATCCCGGGATAATCCCTAGCGGCGAGAACTGTCCGCCGACAGCGACTCCTTCTGTTCCATTGCAGCTTACAAAGAATGCAGGGTTCACTCCTCTCACAATACCTTCAACACCATCATCTCCCTGTATTCCAAAGATATTTGCAGGATACAGGATAACGCCCATCTCTCCATCTCCTCTCACACTATCTCTTCCTTGGATTCTCATGGTTGCATAAATAGATCTGTTTCTGTTAGGAATGATTCCCGTCATCTCCATGAATCTTAACGCCTTGTTCGTAGCTTCTTTGGCAGCATCATTTCTTGCACCGACAAAAGAAAGTTCAAACTTGCCGCCTATCTTTCTCTTGAAATCAATTCCGTATGTAACAGCAGTGTGATCGTCAACTTGGATTCTAACGATCCTAGCTCCGAACCTAGGCTCGTCTGCGCCATGGAATCTATAGCTCACTTCTCTTATCTCTGAACTGTCTTTTCTGGAGGTCACAGAAGACAGTGCAATCTTTCCCCTTCCATCTTTCTTGTCTTCTTCATCTTCGTGCTCTTCCCAGTCCTGTGATACTTGCAATGACAAATCATGGCTTTCTGTCTTGGTCTTTTCATTCGCCAGGTCTAATGTCAATGTATAGAACGGCCTCCCTTTGAAATCTATTCCTCCTTGCACAGCGACCGCTATGCTTCCGTTAGGCAGGACATATCCATAATTAGCACCGCCGAAACCCCTGCTGCTTCCCGCACCTAAGAACAATCCGTTGAATCTTCCCTGCTTATGCACTGCGCCGCTTTCACTGTCAGCTTCTTCCTGCATCAGTTCTATCTCGATGTTTCTAGCAACAGCGTTTATCCTCTGCGAGATTCCTGGTGCTAATGGGAATTCTTCTGTAACAGTATCATATTCAACAGCTCCAAAAGGTTCTGCTACATATTTCTGCAGCAAACTTGGCTCTTCTCTTTTGTAGAATCTTATTCTTGCAAGATCCTGCATGCTGAAAGAAACTTGGGTTATTTCTCCATTCTCAGGATCCTGGTCAAGCAATAAAGGATCTATTCCTAGGATTTTTGCAAAAGCAGGATTCTGTCTCAGATAATCGCCAGGCAAGTTCAAGGTTCCTTTGGACACTACTTGCGGGCTAGTCAATAACAAAAGGTATTCTCTATGAACAGAAGGAATTGTCTTGTCATTAATCAACTGTTCTAGCTGCGCCCTCGTCACCGCATACTGGCGGGTCTTTCCGTCAGCAAAGCTGACATCCAAATTGATCTGTCTTCTTACTATGACTGCATCGTCAACATCCGCAATCTCGCCATTTCTATGTTCACCATCAATATAAGTAGTATCTATATTCAAGCCATCTTCGCCAAGCAATCTTGGGAAGCCTCTAACTTCTTTTCCACTGAACCTGAAAAACTCATTCAGTCTGGCCCTTTCTTCTAATAATCTTCTCTCAGCTTCCACAGTCTTTCTTTCATCTCCAACAGACCTCTTTGTCTTTGCTTCTAATCTTTCTATCGCAGATTCAGAATCAGAATAACCATACATCATTGCCTGGCTATAATGCAATAACGCTCTTGAATAATCTTCTTTTCTCTCGAACTCGCTTGCAAGACTGTAATTGATTTCAGCCCTTCTTTGCTTTGACAGATTGGGATTCTGCAAAGCATGCAAGCCTTCATTTATTTTTCTTGTATTGTCAACAGCATCACCGAACACAGCTCCTGGGAATCTGAATCCTGTTGATATCAGATAACTCACTCCAAGACTTTTCAAGCCATCCAAGCCTTTTGCAGCGACATGAGCTGCCAGGCTGATTGGCTCTCTTGCACTCCTCCAGTCAGCTGTATTGTCGTCAATTCCAAAAACATAACCAACCCTTCTCCAGGATAGACTGGATCGTGCATCGTCAAAACTCCCGTAAGGATT
>JAHWHE010000070.1 GCA_019323495.1 Candidatus Woesearchaeota archaeon | reverse complement strand
CTCTTTCTTACAAAGTAATGCCACAAGATATTATACCTGTTGCTTGTAATCTCTATGGTTTCTGCATCTATTATATCTTCCATGTATCTTCGTTGACAAACCTCATGCAAAAGGTCTTCTTGAATGTCTTTAAACTCTGATTTAGTGTCAATGCTTATTGTTTGTGAAAAATTTTTCAGCACTCTGTCTCTTAACTTGTAATTCTCATCCTTATCCCTGCTGCTGATTGTAAAGAATATCAGCTTGTAGCCCATCATCCTGTATGTGAGTCTGTCATCTGAAGTAATATTCAGATCAGAATCTGTAAGAAAACTTTGATTTTTAGACTCTGTAAAAACTGCTTCGCATGCGCCAATCTGGAAAACATACATAACTTTATCGCCAAGATCATCTACATGGGCCAGACTTTCTCTTAGTTCATCATCTTCAGCCAAGATTGAAAGCAGATCCGGCGTCTCAGACTTTAGCCTAATACCGAACAATGCGTGAAACCCATTTAGTTCTGCTTCAAGATTGACCATGCTTCTTGATTTTCTCAAGTGATTTATATTGTTTTGGTAAGGTTTTTATACTAATTATCGCTACATAAAGGCATGATATTAGTTATAAACAACAGGAGCCACTTTATTTACGAGCTCCAACAGAGGCTGACAGAACTAGGTGCCAAGTTCATTGTAATGGATAAACAGGACACTCTCAAGCCTAAGCAACTAAAGAAGTTCAAAGGCATAATCCTTTCTGGCGGACCAATGGCGCTGAATAAGAAACAGTATCTCGAAGACATTAATCTTGACTTGCAGATCCTGCTTGATGCAAAAGTACCAATCCTGGGAGTTTGCTTGGGCCATCAGCTTATTGGCGATACGTTCGGCGCGAAAACAATCCCTATGAAAAAGTTCCACAATGAAAAGCAAAAAATAGAAATTGTTAACAAGGACGATATTTTTGCTGATTTTAAAGAAAAAAAGATCGCTGTGCAGGAAGCACATCACAACTGTCTGAACAAGCTCCCTCCTGACTTTATACTGCTGGCAAAAAGCACTGTGACAAAGATAGAGGCAATGAAGCATCTGTCAAGACCGATCTATGGCGTGCAGTTCCATCCAGAAGTCAGCGGCGATGTCGGAAAAAAGATACTGAAGAATTTCCTGAAGATCTGCAAAGAGATCTAGAACGCATTATAGGTAATGTTTCTTGCAGCTTTAACCATTGATTTTCCAAGCATAGTCCCTGCTGCCAAATAAAAAGAATCTTCCAAGCTGTATTTTGCAGGGTAATCTTTTCTATAGAAAAGAAACCTGTCAACAAAAAAATAGCAGATGCCTATGTTGAACGAATAGCAGACATCCGGCGCAATAGAATCTGACTGATTCGGAAATGCAAGCTCAAACAATCCACCAAATCCTACCCCTACAATCAAGTTTCCCAGATTTCTTGCTGTCCTGTTTACAGGCTTTTTCGACTCTTCCTCTTCGTCAAGCGGGTCCTTGGTCAGTCTAGGCCCCACCTCTGGTACAGGTTCTTTGTCGTCCATAAATGGGGCTATTTATAGTCATTATAAAAGCTGACGCGTAAGCTTTTTAAATGGCCCAAAATAGGGAAAATGTGAATGAAAATGGCATTAACATATGGTTTCAAATGGGGATGCAGCAGGTGTACATACACCATGCGAGGCGAAAGCCCGCCAGAGCTGTGCCCTAGATGTGAAGCAGAATCAGAAGAGTTCATCAAAGTAGAAGATTAAGCTAATTCTATCTTTTCAATACAAATACGTGCAGGTTAATTTAGAATTAAATAGATCGAGAATTATTGTTAGAACTTCTTTTTAATCCTTGGCAAGCCTTTAGTGGCGTAGTATCTTTGCTCTAGCTCTTGCATGTCTCTAATCAGACTTTTTTCTGCCCAGCCGTCTTGCGTAAAGTGCTCAGGCAGAACCTTGTATTCAACACGCAGGACTCTTGAAAAGATATCCAAGCCTAAATCCATGCGCGCTTCATCGCCTTTTGTGATTTTCGCGTGCTTCAAGAAAAGATATCCCATCTTTATCAAATTTGCTTTAGCAGCTCTAAAAGCATTATATTGCAGCATCGCCCTTTCATAAGCTTCTTTATTGAATTTGGGTGATTTAAGATAATCTATCATTTCTTCAAAACTTCCAAAGATTTTTTCGCTTTCGCCAAATTGCTCTTCCATTTTTTTTGAAAGAAATTTTCTAAATTCTGAAGCAGCATGTATGTTAAAATAATCCCTGACATTTGAATTGTTACTGAAATAATCAACAACTTTATCTATTCCTTCCTGCTCGAAATTCAAACCCTGAAATTGTTTGCCTCTGAATTCTGAAAAATCAATATTATTCAATACTGAAAAAGGCAATGGAAAGAAATTAATTTCTCTTTCTGAAGGAGTGACTGACACGTTGACGCAAGAGTATCTGGTCTTGTCATTATGCATTTCAGGTAGCAAGAAACTGTAAGCGATTCTCACTTCTGGGTATTCTTTGCCTTCCCATTCAGATGAAGGGGATCTCTTGAATTCGCAAACAGGACCTGTAAATTTAAAGTCGCCTGTAACAGGGTCCATAGAAACTTCATTTATTACAGCTTTAAGTCTGCCGTTGATATCCTTAAATACCTTCTTAAGGATTTCATCCAACTTTTCAACTCTTTCTGTTTCGAACTCTTGCATTGTACAGAAAATATTGGGCCTCTAGTATTTAAAGCTTTCGCTTTGTTGTCCTCATTTAGTAGTGACTTGTGTGCGGAATTCAAGGGTTTTAGGCCCTCTTATTTATAAATCCTTGATAAAGACCTTGACACCATTTCTGATGCTTTCGGGTTTATAACCTCCTTCTAG
>JAHWHE010000069.1 GCA_019323495.1 Candidatus Woesearchaeota archaeon | reverse complement strand
GGAAGATTTCCGCAGCTGCCTTCATCAACATATATGCCATTGTCCTGTTCAAAGCTCCTGTTTTTCATGGAAAGCACAAGATCAGTGCCTTTCTTTGTCCTAATGTGTATTTTGTCTTTTCCTTCCAAATTTTTTGCAAGTTTTTCTGTCAGACTCGCAACATCATTGTAATCTGCTGCCAATGTTCTTTTTATCATGTCCATTGTCACTCCAGGCATGCTTGCGATTCTTGCGCCGCTAACGCTCGCATTTCTTCTGGCGTCGGTATGGGTCAAACTATTGGAGGTGACCAATAACTCCACGTCATACATCTTCATCAAATCTGCAACCTCTTTAGAAGGTTCTGCACCATCGGTTGCAGTAGGTTCCATTACTTCCAGCTCTGCTGTAAACCCTATGTCCTTGGCAAGGAGAGATGCATTTTCATAAAAGAAAAAGCCAAGCTTCTGTGTTTTAGTGTCTGCGACTATCAGTAACTTTTCTCCGTCCAGGATTCCCATACAATTCTCAAGTATGTTTCTTACTGCCTTGTTTACTGGCATGTTTCATCACCCCTATTAAAATTAATCAACAATCTCTGTCTCGCACGAGACCAATTCGCAAAATTTTTCAGCATCCCTGCTCGAGCCGACAATGTCTCCGTAATGCATAGGAATTGCTTTTTTCGGTTTTATCATGTTATTGCAGGCGTCAGCAGCCTCTTCTGCAGTCATGACATATGTTCCGCTGACAGGCAGAAGTGCAATATCTATATCGCCTAATTTTTTCATATCAGGAATAGCATCTGTGTCGCCTGCAAGATAAATATTCTTTCCTTCTGCTGTGAATATAAATCCAATCCCAAAACCTTTTGGATGGAAAGGATTTCCAGGGCTTTTGAACTTGTTCACGTTATAGCTGTGCACTGCTTTTATTTTTATTCCATCTGCATCGCACGATTCCCCAGGCTCGATAGCGACTATCTTCTGGATTTTTTTGCATTCAGCTCCAAGTTTTGATTTGCAGCTGTTGTTCGTCACTATGATTGTTTTTTCTCCTGCAACCTTTTTCACGTCATCCGGACTGCAGTGATCAAAATGATCATGCGTAATCAAGATTAAATCGGCTGTTTCATCTTTTTTAATCTTGTACGGATCAGTATATATGATTTTTCCATCTTCTGTTTTTATCTTGAAACAGTCGTGATTCAGTCTCTTGATTTCCATCTAACCCTCCTCATGTAAAATATCTTCCCATATCTTCATAACATTAAACACATTGTCTTCTCTGAAGCTTTCAGCCATCACTTGCAATCCTACAGGAATATTGTCAATCTCGCCCGCCTTGATCACTCCTGCACAGATCTCAGCTAGGTTGGCAGGAACAGTGAATGCATCGTAAGCATATTCTTCTTCAGGAGTTATTTTTTCCCCTATTTTGTGCGGCAGGCTAGGGCAGACAGGCGATATTATGACATCGACCTGCTCAAAAGCTCGCTTGAAATCCCTTTTGATCAATTCTCTCATTTCTAAAGACTTCCTATAATATTTACCTGCGAATTCTGCCTTGCTTATTTCTTGTCCGCCAAGGATCCTTCTCAAAACCTCTTCTCCGCAGCTTTCTTCTATGATCTTCCCGTACCTTCTGCCGTCGAATTTTCTTGTTCCGCTGAAGAATTCCACATAAACTATAGGATAATATGTCTGGATCGCAAGATCTATGTATTTCAAATCTGTTTCTTTGACAGTCGCGCCCAATTTTTTTTTAATCTTTTCTATGCACCCTTCGACTAACTTGCTGATTCTCTTGTCCGCGCACAATTTTTCAAATTGCTTGCTGACACCGATTGTGATTTTTGCAGGCTTCTTGAATTCTGTATATTTTATCACGGGTTTTTGGTAAGTGATTGCGTCATAGTCTGATTTTCCGCTGACAATCTCTAGCATCAATGCTGTTCCATAAACATCTTTGCATAAAGGTCCGATCTGGTCAAGGCTCATTGAAAGATCGATCAACCCGTACCTGCTGACCCTGCCATAGCTGGGTTTCACCCCTACAATGCCGCAATGGCTCGCAGGGTTCCTGACACTCCCGCCAGTATCGCTTCCCAATGCAATATCGCACATGTCAGCTGCGACAGCTGCTGCGCTTCCGCTGCTGCTTCCCCCGGGAATCCGTCCTGGTGCTGCGGGATTTTGCGTTGCGCCGAACGCACTGTGCTCTCCGCCGCTTCCAGAAGCGAATTCGTCACAATTGACAATTCCTATGATTATCCCGTCTTCATTTTTTATTTTTTCAATGACTTCTGCATCATAAGTTCCGTTATAATTTTCCAATGTTTTTGAAGCGCAGCTGATCGGCATCCCTTTCACATTGATGTTCGCTTTCACTGCGATAGCAAGTCCGGCTAATCTTCCAATTTTCTTCTTTTGCTGGATTTTCTTGTCTATTTCTTTTGCATCAGTTATCGCACCTTCATTGACATAAAGAAAAACATTTAGTTTCTTGTTCTTTTTTTTGATAGTATCCAGAATTTGACCTATATTTTCTTCAGCAGTCAGTTTGCCGTTCTTGATTTGTTCAAGTTTTTCCTTGATAGACATAACATCACCATTTCTTTTTCTCGGCGACTATCTGGTCGTCCTCTTTTTTTGTAGCATTGCCGAGCATTCGTTCGCGGAAATCCTTGCCGCTGTATTTGCTGCTGCCGGGCTTTCTCATGAATTCCTCTCTCTCTACTCCGTATTTTAGAATTTCCTCTGTCCTCACTTTTTCAAGAGCCTGCATAAAGCCGTCAATTATCTTTTTAGCTTCATTTCTAATTTGCTCTTTATCTATTCCCCCTTTGCGGTTCATTTTTTAACCTTCAGATCGAAAACTAGCTGGTTGATATTCTTAAGGTTGTATTTAATCTGGTCAAACTTCTTCCTTAGCTCTCCGCTCCTGAATGCAAACAGCATGAGTTCATTATATAGCTCTTCTATGAACTGCCTGATTTCTTCTGCTTGCTTGACATCTCCTTTTATGCCTATGTTGTATGCATACCTTACTAATTCTCCTGTAAGATCGCAGACACCTGAAAGATAATGTTCTGCATTAGCATTCAGGTCCTCATCAGTCACCAGTTTCTTATTCTTAAGAAATTCATAATAACATACTGCTTCAACATACTCTTGGATAGCGACTTTGTAGCTTCCTGTTTCCAAGCTCGGCTCTTTTTCAACTATCTTTTTCAAGTCCGCAATTATTTTTGTTATGTCTTTGATGCATTTCTCAGCTTGTTTAAAATCGCCTTTGTGGACATTATAAATTATTTGCTTCGACAAGCTGATGACGTCCCTGCTTTTTTTAATCAAATCTTCTCTCTTCTCTGTGTATTGCTCTATTTCCTTTTTGAGTTTCTTGAAATTCTCCTTGTTTATCATATCCGCTTTGTAATAATACTTGTTTTATAAACTTTTGCCATAAAACAATAGAAACATTTATAAACCAAAATCCTCTTTTACTTGTTGAAAGGAGATGGTAGAAGAAACAGTTTTCGGCGGTGTAATAGAATTCCTGCGTAGAATTGGCTTTTATGACATAATTCTTCCGTTTTTATTGGTATTTGCATTGACCTATGCGGTTCTTGACAAGACAAAGATCCTTGGCGAGGAAAGGGGAGAACCAAGAAGAAGCTTGAACGCCATAATTGCATTCGTTCTAGGTTTGATGGTTGTTGGAACAGGAAAACTGGTGGCGGTCATAAACCAGGCGCTTGCAAATGTTGTGCTTGTACTGATAATAGTGATATTCTTCCTGATAACGGTTAGTGTTTTCATGGAAAAAGATCTGCTCAAGATTAAGGATGATTATCCTAAGTTCTTTGGCTTTCTTATAGCTGTGATTGTTGTGGTCATAGTCTTGATCTTCATGCATGCACTGGGCTGGTTGCAAAAATTGATGGGCTTTTTGAAAGGGAACTGGACAGAAGAATATGTTGCAACATTAATTTTATTGATAGGAATCGCGATTTTCATCTGGCTGATTGCTAGAAGGCCTTCTCCTGAAAAAGGTAAAGAAAAGGAATAAGACTGACAAGATGGCTGCTTTTATCGATGCTGTAAGACGTTTGAATGAAATTGGTGTTTATGATGTAGTTCTTCCTTTTATCCTGATCTTTGTTATTATATTTGCAGCACTGCAGAAAACAAGAGTTCTTGGTACAGAAGAAATAGAAGGTCACAAGTACGGCAAAAAGAACCTTAATTTGGTAATTGCTGTTTGCATTGCAGGAATGGCGGTCATACCGCACGTTGTTTACAATGACAGCGACCTGACAAACGGCAAATTAGGTGGCGCATTGGCAGGTCTGCCAGATGTTGTCGAGATCATGAACCATTCCCTGCCTTCTATAAGCGTTTGGATCGTAGGAATCTTGATGCTTTTATTGATCCTCGGCTTGTTTGGCGGAAAATTCGAAGTCATGAAAACTCCATTGGCAACGTGGGTGACTATTGCTGCAGTCATAATAATCGGCTATATATTTCTTGCAAGCGCAGGCTATGTCAGGCAGCTGCCAAGG
>JAHWHE010000068.1 GCA_019323495.1 Candidatus Woesearchaeota archaeon | reverse complement strand
TGAATCTTTGCCTTTTTCCGCTTATCACTCTCTGCATCATGCTCCTTGCAGATTCATTCTTCCAGTCACTAGCTTTCAATAAGATATAAAGAATATCGTCTGATAGCCCCAAATGCCTTAAATCTATACGCACTCTGTGCATGAAATCAGATACTATTCGTTCGTCTAAAGGCAAGCTTTTTGAAGATCCCACACCAATACGAAGCCTAGATCGCTCACTGCTTCTCTGAACACCAAACCATCTTCTGCCTCTAACGAATTGAGAAATCTTCCAATCCTCTGCATATAATCTTTGCATTGTGTAGCTATTTTCTATGCCTTTTTTGAGAAATTTCTTAACAATACCTGTTTCAACTTTGCCGAAGCTTCTATTATTTCTCCAGTCCCTCATCGCTTGGTATATAATTGCGTCCTCTCTTGGAGGGCGCCAGAGATGGTAGAATCTAGTATAACGGACATCTCTGCCTTGATCGCGTGCTCTTTCTTCTTGCGCTTTTGCCTGGGCTCCCATGAATAAATCATAGAATTCAGATGCTTCTTCTGAATCGATAAATTTAGCAAAATTTGGTATCTGCTTTTGAATAAATCTCCTTCTTTTGTCGTGGTACCTTTTGACTGCCTGTTTTTGTTTCGTTTCTTCGTATAACTTCTCCACTAATGATTTTAATTTTTTTGAAACGATCAATTTATGGCCTTGGTTGTGCTCTCTCCAAGTCCTATAATTTCTAATGATGCCGTAATTATCGTAAATCTTCAGCTCTTTCATCCAGAAATCATCTGTAATCCTATCAAACTTCTTCAGCCAGTCTTCGTCTTCCTGGATGCTTTTTTCTCTTATTCTTCCACGGTCGTTTTCGAAAACAACGAATTCATTGTCTAATTCCTGTACAACTTTTCCTAATTCATCAGGATCATAGTAAGAAACAGTTGAATTTCTTTGATATCTTGTGATTTTCCCTTTTTCGTCTATGAATCTCTTGCAGCTTGAAAGAACTTGGTATTGACTGGCCCTCATATCTGACAAGCTATTGCTGTCGCACGACAGCATCTTGGCGCCATGAAGCTCGCTTAATATT
Organism: Candidatus Woesearchaeota archaeon; assembly: GCA_019323495.1. Lineage (GTDB taxonomy): Archaea > Nanobdellota > Nanobdellia > Woesearchaeales > WJKV01 > WJKV01. Next base: position 6,742 of record JAHWHE010000068.1, on the reverse strand, counting down.
CTAAAGTGTTCGTTTGTTTTGTCTTCCGATCCAGAAACAGCCAAGTTTCTAAGTATTTCTGCCGAAAGAGAGATCTTTTCTAAGTCTTCTTTTCTAAAAGCGCTGTATCGGCCGATGTCTTTTCTGAAAGCGTCTATCTCTGGCATAGAAATTATCCATTCGTATTTACTGTACGATTCCACTGTTGACAGATTATCTAGATGATCAGACAATTCGCATCTTGCCTTGAAGCCTTTCTTTTTCATTAATTTGTAAGCCTGCCTCAATAACCCTGCACTGAAAACATCATCTTTATCCTTTTTCTTCTTCAGCAATTGTTTTGGGACCAAGCCAAAGCTAAGATAAGTTGCCAAACCAGGGGTCTTTCCTTCTTGAGGAAGCATCTGCATCGCATTGTCTGCATAGGTTTTCAAATTCTCTGGGAAATACGCGCTCGTCAGTAACTGGATAACAGTTATAAGATTTCTGCTTCGGAACTCTTCTATACCTGTAATGTCTGCAAGCTCGTCCGCGCAATCCTCCAACAGCAAGCACTCCAGCTCTCGGTCTTTGAAAGAACCAAACTCTGTAAAATATCTGTGCAATTTTATTTTTCTTGATACTGCAAACAATTCTTTTAGCATGAAGTCGTATTCTCTTATACTGTCAACGGAATGTATATTCTCAATGACTCTTTTTCTCTTTTCTTCTGGGTCTTTTTCGATCGCTGCTTGGGCTGTCATGTATTTTTCATGATGCGGCCTAATGATTTTTGAATCCGCATTTGAGAAAATTCTATCTTCTATGTCTTTTTTTATGTCTGCGTCATACTCAAGTAATAAATCAACAATCTGCTCTAATGGATTGCCTGTAAGTGCGGAATCGTAATTAGTATTTATTATCGCATGTGCTTCTTCTCTTTTCTTGAAGAAGTCCTTGGTTGATTTCAATAGCCTTTGCAGTTCTCTTATAGTAATAGGACGTTCTTTGCTTCCTGCAAGGTCTGCCAATAAAGCGGCCCTGCTCGCACTGCCAAATGCGTCTGCTGAAACCATATCATTTTCTATAAAATAAATTACATCATCAATGATTCCGCCAGCAATCTTGCTCTTGCTGTAAAAATTTTCGTTTGCAAAACGGGTATACATGATGGCCCTCTCCCAATCCTCCATCTGCCGCCCCATAACCATTTTCTTATAAATCCTTAATTCCTCTGGTTCCAGATCGTCAATCCTGTCTTTAAAGAATCCCAAGTAACCGCCACTGATCTGCATTGCCCACATGATTTTTCTTGCGTCAGGCTGTGCAGCAAACAATTCGCGCGCTTCTTTCAAATAAGCGAGCAGTTTCCTTTTGTATTGTTCTTCTAGTCTTAATTTTTCTTGTTCTATGTCTGCTATGACCTTTTCAGAAACTATGTTCTCTAATTCTTTTTCATCCTTAATCATGACATACCTATTCCAGCCCTCATCCTTTCCTTCCCTGAACTTCTTGACTTTGCGCTGCACGTCCCTTATTTTTCTTTGGTGTTCTTTTACATTGAATAGCCAGTACAGAGTTATTGCGCAGCCTTTGCCCAAGAATAGATTTCCAGAACCGGGACTTCCGTCTTCTAAGAATTCCTGCAGAGTAACTGAATTATTGACTTTCTGCGAACATATCTGGCAGGAATCCGGAACAGTCCTAGGACTTTCTTCAACTTCGATGCCTTCTTTTCTTAACCTGCTATTCATCCTATCTATCAGTCTTTGATCGTAAACTCGAATGGGCCTCATCTGCTCAATGATTGGCAAGAAATTGTAGCCCAGAATCTCAGCAGTTCTTCTCATCTGGCCGATGTGCGTGCTTTTGGGGCCTTTGGCAAAGTGCTGCCCCAATTCTGCTGCCTGCTGTTTCTCAATCTTCTTGAATCTTCTCCATCTTTTCTTTCTGTCTTCTTCTCTTAATGCATCTTCAATAGAGATTGTTTTTTCTCTAGGACCTCCATGAATCATGGAGAGTTTCCTTATTTCTTCAACCTCATCTGCCAAAGCATCAAGACTCTCTTTAGGCAGATATTTTTTGACAACAACAAAATTCTTTACAGCTTCAACATCCCCATCATAACAATACATGAAAGCAGCATCTATCTGCTTGTGATATACAGGATCGTGCGCTTCCCGCATTGCCATCCATAAATCCTCTCCTCTAAATTCTTTTAAATCATCATGAGAATGAACACTACCTTTTCTAGGCCTTACAATCCTTGCATTTTCCATGCCTGGCAAAAAATCACTACTCATCAGATTTCCTCCAAAATGAAAATGAGAAATATATTGAATATTTATAGCTTGTGCTGCATAAATAGGGCAAAATATATATAAATAGGGATGTTGTTTTAGAGAGGTATGACAGACAGGCTAAAGCATTATTACGAGGGTTTAGGATTTAAATGCGGTTTAGAATTGCATCAGCAGATAGCAGGCCATAAGTTATTCTGCGATTGCCCTAGCTGGGTCAGAGGCAATAAGAAAGACATAGAAGTGGAAAGACAACTAAGGGCTGCTGCAGGCGAGCTTGGCGGAATTGATATTGCTGCTGAATTCGAAATGGCAAAACAAAAAAAGCACATTTATACAGGAGATTCTGACTGTGTGTGTGAAGTCGAACTGGATGATGATCCGCCTAAACCGCTCAATAAAGATGCCCTGCACGTAGCATTACAAGTTGCTCTTATGCTGAATGCGAAGATAGTAGATGAAATACAAGTCATGAGAAAAACAGTTGTTGATGGAAGCAATGTGGGCGGTTTCCAACGAACTGCGCTTATTGCAACTGACGGCCACATAGAGACGAGCAAAGGAAAAGTGAGAATTTCTGTTATTTGCCTGGAAGAAGAAGCTGCACAGAAGCTAGAAGAAACAAAGGACACCATTACCTGGAATCTTGACAGATTGGGCGTACCATTAATTGAAGTGGGCACAGAAGCAGATATCAAGGATCCTGATCATGCGAAAGAGGTTGCAGAGAAAATAGGGATGATAATGAAGAGCACAGGAAAAACTGTCAGGGGAATCGGAAGTGTTAGGCAGGATGTCAATGTCAGCATAAAAGGCCATCCAAGGGTAGAGATAAAAGGCTTCCAAGATTTAAGAACTATCCCTAAAGTTATTGAGCAGGAAGTCGAAAGGCAGCTCGACGAGATAAAGAAAAAGAAAAAATTAGAATCACATGTCAGAAAAGCATTGCCAGACGGAACCACTGAATATATGAGGCCTATGCCTGGCGCAGAAAGAATGTACCCTGAGACAGACATTGCGCCGATTGTTCCTAATTTATCCTCTGTCAAGAAAGTCGAGCTGATAGAAGAAAAGGCAGAAAGGATAGAAAAACTCGGAGTTGGAAAAGATCTTGCAAAACTGATCAGCAAAGAACACCTAGCAGACCTGTTCTTTGAATTTGTCGATAAATACAAAAATGTGAAGCCTGCGTTTATCGCAGAAACAATGCTCCCCACCCTAAAAGAACTGAAGCGGAAGCATAATGTAGATATAGAAAAAATCAAGAAAGAGCATCTGGAAAAGGTGTTTGAGGCATTAAACAAAGGAAAGATAGGAAAAGACAGCATAGTCGACATACTGAAGAAAGTGCCCGATATCAAGAAACTGGAAGATCTTGGGAAGATAATCGAACAATTCATATTGATAAGCGATGAAGAGCTTGAAAAAGAAATAAAAAAGATTGTCGATGAGAACAAGAGCACGCCGTTCGGCGCTTTGATGGGAATGGCGATGAAGAAGTTTGCAGGAAAAGCAGAAGGAAAAAAGATCAGCGAGATATTGAAGAAATTATTGAACCAATGATGATAAGAAAAGCAAAAAAAAGAGGTGGATAGATGCACGTAGAATCGCTAGCTTGCTTTGAATGCGGCAAGACATATCCAAAGACTGAACTAAGGTACAAGTGTGATTGCGGCGGAAGTCTTGAGATCATTTACAAGTATGACGAACTAAAAGGCAAGGTTAATTGGACTAAGCTAAGAAAAAGGAAGTTCAATCACTGGAGATATCGGGAATTCTTTCCAATAATTAACGACAAATACATAGTCAGTTTAGGCGAAGGCGGAACGCCCCTTGTCCACAGCAGAAAGATTGGAACGTGCGGGAATGTTTATTTCAAATGCGAAGGTGTGAGCCAGACCGGCAGTTTCAAGGACAGGGGAACAACAGTAGAATTGTCAAAAGCTCTTGAGTTCGGAGCAACAGAAGTGGTTGCTGCAAGCACCGGAAACATGGGTGCGAGCATAAGTGCGTATGCTGCTGCTGCTGGATTGAAAGCTACTATCTATGTTCCTGTGGGAAGTCCGCACGAGAAACTGGACCAGATGCATTCGTATGGTGCAAACGTGGTTCCTGTAAAGCACGGAGGATATGTCCAGGCAGCACAATATGCTTACAGGGATTTCAAGAAAAAAGGGATTTACTTGCTGGGAGACTATGCGTATAGAGGGGAAGGAGAAAAAAGCGTTGCTTTTGAGATTGGAGACGAGATGGCAAAAGTTGACTATGTGATCTGTCCGATCGGCAACGGCACTTTGATAAGCGGGATGTGGAAAGGATTCAGAGAATTAAAGATGACTGGCTTGATAAAAAAACTGCCAAAGATGGTCGGTGTGCAGGCTGCTGGCTGCGATACTGTTGTGAGGGCCTTTAACCTTGGCTTGGAGATAAAAAGCGTGATTCCGAAAACAATCGCAGGAGCAATAGCAGTAGGCGATCCTTTTGACGGTGATAAGGCAATCGCTGCGCTAAAAGAAAGTGACGGACTTGCAGCCACTGTTACAGATAAGGAAATCCTAGTCGCAAGAAGAGAAATGGCAAGGCATGAGGGCATTGACTGCGAACCATGCGGAGCAGTTGCCTGGGCAGGCATTAAAAAGCTGAAACTGCCTGCAAATGCAATAAAGATTGCAATTGTGACAGGCCACGGGCTAAAAGATCTAGAACATCTTTGATTTTATTGCTATTTCATCAACGTGCTTCATTAATTTATCTATTGCTTCTTCTGTCTCGCATTTTCTGAAACCAGGATATTGTTCTGCAATCTGGATGTCCCTTGCGAGCTTGAACTTTTTCTGTTTTATGCTGAACCAGGTTTTTCGCTTGTTATGAAAATAGCTCAGATATTCTTGTTCTGTCTGGCCAGCAGTCGGGACGAAGAGCGCTTTTTTTCCCAATTGCGCAAGATCCATCAATGTAGTATAACCTGATCTGCTGATGACCATCTTAGCCTTGTTGAACATCAACTGCTGTTTTTCAGGGCCAAGATAAGAATAAACAGTTACTATTGATTTTTTAGTCTTTATTTCCTTGCAAAAATCCTCTTCTGGCTTTCCAAGAGTTACGACGATGGCTCCTTTCAAGCTGTTAAGCTGAGACATTATTAGATTTTCAAAAATGGTTCTTTGCGGTTCTGGGCCTGATATGGAAATAAAATAATCCACATCCTGTTCTGTCTGAATCTCTTTCATTGCAGAGAGAATCCCTATATATTCTACAGGTTTTCCATTGTAGAATTTGAGATTATGTGACAAGTCTCCTGAAAGATTATCTTCTTCATAATCAGGTATGAAGATTTTATCGAATTTCTTCAAGAAAGTATAATTAAAATATTCCAAAGTCCTTTCTAATGGCTTAACTCTTTTTGGGACAATGAACCTTGCCTGGTGTGTAATAAAGAAACAGGGGACTATCTTGCTATTAAATCCATATCTGCAGTCAGATATCACCAGGTCATATTTCTTTTCATCAACCAGTTTCCTGAACCGTATCTTTTCCCTTCGAATCAGTCTAACAAAATGAGGAAGGTATGTCGTAAACTTCAATGCAAACAGGTTGGATTTTGTATAAGGCGCAGGATAGTCTGGAAAATCGATGAATTCGCATTCTGGCGCCTCTTTTTTCAGAAGGGTTAAACTTCTTCCGCTAGTTGCAATAGTTACAGAATGGCCTTCCTGCAGCAATCTTTTTATTATGGGCAGATCCCTTGTTGCGTGGCCTAAGCCCCATGTGCAAATTCCGAATAATATTTTCATAATAATTTGAGATTAGAGTGTAATATTTAAATTTGCTGTACAAAAAAAATGAAAAATAAAAAGAAATAGAAAACCTTACCTTCTTTTCTTCCTTCTTGTTGCTTTCTTTCTCTTGGTCGCTTTCTTCTTCTTTGCTTTTCTCTTAACGACCCTCTTCTTTGCTTTTCTCTTTGTCGCTTTCTTCTTGGTTTTCTTTTTAGCGGCTTTCTTTTTTCTTCTCTTACCGCCTCTAGCCATCTTTACTCTTGCGACATTGCCTTTCTTGTCAAGGAAGTATAGATAACCAGCTTGTCTTTTGATGCCAGTCTTAGCAACAACAGATTGCGCTTGTCTTCCCTTTTTTCCGCCGCCTCTAGCCATTTTAGCTTTAGCTACGTTACCTTTCTTGTCGATAAAGTAAAGATATCCTTTTTGTCTTTTTACTCCACATTTGGCTACAACTTCAGCCATATCAAATCACCTCCTTAAAAATGTAAAATCAAATATAGTATTTAAATGTTTGCTTTTTTCGAGGGTGCACCGACGAGAAATTGAAACTGTTGAATCTTCTCAGAAGAAGATAAAAACGGACCCGGAGGGATGTTCACCTAACTTTTACAAAAGTTAGAACCAAAAGAGAGAGGATTTGGCTAAAAGCCAAATCCACTGAGAACGGACCCGGAGGGATTCGAACCCTCGACCTACAGCTTA
>JAHWHE010000067.1 GCA_019323495.1 Candidatus Woesearchaeota archaeon | reverse complement strand
GTATAAGCCAACGAAGATATACGAAGATTATGAAACGCTGGACAAAACTAACAAAGGATATACAGCTTTCAAAGACAAGATAATCAAGTTCATTGATTATAAAGATACGTTGTGGAAGGAAGATTATAACAGAGCAAGAAGATCTGCAAAACAAGCCTTGAAGAGGATCAAAGACAAAGCTGACAAAGACATAGTCAAGAAATATCTAAGATCGCTGGACATAACTGAAAAGCTAGACAGAAAACATCTTGGTTTGGGAATCTGGATAATAGAAGTAAAGAAAAAATGAAGAAATACATAGTAAAGAAAACAAAAGGAAAAGGACAGGGCCTGTTTGCTGCAAAGAGCGTCGAGAAAGGCGAGCTCATCTATCATCTAGACAAATCCAGGCTCAAAAGATACACATTGGATGAAATAAATCAACTAGTGAAGAAAGGAAAACTTACAGAAGAGCAGACAGAGCACTGCGATTACGCAGGCAATAAAAAATATGTTGTTGATTTTTCTCCTGCATCTTATATGAACCATTCGTGCGATCCAAACACAATCTACAAGATGAAATCTATATTGGAAGGCGACATTATCGCACTAAAAGACATCAGAAAAGGAGAAGAACTGACACACGATTATTCGGCAGCAGCTGTGGACCAGATAGACAACAAGAAAGGCTGGGTCATGCATTGCAGATGCGGTAGCAAGAACTGCAGGAAAAAGATTACAGGAGATTTCTTTAAATTATCAATAAAACTGCAGAAGAAATACTATCCTTATCTCCCGCCGTCAATAAAAAGAAAATATAAAGAAAGATTCAAGAAAATATTCGAGTAATTCTATTCCCGCCTGACTGTTTTCAATACATTCTCAATGATCTCAGCAAGAGCAGGAACGAATCCTGGTTTGTACAGCATTGTTTGTTCAACAACAGGTGTTGGCTCTCTTCTTTCTAGACAGTCAAGGGATACGAATGATGCACTGTGCTTTGCAGGCCGCACAACATATTGTGCTAGAATAGGAACTAATGCTTCATACATCTTTTGCTCGAATCTGTTTCCTTGCACAATATTTATTGTTCCGTCATTTTTTCCAAACAATAGAGTGTTTCTGAGGAATTTGCTGTTTCCGATTTTTCTAATCAGATAGCCTCGCAGTTCTTCTGGATTCTCAGCAACAAGATTCATTTCAATTGCAAGAATATCGCCTTTATATTTTTCAGTAAGCCAGCCTCTACCGGGCTGTCCATTCGCGATTGCCCATGTTCTTCCGTCAAAAGCATACAAATTTGCCTGATCATAGCACATAAGGCCTTTTCTTCCTGGACCAAGCCCTGTATGATCTTCTACAATAACAGAAAATACAGTGCCGGGAAAAACAATCTCGCGCTTCTGATGCCTGCCTGCCAGTTCTGCGCATGTTTGCTTTAAAAGCTCTTCTACTTCAATACCTCCAGTCATATTACCCCTCTAAGAACATAAGAAATCATGAATATTTAAATATTGTCATATGCGCCTGAAGACAATATCTCTTCATAATGTTTGTGCCTGTTCGAATACCACAATATTCTTCCTGGGAAAACAGACTTTACGTGTCCGAGCTCTTCTAATCTTTCAGGACAAATTTCCTTTGATTTTTCTGCAGCTGTTAAAAAGATTTTTCCTTTCGAAGCATAGACAAGAAAATGCCCCCAGCGTCCTGCAGAATCTGATTGCACGCGTGTATGATTTAGTTCTTTTAGATAGTCGCTTATGTCGGGCAACAAACCATTGACAGGAAAACATCTCGATGTAAAGACAGCTTTTATGAAACGCGGAACCCCTGCGACTTTATACTTAACTCCTTCCATTTCCACTATGTCGCTTATATCAATTCCATTCATTTGGTCCTGCAAAGATTCTAATCTTGAGGGCAGCCTGAAATAAAAGTCGCAAGCAGTAACTGCACCTATATTCGAATTCCTGGCAAGAGAGCGATATCCTATGCCGGCGATAACTATCAAAGTCCTCCATACACTTACTGCAATATCTGGAAAATCCATATTGTCTCTTGTATTAATATTGTCAGCTTCAAAAGTCGATTCTGCATTCACTGTAAATCTAGAAATGGGTTCAGCGTCTGAAAAAAATATAGTTTCCTTCAAGTCTCCTTCGCAGTCATTACTACCCTTGATCAATTTTAATCCCATCAGATTTTAGAGAATTCCTGTGTTATATAAACCTTACCTTCTCAGCTTGAACATGCATCCTGGTCTAGTATCCCATTTTAATTCAGCAGGCCCAGGAACAGATTGTATGCATTCATAGCCAAGTTCTTTTGCGATCCTTACTTGTTCTTCCATCCTGGTTTTCGAAGACGGAGGATGTCTAGCTGCGGTTTCTTCTGAACTGGGCAGATAGAGTGCAAAACGGATTGAAAAATATTCAGGGTTGAAAACTTCCTTAAATTTTTGCAAATCTATCTCGCAGCCTTCCATCAGGACAAAAGACAGATTTATCTTCCTATTGCCAACCATTCTTTTCCATTCTTCGCCGAATTCTGCGATCTCCTTAAAACCCATCAAATCCTTGAAAGGAATTATCTTTTTTCTTTGCTCTTCATCAGAGGTGTGCATTGAAACATTTATCTGGAAGCTATTTTTATTTCCTTTCAAATAGCCCATCAAATAATTCAATAATTTCCTGGAATTCTTAGTAGCCGGCATTATAGAGGTCAATTGAAAACTCGGTGAAAATGTTTCTGCGATTAGCACAATCCCTTCAATTGTGTTAGGATTCAGCAAGGGTTCTCCTGCCCTGGTAAAGCAGACCTTCATTGGTTTTTGCTGATCGAGCCCTGTCACTGACTTGACTTGCTGCAGATATTCTTTAGGAGAGACATTTCTTTTAAAATCATAACCCCCCATATAACAAAAACTGCACCCTACAGGACACCCTATCTGCGAAGTTATAGAAACAATATTTTTATTATAACCCTCGCCTGAGAAAACAGCGGTTTCTATCAAATGCCCGTCAGTTGTCTTGTAAACATCTATATGGACTTCTGGTTCAAATCTCACGTGTGCTTCTAGTTTTAGCACCATTCTTAAATTATATTAGAACGAATATTTAAATTTTGACCTTATTTGCAGCACCTTTCGCTTCCATCACAAGCGCCCAAGTCTGTCTCATCTTCACCGCAGTTTGCTTTGCAAGTTCCGCCTTTTCTCTGGCATTCCAATTCCAGAGGCGTTCCTAAAACAAGGCTTTCCTGTCCGCTCTTGATGACAGTGATAGCTGCCTCGCCTGTCTTTCCTTTTTTATCGACAGCACGAACAATCAAATCGAACGCATCGCCGGATTTATAGCTATACTTCAATTGCTGCGGCCCTGGGAAATAATAAGTTCCTGTCACAGGATCCATGTCCTGCTGCAGTCTATTGATATAATATCCGTCATAAGGTTCTTTCTTCTGCTTGTCAGCATTCTCAGGCTTCATGTTCCATTCTCTCGCGTCTTCTGCAGCTGCGAGCCATGATTTCTGGTCGTAAAGTGCAGCACTCTCTATCTCATTGCAGTCATCCCACATTGTAAAAATGACTTCGCCGTTCTTTGTGTAGAATGTCTTCATTTCCTGTGTTATCAGGCTGTCTTTCTGCGGCAGGACAAACTCAATCCTTGGGTTCATTGTGCAGTCTCGAGGAGGCACATCCTTGAATGTGAATGAAAGCTGCTTGCTCTGCACATTCGACCTGCCGAATGGAACCAGTTCATCCCTGCCATCGATCATGCCGTTCTGGTCAACATCATGGTACAAAGTCAGATTTAATTTATATGTGCCCTCTGGGAATCCGGTCGCAGGCACTTCTTTTGCCAATCGAGTTTTTCGAGGGCTTGGCAGTATCCTTGTTTCTAAAACATCAGGTCCTGCATATATTCTCATCTTTACTTTGTCATCCTCGCCAACAGCATCAATAGAATATGTTACTTTATTGACAACTGCTCGTTTCGACGCAATACATCTGAAGTCATTGCCGTCCTGAGAACAGGTAAAGGAATCTCCATCGACAACAGAGAATACAAGAACCTTCCTGTCAGAGTAATCAACAGCATTCTCGGCTTTCACTGTCATCTCGTCGCCTTCTTCCAGTACAATGCTCTTGTCTATCCCTAATGAAGACAAGCTTACTTTTTCTCCTTCAACAACAAGCTGTTCTTCAACACCTGAAACACCGATAGCTTCTGCGAAAGTATGTATATTGTTCACATAGACAGCTTTCGCTCCTGACAGATCAATCTTCCAGGACGCAAGCTCGTTTGGATTCTCTTTGTTTGAAACTATCTCTCTATTAGGCTTTGTCATTTCATAAACAAGATAAACATCAGGCTGCGGCCCTGATTCTGCACCAGCTATCGCAGGCGCCATTGCAGCGACTTCTGATTTCACAACAACGCTGTTTCCAGGATAATAAGTGCCAATGCCTGCAGGAGAGAATGCGCTCGACCTGTATTCGACAGCCTGCAATGCGCCGCTGATTGTCTCGCACATTATTCCGGGCGGGACAAGCTGGAAATGGCACTGCGCAATCATAGGCGATTTTCTTATCACTTGCTCTCTCTTTTCAACCCTCTTTGTCTGGTCTCCTAATTGATATGTCAGATCAAGTATTGCGACATTGCCCCAGTAACGCGCTCTTTCATCAGTATAGAATATATTTGTCTCGACACTTGCATCAGCCTCGACAAACACGCCTTCTTCGTATATGATGACAGGTGCGCCCGGCGGACAATATTCGCCCCCAGGCTCACGCTTATCGCAAACGATTTTCACAGTACCTGTCACCCTTTGTCCTCCTGAAAGGATGCCGAGAGTAAGATAGTAATTGATAGAAGCTTCGCCAGTGAATGGATTCCATGCATTGAACCTTGATTCAGGTATCATAGGTCCGACCACAGGCGCGACAGGAACCCTTGTTGCCTGCTGGAATATGTCCCTAAGATCACTCCAGTCGCCTGTTATCGCAGAGATGCATGCTTTGTGCACCAGTTGATCAGTCGATAAACCGAACCTGTTCATTATCAGTCCGCCATATCTCTGTTGAAGTCTTTTGTTGACTTCCTGGAAATTTCCCCTGAACGTTCCTCCTTCTCCAGAGCCGAACGCTCCGAAACCTTTGCCTGTAAGGAATTTCTTTATCGCCCAAGTTATCAGGTCGCATACATACTGTGCGAACAATCTTTCACAATAACCGCCTCGAACCTCGCCTATCATTGCCTGCTGAAGGCATTTCTTCATTCCTTCGCTCACTCGCAAGAAATTGCTCAGATGCCCTCGCACGCCGCTCACGCAGCCGCACTGCAGTGACAAGAAGATATCATCGTATGGATTAACTTCGCCGTCGTCATTCAATTTATTTGCATCTGCTGGCCAGCACTTTGTCTCGTGGAATCCAGGCGGCCCTTCTGAATAACAGCCGACGCTTCCTGATGTCGCGCTCGCAGAAGCGTACGCGCTTTGATTCATGGTTGTACAAGCATAACGCAAGGTTCCTGCTTCTGTCATCATCGGCCCTCTTGAACCTCCGAACTGCTGATAGCTGCCTGTTGTGCCTCCTCGCGCAGACACAGAAGGCTTGAACGTGATTGGAACCTGGCTCTCGTTGACGCTTCTTATCTCGATTGCATTCTCACCTTGCGCGCAGATAGGTCTTCCTTCCAAGGTTTTAGCTTGATTTCCAGGGACCCATTTGTATGTGGTCGTAGTACCGTCAACTTCCTGTTTGAAAGTCACGTCCTGCGCCTTTGGTTCTATGTCCAAAGGCTTTTCCTTTGTTTTATCATCAACAGCATAATACTTTCCTTTTTCCTCGTCAAACACATAGTCTTTTCCTTGCACATTCGTGACTTTATTGACTTTCTCGCAGTCAGGCGGGATTGTCGGGCACCACACCCTATCGCACACCATGTACATTCTTTTCTCATTGTCAGGAGTTGCTCCGCCTGCAACCCAGCTGTAGACAGTCATTGCGACACAGCCGACAGTTGTCGCGATTGTCGCTTTCTCTGCGATATCTACTGCCTTTTCCAAAAACTCTATCCATTTGTCCAGGATTTCTATTGTCTTGTTGATTATCTCAGGCGTCAAGAACTTCGTATAATCAAAAGGAGTCTCTACTCCAATAGCGTGCTTCAGATAAACATGCTCGCTCGGACTCGCAGTCCCCATTCTATAACTTATTACAGTATCGAGCGCAAAATCAATCTGCAGGCCAGTGCCTGTATTTCCTATCTCTTTTCCTCCAAGATCCTCTTTCAGTTGCTGGACATCGCCTGCGACAGGCTTGACCTTTAATTTAGTAAGCACAAACAACTTGTTCTCTTCTTCAAAATAATGAGAATATGTCTCGCTGACACTCACGAATTTATTATCATACCTTGTCCCATCTAGTGAGCTAGTGGCGACAACATTGCTTATGTCTCCGCCGCCATAGAAGAACACGTCATACATGACGCTCACATCAACACCTGTGCTCCTCTCAGCCATAAGGTTGTTGCTGTAGACAGTATTAGGCACAGTATATATTCTTCCTACTTTCCATTGCAGGCTTCCTGGCTCGAAATTGATAACTTTCTGCTCGACATTCGTATTGCCTGCCTCGTCCTGCGTGATAAATATTATAACATTCTTCGTCTGCATCTGCTGCTGCTGCAATTGCTGCGAATACGTGCTCCCATAATAATACTGGCCAGT